>JAFDVU010000076.1 GCA_018268835.1 Acidobacteriota bacterium | reverse complement strand
GGGAATACGAACGCCGCGGCGCACTCATAGAAGCAGCGCAGCGTATCGAAGGGGACGAAGCCCAGGAAGCGCACCACGTTCTCCACACGGCTTTTGATCACCGACTGCCGCACCGCGGGGTAGCGCGAAATCGTGTCCCCGATAATGACCAGCCTCAGGTCCCGGTACACCGGATGATCGGCCAGCTGCGCGCGCGCCACCGCGAAGGCCTCCACCAGCCGCGGGATGTTCTTCTGCTTGCGGATGTTGCCCGCGTAGAGCAGGTACGGATATTGGATCTGGTAGCGCTCCAGGATGCGCTTCTGTTCGCTGCCCGGACTGGTGGCGCGATTGAAGAACCCGGGATCGGGCGCGTTGTACACGCGGCGAATGCGCTCCGGGGGGATCCCCATGGTGATTTCCACGTCCCGCTTGGTGGAGTCGCTGACGGCGATCACGCGGTTGGCGCGCGCCAGGCCGCGGCGGAAGCGGAAGCGCCGCAATTGCATGCGCAGGTTGGTGGTCTCTTCCTCGAGGAAGATGTTGGCCAGGTCGTGGATGGTGACCACGTAGGGCCGGATCATCATGAGCGGCACCCGGTTCAGCGGGATATGCACCAGGTCCGGATGCAGGCCCTTGAGGAAGAGCGGGAACGCGACGTGATCCAGCGGGGAGTGATCGTTGCGAGCGTAAACCGCCGTCTGGAAATTCTCCGGCAGCCCGGCGAGCGTGCGCACATCCGCCGGACCGCTGACCAGCGTGTAGCGGTTCCTTCGATCGACCTGCCCGAGCGCGTGGACCAGGCTGCGGATGTAGGTTCCGATGCCGAAGTCCCGGATGCGGCGGGCGTCGATAACGATGTGCAGCATTCTTCAGGCGCGCGCGGGTTCGCGTTTCCAGGCGTAGAGCGGGAAACGGGCCGTGAGTTCCCCGACTTCGCGGCGCACTCCGGCGATGACCGCCTCGTCCCCGACGTGAGTCAGCACCTCGGCAATTAACCGGCCGACCTGCCGCATTTCCTCCTCGCCGAAACCGCGCGTGGTTACCGCGGGAGAGCCCAGGCGGATGCCGCTCGGGTTCATCGGTTTGTTGGTGTCGAAAGGAATCGCATTCTTGTTGACGGTGATGCGCGCGCGGTCGAGCGCCTCTTCGGCTTCCCGGCCGCGGATGCCCTTGGAGAACACATCCACCAGCACCACGTGCGTATCGGTGCCGCCGGAGACCACGCGGAAGCCGGCTTCCATCAATGCCCCGGCCAGCGCGCGGGCATTGGCCACTACGCGCTTCTGATACTCCACGAACTCGGGCTGCATCGCCTCCAGGAAACACACTGCTTTCGCGGCCACCACGTGGACCAGCGGCCCGCCCTGCGTGCCGGGGAAGACGTTCTTATCGATCTCCTTGCCGAATTTTTCCCGGGCCAGGATGAGGCCGGCGCGCGGTCCGCGCAGCGTCTTATGGGTGGTGGAGGTGACGATGTCGGCCCACTCGCAGGGATTGGGATGCACGCCCGCGGCCACCAGTCCGGAAATGTGCGCCATGTCCACCAGGAAGACCGCGCCGACGGCGTCGGCGATGGCGCGGAAACGCCCGAAGTCGATGATCCGCGGGTAGGCGCTGGCGCCGGTGATGATCAGCTTCGGATGGTGCTCGTGGGCCAGGCGTTCGACTTCGTCGTAATCGATGCGCTCGTCCTGCTGGCGCACGTTGTAGGGCACCACCTTGTACATCTTGCCGGAGAAGTTGAGCTGGTGGCCGTGGGTGAGGTGTCCGCCGTGGGCCAGGTTGAGCCCCATGATGGTGTCGCCGGGCGAGACCACGCTGGCATACGCCGCCTGGTTGGCCTGCGAACCCGAGTGCGGCTGCACGTTGGCGTATTCGGCGCCGAAGAGTTTCCTGGCGCGCTCGCGGGCCAGGTTCTCCACGATGTCGGTGAACTCGCAGCCGCCGTAGTAGCGCTTGCCCGGATAGCCCTCCGCGTACTTGTTCGTGAACACGCTGCCGGTGGCTTCGAGAATCGCCTCGGAGGTGAAGTTCTCGCTGGCGATCAGTTCCAGTTGTCCGTCCTGGCGCGCGATTTCGTGCTGGACGGCGTCGAAGACCTCCGGGTCCACCTGGGAGAGGGAGCGGGCCATGCGTTGGGATTCGTTCATTGGTTCCTCCGGGAACGGTTACTGTTCGAGTTGGGCGATTTTAGCCACGCGCCGGGCGTGGCGTCCGCCGGCGAACTGCGTGTCGAGGAAGACGTGGACCAACTGCATCGCGTGTTCCTGGTCCAGGTACTTGGCGCCCAGGGTGAGCACGTTGGCATCGTTGTGCTCGCGCGTGAAGTGGACTTCGTCTTCGTTCTGCGCCGGCGCCGCGCGCACTCCGTCAACCTTGTTGGCTGCGATGGCCATGCCGATTCCGGTGGAACACACCAGGATGCCGCGGTCGCTGCGCCCGGCGGCGACGTCGCGTCCCACCGCTTGCGCGAAATCGGGGTAGTCGCACGAAGCCTCGTCGCCGGTGCCGTAGTCCACTACCTCGTGGCCTTCCCCGGAGAGTTGTTGCCGTAGTTTTTCCTTCAGGGAAAACCCGGCATGGTCGGCGCCAATCGCTATCTTCATAAGGGGGGAGAAGATCAATTTTAACATGCTAGTCTGAAGGCCTATGGTGCGCTGGACCACGAGTTTCATCCCCACCCTGCGGGGGAGCCCCGCGGGCGTGGAGACCGTCGCTGAACGGCTGCTCGTGCGCGCCGGGTACGCGCGCGCGGTTTCCACGGGAGTCTACGGCTACCTGCCGCTGGGAATGCGGTCGCTGGCGCGCCTGCGGCGCATCGCGCGCGAGGAAATGAACCGCGCCGGCGGGCAGGAAATCCTGCTGGACGCGCCGGCGGCCGCGGAGATCGCGCGCGGGGAACTGCGCAGCGCCAGGCAACTGCCGCAGATCTGGTATCGCGTGGAAACGCCGCCGCTCAGGATGCGCCAGTTCACCGGGTTGGACGTGTACTGGTTCGGCGAAGCGCGCGCCGCCGTGGAGACCGCGCTGCGCCGCATTGTGGAACGCGCCGGAGTGGCCTGCGCGTGGAGCGGACACGGGGCTGTCGTGCCGGACGATGCCGGTCCGGACCCCGCCGCGGTGTGTCCGGCGTGCGGCGCTGCCGCCGCGCTGGCGCTGGCCGATAGCGTTCCCCAACCCGCGCCGCCGGACGTCGCGGGAGATCTTTTCCCGGAGCCTTTCGCCACTCCGGGACAGAAGACTATCGCAGATATCGCGCGCTTCACCGGGCAGCCCGAATCGATGCAGATGAAGAGCCTGGTGCTGGTGGCGGCGGGCAAGCCGGTGCTGGTGCTGCTGCGCGGCGATCATCAGCTCAGCGAGGCACGCTTCGCCCTTCGCTCGGGCGACCCGAATTTCCGGCAGGCGACGGGCGAGGAGTTGGTCAAGTGGTTCGGCGCTTCGGCGGGTTCGCTGGGCCCGGTGGGCATCGATTCCGTGACCATCTGGATGGATGGCGCCCTCGAAGGCCGCCGCAATATGGTCTCGGGCGCGAACCGCGACGATTTCCACCTGCGCCACGTCACTCCCGGGGAGGACTTTCAGGCGGAAGTCGCGGACCTGCGCGAGACCGCCGCGGGCGACGGCTGCGCTTCTTGCGGCGCGCCGCTCGCCATCCGCAACGCCGTCGAGATCGCGCGCATCCACGAAGGCGGGGCGCGCCTCTCGCTCGAACGCCTGCTCACCCGCGCCGTGGAAGCGGGCAACGATTCCGACGGTATGATCCTCCCCTCCGGCGCGGCACCCTTCGACGTGATCGTCACCGACGCGGGCGCGGGCGAAGCCGCCCGCGCGGTCTGCGAAGCGCTCGCCGCCGCGGGCTTCGACGTGCTGCTCGACGACCGCGACGAGCGCGCCGGCGTGAAGTTCAAGGACGCGGACCTGATCGGCGTGCCCTGGCGTGTCACGGTCGGCAAGAAGGCCGCCTCAGGGCTGGTCGAGGTGGTGGAGCGGCGCGTCCGCACGCGCACAGATGTTCCCCTGGGCGAGGCGGCCGATTACCTGCTCAAGGCCTCCGCCGGCTCCTGATCCCTGCTGCCGGGTTTTGAGGCGGGCACCGATTCCGTGTCGTCGCTCAGCAGGTCGTAGCCCAGTGAAGCGGCGGGTTCCTTGAGGATCGCCTGGTACCACTCCCGCTGCCGCGGGCTGAAGCCGCGCACGATCTCGGGCACGCCGGCGGCGGGCGCGCGCTTGTTCACGCGCGTGCGGGTCATGACCTCCACGGAGGCGCGGTCGTAATCGAGTCCGGTGAGACCCCGCAGCACGCCAAGCACGGTGGGGACGGACTTCATGTCCTCGATCCGAATCACCATCGTGGCGTGGCGCGCGCCGCTCAACTGAAACAGGAACGTGATCGCGTCCGACAGGAAAACCTGGTCCACCGGATCCAGCCCGCGCGGCTCGATTCCCCAAAAATGGCGGAGGCAGGCTTCGTTCTCCGCCGAAAGCGAGGGGATGAAGGACCGGTCGTGGTCCAGCACCTTCAAGCGCGTGTGCAGAATCCGCGCCGGGTGGCGGACCAGCAAAGCCGAGGTGAAGGGCAGGAAACGCAGTTGGCCGGCCCATACCGAGCCCACGTCTCCGACCGCCCCGTAGGCGTGATGCCGCGTGCTCCAGGCGAAGTATCTGACATACCGGACGACTTCTTCCTCCCCATACCGAGTCCGCGGGAACGCCTGGGCCAGCACGCCCTCGTGGGTGCATAGGACTTCCGGGTGGCTGTTGAGCAGTTTGGCCAGCCAGGTGGATCCGGTCGAGCCCATGCGGGCTACCAGGAAGCGCCGGAAGTCGCCTTGGACCACCAGGTCGCTGAAGGGTGAAACCGGATTTTCCGGGATCCCGCACAGGCGTTCGCCGTCTGAGACGAGAGCCGTAAGTGCTGCCGAGAGTACGAACACGTTTACCTCACCATTAACACGGCAGCCCCTCCAGATATTGTTATTTATCCTAAAGATAATGCGCGGGTATGCTACTAATTGTTACCGCGTACGATAGATTCTGTATTGAATTGCAGCAGCACCGTGGAGACCTTCCACAGGTGCCGCGGTGCGATGTTACCGAAACGGCCGATCGGGCTTTGACGGCGCTCCCCCGAAGGTCAGGGTCACGTCGGCGGTGTGGGTGTCGTCGTTTACTTTGACGTCCGCCTTGGTCTTGCCCAGGTTGTCGAAGAGTCCCTCTTCGCGGATGCGCGTCAGGAATCGGTCCGGGTACTCGGGATTGAAGGCCTTGCCCTCCTTCAACGTCCAGATCCGCTTGATTTCGGCCTCGCCGTTGAGGTCGAGCCCCACCAGGGTGAGTTTGCCCATGGTGAACGGCGCTCCGGGTTCGATGCGCACCTCGACGTCCACGGTCTTCTTCGCGTCGTCGATCCGGCGTTCGCCGCTCACCTTGGCATTAAGATACCCGGCGCGGCGCACCGCCAGGCGGATGCGCTCGTAGCCGTCGCTGACGCGGCTGAAATTGGCGATGTCGCCGGTTTTGAAGTCGCCCGCCTTGAGCAGGGTGGCGGGGTCCACCGGACTGGGCGGGGCGATCGTCACCTTGCCCAGTTCGTAGACCTGGCCTTCGTCCACCTTTACGAATACCCGCACTCCCTCCACGTCCTTCACCCCTTCGGCGCGCACTTCGGGGAAGGAGACGCGGAGCCGCCCGCGCTGTTCGTAGATCGGGCGTACGCTGACGTTGAGGATCTCGCGGAAGCCTGCTTCCGAGTAGGGCGATCCGATGGCGACCCCGTGGATGGCCTCGCGCAGCACCGCCGGCGGCACCACCGCGTCGCCCGTAAAGGTCACCTCGGCGACCCGCGGCAGACCGCGCGCCGGGCGGATCACGATGGCGAAGCGGTCGGTGGAGAGCGCCACCACCTTGGCTGCTACCGGTTCGGTGATGCCCTTCGTCGCGAGGTACTGCTGCACCAGGCTGGTGTAGCGGTCGAGCACGTTCTTCGTGGCCGGCAGGTTGGCGCGGGAAAACAGCGGATCGCGCGCGGCGAGCGCGGCCTCGATGTCCCTGTCGGGCACGCCCAGGTCTTCGAACCGCACCGGGAAAGTCGGCTGCACTTCGGTGACCTGGAAGATGGCGGCGAAGCCCTGCTTGTCGGCGGACGGTTCGAAGCGGTAGCCCACGGTTTCGAAGGCTCCGCTGGCAACCAGCCGGTCGCGCGCGGCTTCGAATTCGTCGCGCCCGGCGAGTTGGCCGATCTTGAGTCCGGCGACGGCCGCCACCTGCTCGCGGGTGTAGATGCGGTTGCCCTCCACCTGAATGCTCCGGATGGGCCACTTGCTCGCCGTGGCCGGCGCGGGCGCGGGAGTCTGCTTCCTGGCGGGTGCGGCCGGAGGGCGGGCGGTCTGCGCGAACGCGGCGGCGCAGATCGCGAGCAAGGCGAGCTTCATATCTCCATGGTAGACGCGCCGCCGGGCGGAGACGATACGGCCGGAATCGCCCCGATTTGAGCGCTCAACCGAATCGGGAATCCCAGAAAGATCTTGACGGCCGTTTACGTTGGTGATATCGTTCCCTGGACATAACCTAGTTGTCTCGCATAAATATGCACACAGGGGCCTAAGGACGGACAGCTCCGTCCCCGCGGCAGAGGTTAACTGATTTGCGGCGCGAAGTGTATCTCCACGCGCGGACGTGTGGACTTCGCGTCCATCCACCACACTCAAGGAGGCGACCATGAACCGTCGCTCGGCATTGTCACGTACCATCGCTCTCGCGGCTTTCACTCTCTCCCTCTCCGGCGCGCTCTGGGGCCAGGGGTATGGAACCATCGTCGGCACCGTCACCGATCCCAGCGGCGCGGTCGTGGCCGGGGGCAAGGTAAAAGCCACCGACGAGAAAACCTCCGTGTCGCGGGAGACCGTCACCAACGATCAGGGCTATTTCGTACTGCCCTCTCTGCGCCCATCCACCTACTCGCTGGAGTTTGAGGTCAAGGGCTTCGCCAACGCGATCCGCCGGGGAATCACGCTCCAGGCCGATGGCAGCGTCACGGTCAATCAGTCCATGGAACTGCAGAAATCCACCCAGACCGTGGAGGTGGCTGCCGACAGCACGCAGGTGAACACCGTGACCGCCGCCGCCAGCGAAGTGGTGGACCAGCGGCGCGTGGAAGAGTTGCCGCTGAACGGCCGCAACGCCGCCTCCCTGCTGCTGGTGGTGGCCGGCGCCATCCCGGCGCCCTCCTCCGACGTGGACCAGGGAAATACCAAGACCTTTCCCGCCACTGTGACCGTCTCCACCAACGGCGCGCGCCAGAACCAGGTCAGTTTCCGCCTCGACGGCGCCAACAACAACGACCTCTACACCAACGTCAACCAGCCCTTCCCCTTCCCTGACGCGCTGCAGGAGTTCAGCGTGCAGACCGCGAACTACTCGGCCAGGTACGGCGGCAACGCGGGCGGCGTGGTGAACGTGGTCACCAAGTCCGGCACCAACGACTTTCATGGTGACCTGTTCGAATTCAACCGCAACGCCGTCTTCAACGCGCGCAACTACTTCGCCGCCAAACGCGATCAGCTCAAGCGCAACCAATACGGCGGCACCATCGGCGGACCGGTCCGCATCCCCGGCATCGTCGACCGGCGCAACAAGGACTTCTTCTTCTTCGGCTACCAGGGCACCAAAATCCGCAATCTCGGCAACACCAGCAGTGCGTACTTTCCGACCACGGCCGATATGAGCGGCGATTTCTCCGCCGTCTCCACCGCCTCCAATCCAGCCAACCCCTTCGGCAAAGCCACCACCGTTGTGGACCCCAGCACCGGTCAGCCGTTCCCCAATAACCAGATCCCCGTCAGCCGCTTCGATCCGGCGGCTGTCAAGTTCACCAAGTACATTCCGGTTCTCCCCGGCGGCAACGGCCGCGTTTTCTATGCCGTGCCCCTGGCCCAGGATTTCGGCGAATACCTTGTGCGCGGCGACCACTCCTTCTCCGACAAGGACCGCATGTCCCTGCGCTATTACTACGACCGCTTTCACAACACGGGATTTCTCGATAACACCAATTACCTGGCGAACTCGAACTACTCCGTCATCCAATCGCAGAACGCGCTGCTCAGCGAAACCCACCTGGTCGGCCCCGGCGCCCTCAACGAATTCCGCCTCGGCTTCTCGCGCGAAACCTCAAACCGTGGACCGGCGCCGGGCAGCATCGGGCTTGCCGACCTGGGCGTGAACATCTGGCAACCGCCTTCGGCCAAGACCATCTCCGGCCTCAACGTTTCCGGATTCTTCAATCCTTCCCAGACCGATCCCGCCGACTTCATCCGCAACCAGTATCAGTTGAGCGACGAGTTCAACACCGTTCGCGGCCGGCACAGCATCACCTTCGGCGGCTCCGTCACCCGCGCGCAGGTGCTGCTGCGCAACCAGTTCCGCACCTCGGGATCGTTCTCCTTCACCGCCGACACCACTAACGACGCCCTGGCCAGCTTCCTGCTCGGCTACGTCCGCACCTTCACCCAGGGCTACGGCGAGTTCAAGGACAACCTCATGAACACCTACAACCTGTTCGTGCAGGATGACATTCACGTGACCCGCCGCCTCACCCTCAACCTCGGCCTTCGCTACGAGCCCATGTACCCCTGGCACGAAACCAAGAACCGCATCGAGCAGTTCAGCATCAGCGATTACGCCGCCGGGGCCACGTCGCAGGTCTACACCAATGCCCCCAAGGGCCTGCTCTTCCCCGGCGACACCGGTGTGCCGCGCTGGGGCGTGAATCCCAGCCTGAACAACATCGCGCCTCGCGTGGGCTTCGCATGGGATGTCATGGGCGACGGCAAGACCAGCGTCCGCGGTGGCGGCGGCACTTTCTATGACGCCATCCAGAACGGCATCTTCAACAACCGCTTCGTGGACGTCACACCCTTCAGTCCGCAGTTCAGCCTGACGCAGCCGCAAGGCACGCTCAGCAATCCCTACCTGGGCTACACCGTGCCCTATCCGGCGCCGTTCCCGCCGCTCAAAAACACACCCTTCCCCGGCCCCGTCCTGGCCATCACGTATGACCCGGCCAACGGCGGCAAGGAACTCACTCCGGTCATCTACAACTACGATCTGTTCGTGGAGCGGCAGTTGGGCGCGGCCTGGCTGCTGCGTGCCGGCTACGTCGGATCCCAGTCGCGCCACCTGCTGGAATCGCTCGAACTGAACCCGGCCGTCTATAAGGCGGGTAACTCCGCATCCACCGATGCGCGCCGCTACTTCCAGCCCTTCGGCAGCATCTCGCAGGCCTCGCAGGACATCAACTCCGGCTTCAACTCCCTGCAAATCACCGTGCAGAAGCGCTACTCGAAGGGATCCACCATCCTCTTCAACTACACCTGGTCGAAGTCGATCGACGACCTGCCCTACAGCCAGGGCATCACGGGCGTCGCGCAGGGGGGCAACTCGCCGATTCCGTGGAACTTCCCCGGCCGCCATCAATGGGATCGCGGACCCAGCGAATTCGACCACACCCAGCGCATGGTCGTTTCCTACGTCTATGAACTGCCCAAACTGGCGCACCACGGCGCCCTCCTGCGAGCCATCGCCGGAGGCTGGCAGTGGAGCGGCATTCTCACCGCGCAATCCGGCGGCCCGCTCACCATCATGGCCGGCAAGGACCAGTCGCAGACCGGACTCGGAACCGACCGCGCCAACTATCTCGGCCCAGCCGCGTACGGCGCCGGCGCGTGCGGCGCCTCCGGCCCCTGCGTGCCCTGGCTCGTGCCCTCCGCCTTTGGATTGCCCGCCACCGGCACCTTCGGCAGCGTCGGCAAGGGATCCCTGCGCGGCCCGAACCTGGTCGGGCTGGATACCGGCATCTTCAAGGAGTTCCAGTTGAAGGAGCGTGCCCGCTTCCAGTTCCGCGGCGAGTTCTTCAACGCCACCAATCGCGTCAATTTCAACAACCCGAACGTCACCCAAAGCGCCGGCGGCTTCGGCAGCATCACCTCCTCCGGCGACCCGCGTATCGGTCAACTGGCCTTGAAGCTGCTGTTCTGAGCGCTCACCGGGCAACGGTTACCATCGGTAGTGATGACCGCGGTCGATCCCGCGGGGCGTTTCTCGTCCCGCGCCCCATATTATGCGGCCGGCCGCGCCGGCTACCCGGATTCGGTGATGGAGTATCTGCGCCGCGATCCCGGCCTCGCCCCGCATGCCGTGGTCGTGGATGTCGGCTCCGGCACCGGCCTCTCCGCGGAACTGTTCCTGCGCCACGGCCACACCGTCTACGCCGTCGAACCGAATCCCGAGATGCGTCGCGTCGCCGAAGAGCAACTGCGCGGCCGGCCGGGCTTCCATAGCGTGGAGGGCCGCGCCGAAGCCGCGCCCCTCCCGGACCAGGTCGCCGACCTCGTCGTCTGCGCCTCGGCCTTCCATTGGTTCCATCCCCGCGAAGCGCGCCGCGAGTTCCGCCGCCTGTTGCGGCCCGGCGGCGCCGTCGCCATCCTGCGCAACGGCCGCAACGGCAAGCGCTCGCCCTTCATGCGCGCCTACGCGCAGTTGTTCCGGCGCCACGCGGCGCGAGTCCGGGATCACGCCAATCGCGAGGGCAGCGTGCGCGACTTTTTCGCCGGCAAGCCCTACAGCACTGCCATGCTCGCCTACGAGGAGCAACTGGATTTCGAAGTGCTCTGCAGCCGGCTCCTCTCCTACTCCACCATCCCCCTGCCCGGCGATCCGGGCCACGAGCCCATGCTGGCGGAGTTGCGTCGCCTTTTCGGCGCCGCGGCTCAGGACGGACGCGTGCCCTTCCTCGGCGAGGTCACCCTCCACGTGGGCCGTCTGGACTGACCGCTCGCTACATGCATTCCTGATACAGTGGACGCCATGTTGCGCGTCCTGCTCTGCCTGGCGGTAGCCACGCTCCACGCCGCTGACCTGCCTCAGTTCCGCGAAACCGTGGTCACGGACTCCATCCGGATGGGCTACCAGATCGTGGTCGCCGACCTCAACCGTGACGGACGCCCCGACATCATCGAAGTCGACGAACGCGGCACCGAGCTCGCCTGGTACGAGAACCCCTCCTGGCAGCGCCACGTCATCGTCAGCGACGTCCCCCGCACCATCAACCTCGATGTCTACGATTACGATGGCGACGGCATCCCCGAAATCGCCATGGGCTACCACTTCGAGACCACGCCCGAAAAGAGCATCGGCAACGTCCTCATCCTCAAAAGCGGCCCCGACCCGCGCCAGCCCTGGACCGCGCGCGAGATCGACCGCATCCCCACCGTCCACCGCCTGCGCTGGATCGACCTCCAGGGCGACGGCAGGAAGGTGCTGCTGGTCGCCCCCATGATCGGCGCCAAATCCGCGCCGCCGGATTATTCCGACGCCGTCCCCGTCTACCTCTACCGCCCCGGCGTCTGGAAGCGCGAACTCTACACCGATCTCCCGCGCGGCGTGCTCCACAGCATCACGCCGGTGCACTGGTCCGGCCGCGGCGAGCAACTGATGACGGCCGACTTCCTCGGCATCCGCGTGTTCCTCCCCGGCGGCCCGGTATCCATCTCCAAGGGTGACCCGCGCCCCTGCCCGCAGTGCGGATCGAGCGAGATCAAGATGGGCCTGCTGGGCAAGCGCCGCTTCATCGCCGCCATCGAGCCGTGGCACGGCAACCAGGTCGTGGTCTATACCGAGGAAGGGAAGCAGTGGCGCCGCCACGTGCTTGAGGACGGCATGATCAACGGCCACGCGCTCGCCGTCGGCGATCTCAACCACGACGGCCGCGACGAAATCGTCGCCGGCTTCCGCGGTCAGGGTTTCCAGCTCTGGATCTTCACCGCGGATGACGCCGCCGGCGCACACTGGACCCGCCACGTGCTCGACCCCGGAGGCATCGCCGCCGCCGACTGCAAGATCGCCGACTACTCCGGCGATGGCCGCCCCGCCATCGCCTGCTCCGGCGCTTCCACCCACAACATCAAGCTCTACAGCCCGCGCTGACCTGCTTACGACCGGCCGCGCAACTTGCCCAACTGCCGCCGGTCGCGCTTCGACGGGCGGTTCTCATGCGCGAATTCGAACTTCGGCGCCGTGCGCCGCTCCTCGGCGAGCCTCATCCGCAACTCGCGGCTCGCTTCCGTTTCGCGATACAGCCTCTGCGCCACCGCCGCCGGACCGCGCATCTCGCTCAGCCCGAGCACGTCGATTTCGAACAGGCCGCCCTCGTTGCGCACCTTCAGGCGGTCGCCCGCCCGCACCTCGCGCGCCGGCTTGGCGGGCTGCCCGTTGCTTTCGATCCGTCCCAGTTCGCACGCCTTCGCGGCCAGGGAACGCGTCTTGAAAAAACGCGCTGCCCACAGCCATTTGTCGATTCTTACGCGTTCCCCCGCGCCGTCCGCCACCGGTTCCGCCTCAGTTCTCGGTCGGTGTCTTCTCCGCCGAATCCACCACGATGGTTTCCACCGGCGCCTTCTTCGATTCCAGCTTCAACCCGAGTTGCTGGATCGAGCTGAAAATCCCCGGACCCGTCGGATCGCTCGCCATCGCGCCCGGCGTGGCCGACGCCGCGCCGCCTCCGCCCGGCATTCCCGGCATCGCGACGCCCGCCTTGGCCGCCGCCGCGCGCAGGTCTTCCATCGTGAGATCGAGCGCGATCTGGTAGTTGCCCTTCAACTCCGTCATGTCCACCACGGGACGATCCACGAATCCGGTAATCATGTCCGAGAACTGCTCCATCGTGACCTTGTCCGATTCCATCCGCATATTCATGTTCGGCCCCATGGTCATGCGCATTGAGCCTTGCCCGGTCTTTACCACCATGCCCTGGCCTTCGCGCTGCACGCTCACCGCGTTCTGCGGCGTCTTCGCCTCGCCTTCCTTCGGCGGCTCCTCCTTCGGCGATTCCTTCAGCTTCGGTCCGCCCTTGGCCACCACCAGCCCGTACACCGGCTGCTCCTTGTTCTCCTTGTGGACCTTCAGCTTGAAGCGTTCCGCCAGCAGCGCCTGCAGCATCTCCGGCACCTGCTCTTTCGTCGCGCCCTCCGGCATCTTCGCCTGAATATCCCAGCGGTCCGATGTCATGCTCACCTGCTTGATCCACTCCGGCCCGGACAGTTGGTGCGGCTTAATCTTGTATGCCGTGCGGATCAAATCGGCCAGGGACATGAAGCGCAGATCCACGCGCGCGCCGTCCACGCTCATGCCCACGCGAAACTGCCCGGACATCACCTTGGCAGGGTCCATCGGACCCGACGGCTTGATCGAAGCCACCTCGAACACAAGCGGCGCCGCCGCCGGCGCCTGCGCGAAAACCGCACCCGCCGCCAGGGCCAGGGCCGCAATACCTGTAACTACGCGATTCTGCATAACCCACTCTCTTCGGATGATTAGACGCCGTCCGGCCGTCTTTCTTACGCCGCGCGGCTAAATTCTGCCCACGTGCAGCGCCACGATACCGCCCGTCATGTACTCGTAGCCCACCCCGGCGAAACCGGCATCCCGCATCATTTGAGCCAGTTGGGGAGCGTCGGGGAATTTGCGCACGGATTCCGGCAGGTATTCGTACGCGTCGCGCGAACCGGAGATCATCCCGCCGATCCACGGCAGGATGCGCCGCGCGTAGAAGTGATACAAGGCGGCGAACGCCCGGTTCGGCGGCGTGGTGAATTCCAGGATCGCCGCCATCCCGCCCGGACGCAGCACGCGCCGCATCTCCACCAGTCCGGCTTCGTAATTGGTCAGGTTGCGGAAACCGAACGCCACCGTCAGCAGGTCCAGCGAAGCGTCGCGGACCGGCAGGCGCAACGCGTCGGACTCGAACACCGTCGCCGGCGCGCCCCGCCCGGAGATCTTGTCGCACGCGATCACCAGCATCGGGTGGCAGAAATCGCTCCCCAGTACGGTCTGATGTTCGGCCAGCGCCAGCACCAGGTCGCCCGTGCCGCAGCAGATGTCGAGCACCCGCGCGCCCGGGCGCTCCAGCACCGGCTTCACCCGTTCCACCGTGCGCGCGCGCCACGCCCGGTCGATGTTCATCGAGAGCAGGTGATTGGCCAGGTCGTAGCGCCGCGCCACGCGCCCGAACATGCCGCGCACCCAGCGCGCCGCCTCCTGCTCGCTCCCCGCGCCTTGCGGCGTCGTCCCGCTCATGCGAGTGCGGCGCGGATGGCATCCAGCACCCGCCGCCCGTCCACTCCGGAGACCACCGTCACTTCGCCGATCCGCACCGGCAGCACGAAGTGCACCTTGCCCTGGACCGTCTTCTTATCGTGCACCAGGCGGGCCGCGAGATTCTCCGCCGGGATGCCGTCCAGCGGCGGGATCGGCCCGTAGGCTTCGATCAGTTCCAGCATGTCCACGGCGTCCTCGGCCGAGACGTGGCCCGTGGCTTCGCCCAGGTGGATGGCCGCGCGCATGCCCCACGCCACCGCCTCGCCGTGCAGAAAGCGCGTGTACCCGGTCTCGGCTTCCAGGGCGTGCCCGAACGTGTGTCCGAAGTTGAGGATGCGCCGCAGGTCGCCCTCGCGCTCGTCGTTCGTCACCACTTCCGCCTTCATGCGCACACTCTCCGTGATGATGTGATCCACCGCGTGCGGGTGGCGCGCGATCACCGCCTCCCGCTCCTGCTCCAGATACCGGAAGAGCGCGCCCTCGCGGATGATCCCCGCCTTGACGATCTCGTAAAGCCCGGCGCGATACTCGCGCTCGGGCAGCGTCTCCAGCACCGCGGAATCCGTCAGTACCGCCAGCGGCTGATGGAACGAGCCGATCAGGTTCTTGCCGCTCACCAGGTTGACGCCGGTCTTGCCGCCGATTGCCGCGTCCACCTGCGCTAGCAGGGTGGTGGGGATCTGCACCACCGGGATTCCGCGCATGAAGATCGCTGCCAGAAAGCCGCCCATGTCGTTGACGATGCCGCCGCCGTAGGCGATCACAATACTGGAGCGGTCGCCGCCCCGCCGCACCATCTCTTCGGCGAGTTGCTCCAGCGGGGCGAGCCGCTTGTTGTCTTCGCCGCCGGGCAGGTAGAGGATCTCGTGCGGCACGTCGCAAAGCGCGTCCGCCAGTCGCGCGCCCGCGTGGCGCCACACGTCCTGCGTCGTCACCACGAACACCTTGCCGGCCCGGGGCGGCAGATGCTGCGCGGTTTGCGCGATCACGCCGCGCTCCACGATGGCCGAATAGCATCGCTGCGGCGTTTCAACGCGGAAAGAAGGCATACGCCCTTTGTACCACGCCCCCCACGCACCGCCCTCCTTCACCGCGCCAGCGCCGCGCCGGATTCCCGGTCCTCCGCGTTTCTCTCAGCGTCTCGGCGTCTCTGCGTCCAGGACACCCGCCGCGCAACGCCCTACCAATCCACCGCTTTGCCATGCTGCCGCGCGAGATCCGCCGGGCTGCTGCCCGCCTGATTGCGCGCATCCCGATCCGCCCCCGCCGCAAGCAACCGCGCGATCACCTGCCGGTTGCCGTGGCCCGCCGCGGAGTGCAGCGGCGTGTTGCCGTCGGCCGCCACGGCGTTGGGGTCCGCGCCCCGCTCGAGCAGCAGGTCCACGATCTCGAATACGTCCGCCGCCACCGCGGAGTGCAGCGGCGAAAAGCGGAGCGCGTTGGCCGACGATAGCGAGGCATCCGCGCCGCTGTCGAGCAGCAGTCGCGCCACCTCCGCGTGGCGGAAGAAGCACGCCAGGCCGAGCGCCGTGAAGCCGTCCGGCGCGGGCGCGTCCCTGAGCGCGGGATTCGCCGCCAGCAGCGCCCTGGCCCGGCCCGAATCGCCCAGCGCGCACGCTTCGTAAAAATCCGGTTCGCGCCCGCCCAGCAACAGCGGCGCGAGTTCGGCGTGGCGCGTGTAAACCGCCCACAACACCGCGCTCGCCCCTTCCGGCGTGCGTGTGTCGTAGAGTGACGGGTCGGCGGCAAGCAGGCTGCGAACCTCCTCCGCGTTCCCTTTGCGGATGGCATCCAGAAGCATCTTACGAGTATCCGCCAAAAGACCGCAGCCAAACCTGCCGAATTGGACCGGCCTGCTATCCTGTCAGTTGAACCGATGAATCCGGACTTTCTGGTAATCGGAGCCGGAGTCGCGGGGCTGCGGGCGGCCATTGAACTCGCCGAGGCGGGCACGGTCCTGGTCATCGCCAAGGACAGCCTGCGCGAATCCTCTTCCGAATATGCGCAGGGCGGCATCGCCGTCGCCCTCAGCGACGACGACGAAGTCGAACTGCACGAACAGGACACCCTGCTCGCCGGCGATGGACTCTGCGACCGCGCCGCCGTCCGCACCCTGGTCGAGGAGGGTCCCGCCGCCATCCAGCAACTGATCGAATGGGGCGCGGAGTTCGATCGCCACGGCAACAAACTCGCCTTCACCCGCGAAGGCGCGCACAGCCGCAACCGCATCCTGCACGCCCACGGAGATTCCACCGGGCGCGAGATCGCGCGCGCCCTCTACCACAAGGCCGCCAGGCTGCCCAATGTGACCTTCCGCACCTTCGCCGCCACCACCGGACTGCTCCTCGGCCCCGCCGGGGAAGCCGCCGGCGCCATGGTATGGGACGCCGCGCGCGGCCAGGCCATCGAGGTCCGCGCCCGCGCCGTCCTGCTCGCCACCGGCGGACTCGGCTGCGTCTTCCTCAACACCACCAATCCGGACGTGGCCACCGGCGACGGCGTGACCATCGCCTACCGCGCCGGCGCCGAGATCGGCGATATCGAATTCGTCCAGTTCCACCCCACCGCGCTCGCCCTCGAAGGCGCCCCCCGTTTTCTGCTCAGCGAAGCGCTGCGCGGCGAAGGCGCGGCGCTCAGAAATATCCGCGGCGAGCGCTTCACCGATGAACTCGCCCCCCGCGACGTGGTCGCCCGCGCCATCGTCGCCGAGATGCGCCGCACCGCGTCGCCGAACGTCCTGCTCGATCTATCCCATCGCGGCGAGGAATTCGTGCGCACCCGCTTCCCGCGCGTCTACGAAACCTGCCTGCGCTACGGCGTCAACATCGGAACCGGGCCGGCACCCGTCGCCCCCGCCGCGCACTACGCCATGGGCGGCATCTGGACCGATCTCGACGGCCGCACCACCGTACCCCGCCTGTTCGCCGCCGGAGAAGTCGCCTGCACGGGCGTCCACGGCGCCAACCGCCTGGCCAGCAATTCGCTGCTCGAAGGCGTCGTCTTCGGCATCCGCGCCGGACGCGCCATGCGCGACACAGCCGCCGCTGTCGCGCCCGCGGCCGCTGCCCCCGCGCCGCTCCCCGAACTCACTCCCGAAATCCGCCGCATCGCCTGGGAAAGGTGCGGCATCGTCCGCTCCGCCGAAGGCCTCGCCGAGGCCTGCGCGCGCTTCGAAACCATCGCGCCGGATTCCGTCGCGCTCCTGATCGCCCGCTGCGCGCTCGCCCGCGAGGAAAGCCGCGGCGCCCACTTCCGCACCGATTTTCCCGCGAAAAGCGCTACCCTTGAAAAGCACTCCGTGATCCGCAAGGATACAAAAGTCGCCTTCCGATAGAATAGAGTTACAGCGAAAATGAAAGATCGAGTCCGTTCCACGACGGTAATTTGCGTGCGCCGCGACAACAAGGTCGTCATGGCCGGCGACGGCCAGGTCACGTTCGGCAGCGAGGTGCTGAAGGCATCCGCCCGCAAACTGCGCCGCCTCTACAATGACAAGATTCTGGCTGGTTTCGCCGGATCCACCGCGGACGCGTTCTCGCTGTTCGCGCGCTTCGAAGCCAAGCTCGAACAGTTCAACGGCAACCTTCCCCGCTCCGTCGTCGAACTGGCCAAGGAGTGGCGCACGGACCGCGTGCTGCGCCACCTCGAAGCCATGCTACTGGTGGCCGACACCAAGAATACCTACCTGGTCAGCGGCAACGGCGACGTCATCGAACCGGACGACGGCGTGGTCGCCATCGGTTCCGGCGGGCCCTTCGCCACCGCCGCCGCCACCGCCCTCATGCGCCACACCAAGATGGGCGCCCGTTCCATCGTCGAAGAGGCCATGGCGATCGCGGCCAAAATCTGCATCTATACCAACGACAACATCACCTACGAGGAGCTGTAAGCGGCATGGTCATCTATCTTCCGGGCCAGAGTGTGGATGAGGAGCCGTTGCTCGATGAGCTGACTCCTCGGGAGATCGTCCGCGAGCTCGACAAGCACGTGGTCGGGCAGGCCGAAGCCAAGCGCGCCGTGGCGATTGCGCTACGCAACCGCATCCGCCGCCAGAAACTGCCGCCCGAAATGGCCGAAGAGGTGATGCCCAAAAACATCCTCATGATCGGCCCCACCGGCGTCGGCAAGACCGAGCTCGCCCGGCGCCTCGCCCGGCTCTCCAATTCCCCGTTCCTCAAGGTCGAGGCCAGCAAGTTCACCGAGGTCGGCTATGTCGGCCGCGATGTCGAATCGATGATCCGCGACCTCGTGGACATCGCCATCGACATGGTGCGCGAGGAACGCCTCGACGAAGTCGCCGACCGCGCCGAACTCAACGCCGAGGATCGCCTCCTCGACCTGCTCATGCCGCCTCAGCCCGAGCCCAGCGAGAGCGTCGAGCGTACCCGCGAAAAACTCCGCGAACGCCTGCGCGACGGCAAGCTCGACGAGCGCCTGGTCGAAATCGAAGTCAAGGATCGCCCGCCCACGTTCGAAATCACCACCAACACCGGCATCGAGGAGATGGGGATCAACCTCAAGGACATGCTCCCCAACCTCTTCGGCCAGAAGGCGCGCCACCGCAAAATGCGCGTCGCCGAAGCCATGGACTACCTGGTGCAGGAAGAGGAGCAGAAGCTCATCGATATGGACCAGGTCACGCGCGCCGCGCTCGAGCGCGTGGAATCGAGCGGCATCATCTTCCTCGACGAGATCGATAAGATCGCCGGGCGCGAAAGCGGCCACGGCCCCGACGTCAGCCGCGAGGGCGTGCAGCGCGACATCCTCCCCATCGTCGAGGGCACCACCGTGAACACGCGCTACGGCTTCGTCCGCACCGACCACATCCTCTTCATCGCCGCCGGCGCGTTCCATGTCTCCAAACCCAGCGACATGATCCCCGAGTTGCAGGGCCGCTTCCCCATCCGCGTGGAGTTGAAGTCGCTCACCGTCGAGGACTTCATCCGCATCCTCAAGGAACCCAAGAACGCGCTCGCCAAGCAGTACACCGCGCTGCTCGAAACTGAGGGCATCAAACTCGTGTTCTCCGACGATGCGCTGGAAGAGGTCGCCAAATTCGCCGCGCAGGTGAACGAGACCAGCGAAAACATCGGCGCGCGCCGCCTCCACACCATCATGGAAAAACTGCTCGAAGAGGTCTCCTTCGCCGGGCCCGACCTCAAGAAGAAAACCGTGAAGGTGGACGCCAATTACGTCCGCAGGCAGTTGAGCGAGATCGTCAAGGATCAGGACCTGTCCCGCTACATCCTGTAGCTCACCGCAACCCCGCCTGTCCGCGCACGCTCTCCAGGAGCTTCGCCGGATCGTAGGCCGCGCCTTCCTTGAACACCAGCTTCACCTTCCGGATATCGCCGATGTTCGCCGCCGGGTTGCCTTCGATCACCACCAGGTCCGCGTCCTTCCCCGCGGCGATCGTGCCGGTACGCCGCTCCTCGCCGAGCAGTTTCGCGCCGTTGTAGGTCGCGATGCGGATCGCCTCTACCGGCGTGAAGCCCCCTTCCACCAGCAGTTCGATATTGCGCTGATCGGCCAGTCCCGCCAGCGCGCCGCCGTTGCCCGTGGGGTCCGCCCCCGCCGCCAGCAATCCTCCGGCGCGCACGAACGCGACCTCGAACGCGAGTTCCTGCTTGAGCGCCGCGGCCGCCGCGGCCGATGCCGCCGCGCTCACCTGTGCCCGCGCCGTCAGGTAGTTGAGCGAGGCTTCCGGCGACGCGGCATCGAGAAACCGCGGATCCAGCGGCGGCCGCTCCGCGTCGAACGCCTCGAACACGGCCAGCGTAGATGTGATCGCCACATTGTGCTTCACTAGGTCGGCGATCGTCTCGCGCACCGGCGCGCCGTTCACATCCAGCCGCGCGACCTCGTTGCGCGTTGCCGGCGGACACACGTCCGGCTGCTTCCCCGCGTGAAACTCGGTATCCGCCAGCAGCCCGTGCTCCAGGTTGTCGATCCCGATCGCCGCCGCCTCGCGGAATCCGACCGAGCACAAATGGCCCGTCACCTTGATGCCCCGCTTGTGCGCCGCCGCCACCGCCGCGGCCAGTTCCGCGCGCGTGATGTTCATATACGCCTTGAACGAAGTCGCGCCTTCATCGGCCCAGTAATTCACCGTGCGCGTGGCATCCTCGGGTCCCGAGAGTTCGTGCATCTGCGGCGTGAACGCGCCCTTGCCTTCCAGGTACGGTCCCGTGACGAACAGCCGCGGTCCGGGCATGCGCCCGGCATCGATCGCCGCCTTGATGTTCAGGTCCGTGTACGGCTCCACGCTGCCCGCGGTGCGCGCCGTGGTCACGCCCGCCGCCAGATAGAGCCGCGGAAACGTGTAGCCCATCTCCGGATACAGCGGCACGCCTCCGCCGCCGGGATAGAACAGGTGCTCGTGCATCCCGACGATTCCGGGAATCACGGTGTGGCCCCTCAGATCGAGCACGCGCGCGCCCGCCGGCGGCGCCGTGGCCGCCGATATCCTGCCGTGGTCGATCACGATGGTCTGGTCCTCGCGCGGCGCCGCGCCCGTGCCGTCGATCACCCGCACGTGCGTCAACGCCACCACCGGCGCGTCGAACGCGAGAAACGGAGCGTTGCCCGGTTGAAACCGGCCCTGCGCGAAAACGGAGGCCGCCATCGCAGCCAAAAACACTACGGTGCGCGAGTGCATGAACCTGATTACACCACAGCCGCCGCGCGGCGATGCGCTCCGCGTCGCAGCGTCGACACCATCCGCCCCTATCCGATCACCGCGCCCGCCCGCGCCATCGCCGCCTCAACCTCATCCCTGCCCAGCGCGGTTGAGACAAACAATTCCTGCCGCGCTCCGGCCGAAATCGCGATCGCTTTCCACCCGTTCTGCGTGGGCACCGTCACGCGCATCTTCACCTTGCCGCGCGCGTCGCGCACCGGCCGGATCACTCCCGGGATCACCGACCGGATCTCCGGATTCGCGGCCAGCAGCTCCTCCAGAATCTCGCGCACCCCGTCGATGATGCTGTGCTCGATCTTCAGCCGGTCCTTCGCCGTGCGCAGTCGCATCAGCGCCAACCCTCTCCGCCGCGCAACGGAACGAAGCGGCACAGCGTCGCCACGCGCCACTCGATCCGCCCGCCGCGCTTGCGCGCCACGCGCAGCTCCTGGTCGTCGCGCGGCCCCACCGGTATCACCAGAATCCCCGGATCGCCCAACTGATCCAACAGCGAAAACGGCACGTCCGGAGCGCCCGCCGCCACCGAGATCGCGTCGTAGGGCGCGCCCGCCGGATAGCCCCACCCGCCGTCCCCGTCGACGACCCGCACGTTGCGCGCGCGACCCGTCCGCCGCAGATTCATTGACGCTGCCGCGGCAAGTTCGGGCACGATCTCGATCGCGATCACCTCGCGCGCGATCGCTCCCAGCACCGCCGCGGCATACCCCGATCCGGCGCCCACCTCGAGCACGCGCTCGCTCCCCGACAGTTCCAGACACTCCGCCATCAGCGCCGTCATATACGGCTGCGAAATCGTCTGGCCCCATCCGATCCCGATCGGTGCGTCGCCGCAGGCCGTGACGCGCGCCTCCGGAGGCACGAAATCCTCGCGCGGAATTTCGCGCATCGCGGCCAGTACCCGCGCGTCGCGAATGCCCCGCCCGATCAACTGGGCCTCCACCATCTTGCGCCGCTCTTCCGCCCAGTCCGGGATCAACCTAACCTCCGACTTTATAATAGCTGTGATGGCCCACCAGATCACTCTCATTCCCGGCGACGGCATCGGACCCGAGGTGGCCGAAGCCACCGTACGCGCTGTGGAGGCCACCGGCGCCGCGATCGACTGGGAACGGGTGACCGCCGCGCCCGGCGAACTCGACGAAGTCTTCGCTTCCCTCGAAGTCACCCGCGTCGGCCTGAAGGGGCCCACCGCGACGCCGATCGCCGGCGGCCACCAGAGCATCAACGTCGCCCTGCGCAAGAAACTCGGCCTCTATACCAACTTCCGCCCCGTGCGCATGCTCCCCGGGTTGAAGACCCGCTTTCACGACCTGCCCCTCAACCTCGCCATCTTCCGCGAAAATACCGAGGACCTCTACTCCGGGCTCGAGCACGAAGTGGTTCCCGGCGTGGTCGAGAGCCTGAAGGTGATCACCCACAACGCGTCGATGAAGATCGCGCGCTCGGCGTTTGAGTGGTCCAGGCGCGAAAGCCGCCGGAAGGTCACCGCCATCCACAAGGCCAACATCATGAAGCTCAGCGACGGCCTGTTCCTCAAGTGCTGCCGGGAAGTGGCCTCGCATTACCCCCAGATCCAGTACACCGAGCTGATCGTGGACAACGCCTGCATGCAACTCGTCATGCGCCCCGAACAGTTCGACGTGCTCGTGCTCCCCAACCTCTACGGCGACATCATCAGCGACCTCGCCGCCGGCCTCGTCGGCGGACTCGGCATCGTGCCCGGCGCCAACATCGGTGACCACCACGCCGTCTTCGAGGCCGTGCACGGCACCGCGCCGGACATCGCCGGCAAGGGCTTGGCGAACCCCACCGCGCTCATGCAGTCGGCCGTCCTGATGCTCTTCCACCTCGGCGAGCGCGACGCCGCCGCCAGGCTCGAACAGGCCATCTATCAGGTGTACGCAGAAAACCGGCACCTCACCGGCGACGTCGGCGGCAAGGCCTCCACCAGCGAGTTCACCAGCGCCGTCATCGGCCACCTGTAGGCGGCGATCACATTCCGCGGCGCGTGCGCGCCATGCGCGCCGCCAGCCGCATCGCCTGCTTCATGCTGCGCGGATCGGCCTGGTTCTTTCCCGCGATGTCGAACGCCGTTCCGTGGTCCACGCTCGTGCGGATGATCGGGATGCCCAGCGAGATGTTCACCGTGCCTTCGAAATCGATCAGCTTCATCGGAATGTGCCCCTGGTCGTGGTACATCGCCACCACCAGGTCGTAGCCGCCGCGCGCCGCCTGCAGGAAGATCGTGTCGCCGGCGTGCGGTCCGCTGCACGCGATGCCCCGCTCCCGCGCCGCCGCGATCGCCGGCCGGATGTAGCGCTCGTCTTCTTCGCCGAACAGCCCGTGCTCGCCCGCGTGCGGGTTCAAGCCGCACACCGCGATCCGCGGTTCCCTGAACCCGAGCAGCTTCATCGCCTCGTCGCCCAGTTCGATCGTGCGCAGGATGCGCGCCGTGTCCAGCCCGCAGGCGTCCCGCAGCGGCACATGCGTGGTCACGTGCACCGTCGCCAGGCGCTCGCTTGCCAGCAGCATGCGCGATTCCTTCGCGCCGCACAACTCCGCGATGTACTCCGTGTGGCCGGAGAACGTCCGCCCCGTGAGCGTGACCGCCTCCTTGTTCAGCGGCGCCGTGACGATGCCGTCGGCTTCACCGCGCAGGCACATCTCCGTCGCCACCCGCACATATTCCACCGCCGCCGCGCCGCAGCGCGCGTCCAGCCGCCCGAAGGCGAATTCGCCGATCCCCGCCAGCGCGTCCACGTGGCGCAGTTCGGCGGATTCCAGCCTGACCCCGGTGATGTCCGCCGCCAGCTCGAGCACACGCTCGTCCCCCACCAGGATCCAGCGGGCCAGCCCGGCCAGCGCCGGATCGGCCACCGCCTTCAGGCAGATCTCGGGACCGACGCCCGCGGGGTCGCCCATGGTCAACGCAATCGGAGGAAGACTGTCTACGGCTTCTGGCATGTGAAGTAGTCCACTACTTGAATTAGAGCATCCGGCTCGCCGAAGCCGCCGGACTTGGTGGCCGCGCGCATCCGGTCGAACCCGCCGCCGCGCAGCGCCCCGCACGGTACGCCCGGCACCACCTCTCCGATCAGCTCGATCCGCTCCACGCCCAACGCGCCGCAGAACAGGGACGCCGTGTCTCCGCCCGAGAGCACCAGCGCGCCCGCCGGCGCCCCGCCCACGCACTCGAGCAAGCGCCCGGCGGACACCCGCCCATAGGGCACCCGCAACACCACGTGCCGCCCGTCCCCTAGCGCCGCCCGCACACACCGCGGGTCGGCCGTTTCGGCATCCAGCAGGTCCACCGCGCGCGCCCGCAGCAACTCCGCCTGCTGCCGCAGTGTCACCCGGTGATCGCTGCCCAGCGCGAGCAGCACCCCGCCGCCCGCCGCCACATCGCCGCGCGGACGCGCCGCATCTCCCGGCAGCGTGCGCGCCAGCGCCGCCGCGAGTCCGCCCGACCCGGCCCACAACACCCGCCCGCCCAGCGCCAGTCCCGCCGCCGCGATCTCATCCAGGTCGGCGTCGCTCGCCGCGTCCAGCACGATGGCCCGCGCACCCTCCACGACCGCCGCCGCCAGTTCCGCCGGCGCGCTCCGTACGCTCGCCTCCAGTCCCTGCCCGCGCAGGTACGCCACGATGTCGATCGCCGCGAAATCCGCCGCGCCGGTCACGCTCAACCATCCGTCCCGCACCACCCGCTTCAATCCCGGAAACGCGGGACACACGATCGCCGCCGCGCACCCCAACGCCTCCAGCGCCACAGCGATCTCCACGCCCGCCTGCCCGCGCAGCGTGGAATCGATCTTCTTGAACAACATCCGCGGCCGCCCCACGGGAATTCGTGCCGCCGCGCGGATCGCCACCCCGATCTCCGCCGCTCCCATCCCCCGGCTCTCCGTGCTCACCGCGACCACGTCCGCCTTGACCGCCGCGCCGCCCGCCAGCGGCACCGCCGCGCGCAGTCCACGCGCCGCGAAATGCACGGCCGCATCGCACGCGCCGGTCAAATCATCGGCAACCAGAAAGCAAATCGAGGGATTTGGAGCGCTCGGTCCCAAGAATCAATTCTTTCATGCGGCTACCGCCCGCGAACCAGCCCCAGCGCGCGGATCCGCTTGTGCAGATTGGTTCGCTCCATCCCCAGCACCCGGGCCGCGCCCGACACGTTCCAGTTGGTTTCTTCGAGCGCCCGCAGGATGTGCTCGCGCTCGGCCGACTCGCGCGCCTCCTGAATCGTCGATTTCGGACCCGCCTCGCGCTGCACCCGGATCTCCACCGGAATCGAGTCCCGCGTCAGCCGCTCGCCCCCCGTCAGGATCGCCATGCGCTCGATCACGTTGCGCAGTTCGCGCGCGTTGCCCGGCCAGTTGTAGGTCTCCAGGATCGGGAACACGCCCTCCTCGATGCTCTTGCGCTTGAAATTGTTGCGCGCGCAGAAGTCTTCCAGGAAGTACTCGGCCAGCAGCTTGATGTCGTGCGGCCGCTCGCGCAGCGCCGGCACGCGGATCGGCACCACGCTCAACCGGTAATACAGATCCTCCCGGAACTTCTCCGCCGCCACCATCGCCGCCAGGTCGCGATTCGTCGCCGAGATCACGCGCACGTTGACCTTGATGATCTGCTCCCCGCCCACGCGATGGAACTCGCCCTCCTGCAGCACGCGCAGCAGCTTCGCTTGTGACGCGCCGTGCAGGTCGCCCACTTCGTCCAGAAAAATCGTGCCCCCGTCGGCCAGCTCGAACTTCCCCCGCCGCATGCCCGTCGCGCCCGTGAACGATCCCTTCTCGTGCCCGAACAGCTCCGTCTCCAGCAGCTCCGTCGGGATCGCCGCGCAGTTCACCTTCACGAAAGGCCCGCCCGCGAACGGACTGTTCGCGTGGATGTGCGCCGCCAGCAGTTCCTTGCCTGTGCCCGATTCGCCGATCAGCAGTACGCGCGCATCGCTCCGCGCCGCCAGCGTCGCCTGCTCCACCGCGCGCTGCCACGCCGGCGTCGCGCCGATCATGCGCGATTCCCCGGCCACCACCATCTCGCGCAGCCGCTCGTTCTCCTTGCGCAGGCTCCCCTGCTCGATGGCGTTCTTCACCGCCAGCAGCACGCGGTCCCGCGCCAGCGGCTTCTCCAGAAAGTCGAACGCCCCGGCGCGCGTCGCCTCCACCGCGTCGGCGATCGTGCCGTGCCCGGAGATCATCACCGCCGGCGAGCCCGCCCCGTTCTGCCGGATCGCTTTCAGCACGTCGATCCCGCTCCCGTCCGGCAGCTTCATGTCCAGCAGGTAGAGATCGGCCCGCGCCGCGTCGGGGTGCCGCGTGAATTCGGTCACGCTCTTGCACACGTTCACCGCGTAGCCTTCCCGCTCCAGAATCATGCGCAGAGAGCGGCCGATATTTTCTTCGTCATCCACGATCAGGATGCGCTTGGATGCCATTGGTTGCGATGGGCAGCAGCACGCGGAATCCCGCTCCGCCCAACTCTCCTTTCACGAGAACGATGTCTCCGCCGTTGAGCAGGGCGCTCTTGCGCGCGATGGACAGCCCCAGCCCCATGCCGCGCTTCTTGAACGAAATCGTGGGCTGGAACAGGCTCGACCGCGCCGTTTCGCTCAGTCCCGGACCGGAATCGTGCACCTCGATCGCCACTCTTCCGTTCTGCGCCCCCGTCACTCCCAGGATCCGCCCGCCCTCCCCGGCAGCCTCCGCGGCATTCTCCAGCAGGTTGGTCAGGATTCCCTTGAGCAAATCCGGGTCGGCCTCCACCGGCGGCGTGCCGTCGTCCAGCCGGCAATCGTAGGCGACTTCCGGATGCGCGTTTTTGAGGAACGCGATCCGCTCCTGCAACAGCGAGTTCACATCCACCGGCGCCGGCGCCACCGGCGGTTCACTGGCGAACTGCGAGAACGCACGGATGCGCCGCTCCAGCGTCTCGATTTCGTCCACCACGATCTTGGCCGCCTCCGTCATGAACCCCCGGTCGCGATCGTCGTAGCGCGCCAGCATCTCTTCCACCGTCAGCCGGATCGGCGTCAGCGAGTTCTTGACCTCGTGCGCCATCTTCCGCGCCAGCGTCTGCCAGCTCGCCAGTTGCCGCAGGTAGACCAGGCGCTCCGTGCTCTCCTGCAGCCGCCCCGCCATGTGATTGAACGCCTGAATCGCGCGCCCGATCTCATCGTCGCGCCGGCTCGGCACCCGCGTGTTCAGGTCGCCCGCCGCCAGTTCGCCCAGCCCCGCCGTCAGTTCCCGGATCGGCCGGCTGATGCGGTGCGCCAGGTAGATCAGTGTCGCCAGCGATACCAGCCAGATCGCCGCCGCCAGCACGACGTACGTCAGCTTCACTCCGCGCCGCAGGTCGCGCCGTGCCGCATCGTCCACCAACTCGCGCGATTCCCGGATCTCGCGCCGGATCCGGTCCAGCGCCACGTCGTTCAACGCGAGCGAGTATACCCGGATTTCGTCGCCGCGCCGCACCACGTAGTCGAGCCGGTTGCCATCCTGCCCGCCCAACACGAAACGCTCGCTCTCCAGCCCGTTGGCGAACGCACGCACCGCTTCCGGCCACGCCGCGCGATTGGCCGCCGTATACACCTGCGGCGGAATCGTCCCGGCGGCGGCCTCGCGCTCCAGGTCCGCCTTCGCCCGGTCGTAGAACTCCCGCGCCGTGCGGTTCAGCAGGCGCGAAACCGTGTCCAGCCGTACCGTCGCCGCCGTATCCACGCTCTCTTCGAGGATCGTCGTCGTCACCCACACCGTCAGCGCCAGCGGCGCCAGCGTCGCCGCCAGGAAGATCAGCACCAGTCTGGTACGCAGCCGGTTCACCCGCGCGATCCGCGGCCCCGCGCGCGCGGCAGGTCGGCCAGACGCACACGGGTTTCCAGCGGCCCCCAATGAGTTTCAGTCTGGTTCCGGCGTCCCAGCAGGTCGATCAGGTCCTTGATGCTGATGCCGGTCACCGAATCGCCTTCCAGGTCGCGCGGCCCCCCGGTGCGCATGTCGAAGCGCAGCCAGAAGTAACGGTCCGTCGCCAGTCCCACCGTGTTGAGCGTCAGGCTCTCGAAACACCATGCCTCGGCCGCCGCCATCGAAAGACCGTCCGCCGTGCGCGAAGCCTTGCCCAGCTCCGTCACCGAGAAGGTCTCCTCCCACAGCGCATAGCTCACCACGAAGCGCGCCTTTTCCTGGCGCACGGAAACGCGGCCTTCGTCCAGCAGGTCCAGTTCCGCCACGTACGCCACCGCCGCGCCGTCCTTCAGCCGCGCCAGCGGCGTGCCCGTCAGGAAGTGGATCTTCGGCGGAGCCACGCGGAGCGTGTCGCCGTCGAACCGCGGGTTCAGATCGTCGCCCGCCCAGACGCGAAATAGAGGTGCAGTAAGGCCGGCCAGCAGCCAGCTCCTGCGGCTGATTCCTCTATCCCGCTTGGGGCGGTGCATCAATAAATCATGCCCATTATGAAAATCGGTTCCACGCGGCCGGTTCGTATCGGAAACGCTACTGCCAGGGTGAAGACGCTTTCTCTCACCCCCAGGCCCAGCGAATGGCGCACCACCACCGGTTGCCCGCTGTCCCACACTGCTCCCGCGTCATAAAACGTCTCGAAAGGACCGTACCTGTAATCGACGGTGTTATGCGCGATCCGGTTTCCCCCGATCGGATCGATATCGTACTTGTTCCAGCCCCGCAGATAATAGCTGTTGCCGGCCACGAAGCGCTCCGACAGAGGTGCCCTCCCGCTAATCGCCCCCAGGGTGACCGCTTCGCTCAGCTTGTGGCGCCCGTGCCCCACCCGGTAATGAAGCCCGGCCAGGTGGGAGGCGAACACGTAATCGCTCCCCATCAGGCGGTTGGCCGCGCGCAGGCTGTAATCGGCGAACACTTCTTGAGGATAATCCTCGTCGGATGTGCGCAGGTTGTAGCGCAGTGCTGCCACCGCCAGGTTGGCCGTCTCCGCCGGCGCGTTCGTCACCGGCGAGCCGAACCGCTCGAACGCCGCGCCCACTTCCAGCGTCAGCGGCTTGGCCAGCGCAATGCTCAGGGTCGGAGAGAAGGTCTGCCGGGTGCGATAGGCATCCGAGGTCAGCCGCGGATTCGCCGCCAGGGCCTCCAGCGTGCCCGGATTCCACTGCTCGTGGTAGCTTTCGAAATCGAACTTCAGCCCCAGCCGGTCGCTGCCCAGGTGTTTGTTCTCCCAGCGCGCGTTGATCCCCGTGAATCGCTCGCTCAGCGTGTCCCCATCGCTGATCACCCCGAACAGCACCGTGTTCTGATGCGTCGTGAATCCCGCCATCCCGCCCGCGCTCCATCCCTGCTGCGAACTGTAGATCAGTTTGTTCAGGTTGGCCACCGGGTTTGTGCCGGCCGGTTTGACTTCAAATTCAACCCGCACGTGATCCGGTACATCACTGCGCAGAATGTGGTGCTCCACTTCGCGCGCCGCGAGTTCCTTCTTCAAACGGCTCGAGATCCCGTCCAGCACCGCCGGATTCAGCTTCTGCCCGATAAGCGCCAGCATATCCCGCCGCAGCCCGTTGCTGAAACGGTCGCTCGGCTCCGTCACGTTGCTGTGCCATCCCTTGCCCGCAACCGTGACGCTGTCCACCGTGTAGCGCTTGTTGACGTTTAAATCCGAGTCCTGTGTGCCGGCGCAGAGAACGCCCGCCAACAGAATACCGAGCCACGCAAATTTCATGGAATTGCCCGAAGCACGGGCAGTGCCAACCGTAAATGACTGTAAATAAAGGAAATAATGTAGAAATTGATGTGCCCTGTTTTCACAGGTGTGGAGGGGAGAGGATGTACCGCCCGGGCAGGCGAGGCCTGAATTACAGGGCCTTCGCCAGCTCGGTCGCGAATGCGCTGCGGGGCTGCGGTTCGCGATTGCGACCGCCGCGTTTGCGGCGCGGTTCATTGCGGATCCCATTTGCTGCCGGTGCCGGCACCCCGCGCGGGGCGTCCTTGCCCTTGGGAGGCTGGGCCGGATTGGCGCGCAGAAGACGGTCTTCGAGAGGAGCCCGATCGAAGCGGCGAATGATGGCCTGCATCTCGTCGTTGGTCGGTGCCTCGACGAATGCGAAGCCCTTGGATTCCTGCGTTTCGTGGTTTCGGATCACTTTGACGGCATCGGCTACGAGATCTTCGGCGGCCAGCCATTGCTTAATGTCGTCGGCGGTGACCCAGGTGGGAAGGTTGCCAAGAAATACGGTAAAGCTCATTCAGTTGTTTGGTGACTCCGTTGGATGGATTTGCGGCACTTCAAGAGGAGGGTCCGATCTGCCACCTAGATAGTATCAGAGTGAATTCGCCGTTTGCAATGCGCGTACGGCGCGAGGATGGCGCCCACGCAGAACAGCGGGATCACCGAGTCGCGCGATGCGCCGCCACAGGCGTATTGCGCGTCGCCAGTGTCGGACAGATCCGGGAAGAGGTACACTACGCCGTCGAGGATGTCGGCTGGCGACTGCTGCACGGGCGGATGAACGTCGGCGGTTACCCGATTGTAGAGGGCCGGCGAGTCCACCTGGCCGCGCCGGAAAACGAGCTCACCGAAATCCTTGTCGAACGTGAGGAATGGGATATTCAAGAGCTCTATTCCATGCCGAATGAGACGATTAGGTGCAGTCCTGTTCGACATCGTGAAAAACGCGGAAGCGCAACAGACGACACCGCTCCGTTGTTGCAGTTGGGATCAAGCCGCGTAGGGGCTTGTCGATCATTGCAAAGCCGGCGCCGCCACAAGCGCTCGACGACTCTTCCCGCGGTGGTACAACGTGACGGCGTACGGGGGACGATCCGGGTGTCACGGACGAAATTCCCAACGTATCTTGTGACGCCATTATTTCCTACAACCGCGATTTTCTGGCGCGATAGACCGGTGCGTGGCGTGTTTGCCAATCTCGACGTGAAGCACCTCTGTGGCCCCACGTTTGCGGACGCGAGCAAAGAGTATCCAGGAGCTGAATTCTTATGTTAGGAGAACTGCTCTGGGATGCGGTTTGCCCCCGGAATTGGCGTAGAGCCAAGGGAGAGGACACGTGTCACATGCAAGTATTTGAGTCGGTACGGGATGTTTTGGTGGACCTGGTGAGATTCGAACTCACGACCTCTTCCATGCCATGGTTATGAGATCAATCACTTACAGACATTTTCACCAGAAAGAAAAGACTTGCGCGGCGAGAATTTGGACGCCATTTGGACTCCGGTGACCTCTCCCATGCTTTTTGGACTCCACTCGGACTCCGTGTTTCGACGTCGGACATATTCGGGCCGGGTTCCGGAGTGGTCTTCCACATGCCTTGCGCGCGGTCGCAGGGCACTTTCGGATGCTCCGTAGTACGAACAATCACAGGCGCCCATACATAGGAGTTTTTTCCTGACACCGTGGCCGACAATCAGTGCTCCGGCGGTTGGAGCATTGCCCGGACTCGAATCCGCTCTCGTGTGATAACGCAAAAAGTTCCGCGGAGATCGGGCTGAGACTGAACCAGTGCCACGGCGGCGTCCGCCACTTCTCCGGGAGCTTCGGGGATGAACCGGAACAGGACGACTCCACTTCCGGCTGGCAGCCCTCGACGGAACACAAGCTCGCCGAAATCCTTGTCGAACGTGAGAAGGACTCGCTGACTCTCCGAGCAAAGAGCGGCCACTTCCTCATCCGAGATGCCAGGGCATTCCTCAGCCACCGAGAACACCTCCCAGCCGGCATTTCGCAGCGCCGCCAAGGCCGGCCGCGGGAAATTCTCATCGGCCATGAATGTCATGCGGTCTTGAGCGGATAGACCTTCTCTTCGCGCAGCAGCTCGCCGGCGTAAGCTAGGCAAGCCCGAATGTCGTCTTCGGAAAGGTGTGGGTAACTCTCGAGAATTTGGGCGTGGCTCCAGCCGGCGGCAAGCAGGTCGACCACGAATTCGACGGAGATGCGAGTGCCGCGCACGACCGGCTTCCCCGTCAGAACTTTGGGATCAACGACAATTCGATCTGTCTGTGCCATAGAATCTCCAGTCCGCCGAGGAACTTCTTATATGCTGAACCGTCGGCAGGCACAAATGCAAGCCGCCTTTGATCTTTAGCCTTTACAATCCGTTAGAATTGCATCGATGGCTGAGCCCGACATTGATGCCCTCTTCGCCGAAACCTTGGAGG
>JAFDVU010000075.1 GCA_018268835.1 Acidobacteriota bacterium | reverse complement strand
TACCGTCGGCCTCCGGCCGACCTTTGGATCGAACCGGAATCTACGCTGGCACGCCTCAAGCGCTCGGGTTTTCGACCCTGCATTCTCCTCCGGACCGCCTCCCCGCGCCACGCCACGGGTACCGTCGGCCTCCGGCCGACCTTTGGATCAAACCCTACCGTCTCCTTATCCGTGGATCTTCCGATACGCCGCCAGGCACTTCGCCGCGGTTTCCATCGCGGGATACCGGCTGCCTTCCTGCTCGATCAGGTAATACTCCACGCCGCCCTTCTTTTCCGCGGCCGCGAAAATCTTCTTCCACGGCGCATCGCCTTCCCCGAACAGTACGCGATACCCGCGATCCGCGCCCGCGCCCCAGTCCTTCAGGTGCAGGCTGTTGATGCGGCCCGGATTCGCGTTGATCCACGCCACCGGATCCTGTCCCACCTCCACGCAGGTGCCGACGTCGAGTTGCAGCATGAAGTCCTTCGGCGTGCCCGCCGCGATGATCTCGATCGGCCGCTTGCCGTCCACCGCCTTGAACTCGGCCTGGTGATTGTGGTACCCGCCGCGCAACCCGGCCGGACGGAACTTCTCGCACGCCGTGGCGAGCGTCTCCGCCACCTTCCTCCAATCGTCCAGCGTCTCCACCCGCCCGGCGCTCGCCATCACGATGAACTTCGCGCCCAGAATGTGGTTCAGCTCGATCGCCCTGGCGATGCCGTCGCCCTTGAAGCTGTCCGGCCCGTTGTGCGTGGAGTAGCAGCGTAGCCCCACGTCGTCCATCGCCTGGCGCGCTTCCTTGGCATACTGCGGCGTCCACTGGAAGTACGGCCCGTAGAATTCCACCACCTGGTAACCCATCTTGCCGACGGCGCGCACCGTCGCCATCGTGTCCTTGGTCATCTCGTCACGCACGGAAAAGAGTTCGAGGCCGACGGGAATCTTCCTGGCAGCGGCGAATGCCATCGGAGCGGCGGCCGCGGCCGCTAGAAAGCTGCGCCGGGAGAGGGTTTCTGACGTCATGCCCAAAACGTTATCACATAGTGCGCGTAGTATTCTGTAGACAACGCCCGTGCCGTCCCCCATCCACTTTCGCCGCGCCGGAGCGCTCGCCGCCGGAACCTTGCTGGTCCTGACTGCGCTGTACGCGTTCCAGCGCCCGTTCCGCGAATTCCCGGGAGTGGAGTACAACACGTTTCCCCTGCCGCCCGATTACCGCGAGAAGACCGAGTGGACCTTCGCCCGCCTCATGTATCCCCCGGTGGGACCCATTCACGGCGGCTTCGAGTTCCTGGGCTCCTGGGAACAGGGCGGCTCCAACTGGACCATGGACTACCCGCGCAGCGACCGCCACCTCTCGCTCGCCGTCCGCCGCCTGAGCCGCATCCACGCACGCAGCGCGGAAGAGCCCGTGAACTTCGATGAAGGCGACGTCTTTGACTGGCCTTGGCTCTACGGCGTGGAAGTGGGCCATTGGAACCTCACCGATTCGCAGGCTCACGCGATGCGCGAATACCTGCTGCGCGGCGGCTTCTTCATGTGCGACGACTTCCACGGCACCATCGAGTGGGAGACCTTCGCCACCAGCATGCGCAAAGTCTTCCCCGACCGCCCCATCGTCGAAATCGCCGACGACGACCCCATCTTCCACGCCATTTACGATCTCAACCAGCGTTACCAGGTGCCGGGCATCCCGGCGCTGGAGGCAGGCAAGACTTACGAGAAGGACGGCAAGGTCCCCCACTGGCGCGCCATCTACGACGATCACGGGCGCATCATGGTGGCCATCTGCTTCGACATGGACCTGGGCGATTCCTGGGAGCACGCCGACGACCCGGCCTATCCGGAAAAGTATTCCGCGCTCGGCATCCGCATCGCCCTCAACTACATCCTCTATTCCATGACTCACTAAGGAGGGCGTATGACGCTGAATCACGTCTTCGTTCTGATACTGGAGAACCGCTCCTACGATCACCTGCTCGGCTTCTCGGCCATCGCGGGCACCGACGCATCCACGGGCGCGTCCACTCGCGCCGCTGGGCTCACCGGCAGCGAAACCAACACGTACCAGGGGAAGACATACCCGGTCACGCGCGGCGCGGACAACGTCATGCCCGCCGATCCGCCTCACGAATTCCCGGATGTGCTCGAACAGTTGTGCGGCGCCGGCGTGAAGTATGCCGCCGGCCGCCCGTATCCGCCTACCGAAAACAGCGGCTTCGCGGCCGCGTACGGCGCGCGCGGCGGCGATCCCGCCGAGGTCATGAAGTGTTACGCGCCCGAGCAGTTGCCCGTGCTCAATGCCCTGGCGCGCGAGTTTGCCCTTTGCGATAACTGGCACGCCTCCATGCCCGGCCCCACGTGGCCCAACCGCCTGTTCGTCCACGCCGCGTCTTCGGGCGGCCTCGACCACAGTCCGGCCGTACCCGAAATCATCGATTGGGAAACCCTGGAGGGCTTCGCCTTCCGCAACGGGACCATCTTCGACCGGTTGGCTGAGGGCGGCCGCACGCGCCGCCTGTACGCCGGCGACGCCTTCCCCATGGTCGCGGCGCTCAAGGGAATCGGGCTCGGCGACATCCGTCCCTACGCTTCCTTCGCGGGCGATCTCCAGCAGCCCGGGTACCCCTACGACTACGTCTTCATCGAGCCCGCCTACGACGTGCTGCGCGACTACCGCGGCGGCAACTCGCAGCACCCGCTCGGCGACGTACGCCGCGGCGAAGCCCTCATCAAGCAGACCTACGAGGCCATCCGCAACTCCCCGCACTGGACCGGCAGCGTGCTCATCGTCACCTGGGACGAGCACGGCGGCTTCTACGATCACGCCGCGCCGCCACCCGCGCCCGCCCCCGGCGACACCGCGCCCGGTTCGCCCCACAATCAGTGCGGCTTCACCTTCGAACAGTACGGACCGCGGGTGCCCGCGCTGGTGATTTCGCCGTGGATCGCGAAGAACACAATCGACCACCGCCTCTACGATCACGCTTCCATCCCCAAACTCGTGGAGAACCTGTTCGGCCTGCCGCACATGACCGCGCGCGACCTTCAGGCCAACGATCCCGGCGCGCTCCTCACGCTCTCCGCGCCGCGCGACGATACTCCCGCGACGCTCCCCGCAGCGCCGCAGCCGATGCTCACCCGCGTGGCCGAGGCACCGGTGGCGCGCCCCGACGATCCCGTGGACCAGGGCAACCTGCCGGCCGTGGTGTGGAGCGCGGTGCGTGCGCAACTCCAGGCCGCGCCCGCGCGGCGCGAGCAGATTCTGGAGCGCTCCCGCGAGATCCGCACTCGCGCCCAGGCGCTGGATTACCTCGCCGAAACGCGCCGCGTACTTTCGCTCAGCGCCGGCGGCACGGATCGGTAAGCGCGGCAATCCGCGCTACGTCCTGGTAATCTGATCCATTATGAAAAAGCTGGTTCTTGCGGTCGCCGCCTGCGCCCTTCTCTTCGCGCAGAACGGAGTAGACGAAGCCACCACTGCGCGCATCCGCAGCGAAGAGGCCGAACATTCGCAACTGATGCGCACGCTCCACATGCTCACGGACCGGTATGGCCCCCGCGTCACCGGAACTCCCGGTCACGAAGCCGCCGCCAAATACCTGGTGGAACAACTCACCGGATGGGGCTTCAAAAACGCGCACCTCGAACCCTGGGAATTCGGGCATCCCGGCTGGACCAACGAGCGCGCCAGCGGTTTCCTGGTCTCGCCCGTGAAAGAGAATCTGAAGTTCGAAGTGCTGGCCTGGACCGCCTCCACTCGCGGTCCCGTCACCGCTTCCACCGTCGAGATCGCGCCCCCGCAGGGACCGGAGATCCCGGTGAGTCCGCAGGCGGCTGCCATGATGGCGCAATTCGGCGGAGGTGGACGCGGTCCGCAGCGCCAGGGACCCACGAAGGAGGAGTTCGCCACGTGGCTCGCGTCGGTCCGCGGCGGGGTCAAGGGCAAAGCCGTCCTGGTCGGTAAGCAGACTGTGGTCCCGGTGAACTTCAATCCCGTGGCCACACGCCGCCCCGAGGAGCAGGTGCGCAGCCAGTACGATCCCAACAACCCCAACGCCGGACGCGGCGGCTTCGGAGGGCGCGGAGGGCGCGGTCCCTCGGACCCCAACCGCATGACCGCGGCCCAGGTGAGCGACGCCATCGACGAAATGCTCCTCCAGGAAGGCGCCGCCATGCGCATCAACGATGCCGCCCGCGGCGAAGGCGTCATCGTCGCCCAGCAGAATCGCGCCTACGACCCGGCCAAAACCGTGCCCACCGTCATCCTGCGCAATGACGATTACGGCCGCATCGAGCGCCTGCTCGCCGACGGCGACGAGGTGAAGGTCGAGTTCGACATCCTCAATAAGACCTATCCCGAGGGTAAGACGAGTTATAACGTGATCGCCGAAATCCCCGGGACGGACAAAGCCGATGAAGTGGTCATGCTCGGCGGGCACCTCGATTCCTGGCACGCCGGCACCGGCGCCACCGACAACGCCATCGGCAGTTCCATCATGGTCGAAGCCGCACGTCTCATTCAGGCGCTCGGTCTCAAGCCGCGCCGCACCATCCGGGTCGCCCTCTGGTCCGGCGAGGAACAAGGGCTGCTCGGCTCGCTCGCCTACGTCAAGCAGCACTTCGGTTCCTTCGAGGATCCCAAGCCCGAGTTCTCCAAACTGGACTGCTACTTCAACGTGGATACCGGCACCGGACGGCTGCTCGGCGCCAGCGTCTTCGGTCCCCCCGAAGCCGCCGCCGCGCTGCGCCCCGTGCTCGCCCTCTTCCGCGATTGGGGCATGGCTGGAGCCATGCCGACCACCAGCCGCGTGGTCGCCGGTACGGATTCCACCAGTTTCAACAACGCGGGACTCCCCGGCATCGGCATGCAGCAGGACCCGATCGAATATAACACCATGACCCACCATACTAATCTGGACACTTATGAACGAATCATCCCGGAAGATGTGACCCACGCGGCAGTTGTTATCTCGGCGGCCGTTTGGAATGTGGCGAATCAGGACCACATGATTCCGCGTTTGAGCCCACAACAAATGCCCGCACCGGTCGCTCCAAGATAGACGTTCGCGAAAGTAGACATAACGGCGATACCCGCATTTGCGCGTATCGTGGGGGTATCGCCGCCGCTTCATCCCCCGCATAAAACTTGCAGATTTTTACCTCTTAATCTCTTCTCTGCGTGCAGTACATTGTGTGACACTTAGGCTAGTAACGATGGACAGCGCAGGTTCCATTCGCGCCCGAGTTTCGCAGGCATCTGCGGACGAGATCATCGCGGCGTCGCTCGCGACTTACAGACCCGCCCCTCGCAACCGGCGCCGTCCCAGCCGCGGCATTGGGCCGGTCATTCGGGACCGGAACAGACCTTGCCAGTGTGGCCATTGCCCTTCTTGTTTGGATGAAGCCCGGTGGGAACGCATCTTTAATGAGAGGTTCGCGTATCCGGAGTATTACCTGGTTCGCCGCCAGGAGAATTGGTCCACTTTGGCCAGAAAGTAGGCGCATGTTGCGTAAAGCGATCCTGTCCTGGATTTCTACCGCGCGTCGCGTGGAAGCCACCCGACGAAGCCTGTTTGCTTCGCTGTCCGATCCGGCACGCGTCCCCCCGAAAGCGGCTGCCTATGCGGCGGCGGTGAGACTGCATCGGCAGCGCATCTTCGCCGAAGCCCTTCGCGACGTACGCCCCGGCAGCCGTGCCTAGCTGGTAGCCGCCCTGCCAGGGGCTTCGTGGTAACATCCCATGCCATGAAAGCCGCCTTGCTTGTTCTGTGGCTGGCCGGAGCACTGGCCGCGCAGGATCCACTGGATCTGGCCCGGCTGAAGGATTACCGGGCCTACCGTTCATCCTCCAATAACCCCGACCCCACCAGCAACGACGACAGCCTCCGCCCTATCCCCGGCGAGACCGTCACCCTCGCCGACATGGACGGTCCCGGCGTCGTCACCCACATCTGGCTCACCATCGCCGCCAACGAGTACGGGTGGCCCCGCCTGCTGCGCCTCCGCGTCTACTACGATCACAGCCCCACACCAAGCGTCGATTCCCCGGTCGGCGATTTCTTCGCCTCCGGCCACGGCTACGAACGTCCCGTCCACTCCCTCATGGTGGTGGACGGAAGCGAAGGGCGCTCCCGCAATGCCTACTGGCCCATGCCCTTCAAACGCCATTGCCGCATCACCATCACCAATGAAGGGCGCCGCCGCGTGGCCAACCTCTATTACCACGTCGATTGGGAAAAGCGTCCGCAGTTACCCCCCGGTATCGGCTACTTCCACGCCTGGTACCACCAGGAGATTCCGGCCCGCCCGGGCAAGCCCTACACCGTGCTCGACGTGCGCGGGCGCGGCCACTACGTGGGCACGGTGCTTAGCGTGATCCAGAATCAGCCCGGCTGGTTCGGCGAAGGCGACGACCTCTTCTACGTGGACGGAGAGCGCCGCGCCGGCATCCAGGGAACCGGCACCGAGGATTACTTCAACGATGCCTGGAGCCTGCGCGTCTCCGACGGCCCCTACTGGGGCGTCCCGGTGGCTGAGGGTACCGGCGTCGGCGCCCGCATGACCGCCTACCGCTGGCACTTGCGCGACCCCATCCCCTTCACCCGCGAATTGCGCTTCGATTTCGAACACGCCGGCTGGACCTTCAACCCCGACGGCAGCGTGCGCAGCGCCTTCGAGGAACGCCCCGACCTGTTCAGCTCCGTCGCTTTCTGGTACCAGGATGGCATCGCGCAAGGGCTGCCCGATCCGCCTTACGGCGCCGCCCGCCTGCCCCACGGCAACGCGAGGCAGATCGAGGTGGAAACGCTCCTGCCCGGCGTGCGCACCGAAGGCGGCAAGGCCGAAGTGCAAAAGGAAGTCTTCTGGTCGCGCGACCTGCTCTTCCTGCGCGCCGGCGGCCCCGGCGCGCGCATCTCCATCCCGCTCGATATCGAACGCGACGGCTATTACGAACTCGTCGCGCAGATCGCCCATGCCCCCGATTACGGCGACTACCGGGTGCTGCTCGACGGCAAGCCGGCGGAAGCGGGGGAACCGCTCGAGCACGAACCCGGCGCCAACACAGGCGAGACCGAACTGGTGCGCGCCTGGAATCCGGAGTTGTACGTGGCTGCTGATCACCTGCTCGGCTGGAAACACCTGCTTCAGGGGCACCACACCGTGACCTTCGTCTGCACGGGCAAAGACGTCCGCTCCACCGGCTATCACCTGGGCATCGATACCCTGATCGTGGCGCGCATCGCCTCGCCCGAACCCGCCGCCCCGCCGCACGTCCCCGGCTCCATCGCGGAGGCCGTCCGCCAGTTGCGGGATCCCGACCCCGTGCTGCGCGGCGTGGCCGCTCTCGCTCTGCGCGATCGGGGCGCCGCATCCCCGGAGGTGCTGGCGCCGCTCTCTGCCGCGCTGCGCGACCCGGAAGCCGGCGTCCGCATGGTGGCCGCCGACGCCATCGCGTGCCACGGACCGGCCGCCGTGGCGGTGCTCGACGCCCTCATCGCCGCCGGCGGCGTCGCGGACGAAAACGCACACGTGCAGCGCAGCGTCGCGCTTGCCCTGGGCGCCATCGGCCCCGGCGCGCGCCGCGCCCTGCCGGTACTCGACGCTCTGGAACGCATCCCCCGCGTGGCCTTTACCGCCGCCACCGCGCGCCGCCGGATTCTGGGCACAACCCAATAGCCGTTCCGTGCGTCCAAAGGGGTATGGGCCGGCGGCGTATAATGGTCTCAGGCTCCGGAGCTGTCCTTACCTTATGAGTAGCCGTTTGAAATATCTGGTCGTGAGCACTTCCACGTGCCTCACGCTCGTTCTGTTGATCGGTATCGGTCTTGGCAGGAGCGCATCCGCCGACGATACCTACAAGCACCTGGGCGTGTTCAGCGACGTGGTTTCGCGCATCAAAAGCGAATACGTCGAAGAGCCCGACATGAAGAGCGTGACGCTGGGCGCGCTCAACGGCATGCTGGAGGCGATCGATCCGTTCGCCAGCTACCTCAACGCGGACCAGTATAAGGAATACCTCAAGAATCACGATCTCAAACGCGCCGATGTCGGCCTGATCATCTCCAAGAAGTACGGCTACCTCGGCGAAGTCGGCGTGGTCGGCACGATTCCCGGCTCGGCCGCCGCCAAGGCCGGACTCAACACCGGAGACATGATCGAAACCATCGGCGGTGTCGCCACGCGCGATATGCCTCTGGCCTTCGCCTCGCTGCTGCTCAAGGGCGATCCCGGCTCCACCGTGGACCTGAGCGTCATCCGCGCGCGCCATCCGGAACCCACCACCATCAAGCTCACCCGTTCCATGGTGACCCTGCCTCCGGTGGAGACTCGGATGCTGGCCAACAACGTCGCCTACATCAACGTGGACGCGCTCTCGCCGGACATCGTCAAGCAGGTGGCCTCGGCCGTCGAGCAGGCGCAGAAGAACGGCGCGCAGAAGCTGATGCTCGATCTGCGCAACTGCGCGGCGGGTTCACCCGAAGACGGCATCGCTCTGGCCAATCTCTTCCTGAAATCCGGACGCATCACCTACCTGGTGGGCCAGAAGGTCCCGCGCCAGAACTTCGACGCGGATCCGGCCAAGGCCATCACCGCGCTGCCGCTGGCCGTCCTGGTCAACCGCGGCACCGCATCGGGAGCCGAAGTCGCCGCCGCCGCGCTGCAGGATGACAAGCGCGCCCAACTCGTCGGCGAACGCACCTACGGGGATGCCGCCATGCGCAAGGCCATCACCATGGAAGACGGCGGCGCCATCATCCTCTCGGTGGCGAAGTATTACTCGCCCGAAGGCAGCGCCATCCAGGATAAACAGGTCGTCCCGGCCAATCCGGTGAGCGATGCCGACGCCATCGTCGATGTGGACGACAACGGCGAACCCATCACGGACGACGCCACGGACAAGGCACCCATCAAGAAGGTGGAAGACGACGCCGTCGTGAAGAAGGCCCTCGAACTCCTGGCCAAAGGGTAGAGTAGCGCCGGCTGCCGGCCCCCATCGGCGCCGGCCCGCCTATTCCGGGCTGCCCAGTTCCGGGCCCACGCCCAGCCGGCGGCCCAGCTTCACCCACCGCGATTCCGCGGCCAGCCGCATCTGCCGCGCCAGCCGCTCCGCCTGTTCGCGCGCCGCCGCCGTCTCTGCTTGCGCGTCGCGCAGCGCGTCGGCGAATTCGGCGATGGCTCGGCCCTCCATCGCGAACCGCTCCTTGCGCGCGATCAGCGGCTGCGAGACGTCGTGATCGAAGTAGACCCCGATCTCCGGCACGTTCTCCGTCAGGAAGTCGATTTCGCGAAAGCCGGCCGCGGTCAGTTTCTCGCGCAGCGCGGTGGCGCCGAACTCGCGCATTTCCAGCGTCGCCCCGCTGCCCCCGTGGAAGATCAGGTCGCCGGTGATCTCCAGCGTCCCATCCGCGCGCCGGTTGATCAGCACCTGCGAATCCCCCAGCGGCACCACCCGGTACTCGTGCAGTTGCGGGAAGTGCTCCCGCATCCGGTCCGTGGGCGCGCAGAAGATCGTCACCCCCAGGAACCCGCGCGGCTTGAGCATGCGGCAAAGCTGCTCCAGCGTGGCCTCCACCGGCGGTCCCACGTGCTCCAGCACGTCCGCCGACAGGATGAAGTCGTACTGCCCCCACAACGATTCGTCGCGCCGCGAGGAGTCGAACTTTGGCTCGCGATCGTAGTACGTGTTGGTGTAATCGAACTTCTCCGCCAGCAGCGCCGCGCAGCACTCCTTGTCCGACATCCCCAGCCCGCGGATCGATTTCATGCGCGGAAACGCGTCGAGCGGCAGGCTCCGCCCGAACAACTCCAGCGAGAGCAGGTGGATCAGCGCGCGCAGCCGCACATTGGACCCGCACGGGCACGTCGCCGGTTCGGTGGCGAACTGTTCCACCTCGTTCCACCTGCCGCACAGATTGCACGAAAAATTCACCACGGGCGCGCTCGCATTCGGAAACCACGATTGTAGCGTCGCCGCGCCCATTGCGGAGCGGGTCGTGGTTAGAATGGAAGGAATGCCCCAAAATTCTGAAGAGTTTTACCGGATTTCGAAACTGCCGCCCTACGTGTTCGCCGTCATCAACGAGATGCGGGCACGCGCACGCGCGGAACAGATCGACGTAATCGATCTCGGAATGGGCAATCCGGACGGCGCATCGCCGCGCGTCGTAGTCAACAAGCTGATCGAGGCGGCCCGGTTGCCGCGCAACCACCGCTACAGCATATCGCGCGGTATTCCCAAGCTCCGCGAAGAGATTGTCAAACGCTACCAGAGGAATTACGGGGTCGAACTCGATCCCGATAAGGAAGCCATCGTCACCATGGGCGCCAAGGACGCGCTCGCCCACCTGCTGTTCGCCATCGTCGGTCCCGGCGACGCCGTGGTCTCGCCCAATCCCGCCTACCCGATCCATCAGTACGGCGTGCTCATGGCTGAAGGCCACGCCTGCATGCTGCCCATGCCGGACGCGGCGACCTTCCTCAACCGCCTCGAGGATCTCTATCGCACCTCCGACCGCAAACCCAAGGTGCTGCTGATCTCTTTCCCGCACAACCCGACCACCACCTGCGTGGATCTGGACTTCATGAAGGAGATCGTCCGCCTCGCGCGCCATCACGGCACCCTCGTGGTGCACGATTTCGCCTACGCCGATCTCGGCTTCGACGGCTACAAGCCGCCCAGCATCCTCGAAGTGGAAGGCGCCAAGGAGATCGCGGTCGAGATTTTCTCGCTCTCCAAAAGCTACAACATGGCCGGCTGGCGCGTCGGCTTCTGCGTCGGCAACCCGAAGATGATCGCCGCGCTGGCACGCATCAAGAGCTACCTGGATTACGGCGTGTTCCAGCCCATCCAGATCGCCTCCATCATCGCTCTCAGGGAGTGCGAGGAGGATACGAAGAAGATCTGCGCCACCTACCAGAAGCGCCGCGATGTGCTGGTCACCGGCCTCAAGCGCGCCGGATGGCCGGTCGAGCCGCCCAAGGGGTCCATGTTCCTATGGGCGCCGATTCCCGAACGCTACCGCGAAGGCGGCTCGCTCGAATTCGCCAAGCTGCTGCTGCAAAAAGCGCAGGTCGCGGTCTCTCCCGGCATCGGCTTCGGCCCTCTCGGAGAAGGCCACGTCCGTTTCGCCTTCATCGAAAACGAACACCGCCTGCGCCAGGCAACCCGCTCCATCGGCCACTTCCTGAAGTCGTAACGCTCCAGACTTCCTCGAGTAGCGTCGGCCTCCGGCCGACCTTTGGATCGAATCGAAACCCCTCCTCGCGTCAGCGCACGAACCTGTCGCCCGGCGGATTCCGGGCCTGTCGATCAATCCGAGCGGGCCCCCAATCCGCCGCTGCTATCATGAAACAATATGCAGGAAGTCAAACTGGGTATTGTCGGGCTGGGCAACGTTGGCTCCAGCACGCTTGCCATCCTGGCCGAAAACGGGGAACAGATCGAACGGAAACTCGGCTACAAACTCAAGGTCGTCAGCGTGTGCAGCCGCTCGGTGCACACCAAGAGCATCCCCGCCGCCCTCGGTGACGTGATCAAGACCGCCGACTGGCGCGACGTCGTCACTCACCCCGACGTGCAGATCGTCGCCGAACTCGTGGGCGGCACCACCGTCGCGCGTGAAATCGTCGACGCCGCCATCGCCAACGGCAAGAGCGTGGTCACCGCCAACAAGGAGCTCATGGCCGCCAGCGGCCCGGAAATCTGGGACCGCGCGATTCAGGCGGGCATCAACGTCGCGATGGAAGCCAGCGTCTGCGGCGGCATCCCGATCCACGCCGTGCTGCGCGAAGGCATCTCCGGCGACCGCATCCAGGCCCTCTACGGCATCCTCAACGGCACCTGCAACTACATCCTCACCGAGATCGAAAAACGCGGCGCCCCCATGGCCGCCATGATCGAGGAAGCTCAGCGCCTCGGCTATGCCGAAGCCGACCCCAGCGCCGACGTCGATGGCTACGATGCGCGCAGCAAACTCGTCCTCCTCGCCGCCCTCGCCTTCGGCGAAAAGATCACCCCCTCCGACATCTTCATGGAGGGCATCCGCCGCATCACGCCCCTCGATTTTCAGTACGCCCGGCAGTTGAAGCACACCATCCGGCTCCTTTGCGGCGGACGCAAAACCGCCGACGGATTGATCCTCTTCGTGCGCCCGGCACTCATCCCGACCTCCACCATCCTGGCCGGCGTGCAAGGCCCCTACAACGCCGTCTGGGTCAAGGGCATGTTCGGCGAAGACACGTTCTACTACGGTTGGGGCGCGGGGCATCCCACCGGAGTCGCCGTGGTCAGCGACCTCATGCGTGTCGCCCGCGAAATTCGCGGCGGCAGCCCCGAGCGCGTCTCCCCCTTCGCCCACGAACGCCTCGGCGAGAACAAGCCGGTCAGCGTCCGGCTGCAACGCCGCGCCTACTACCTGCGCTTCCGCGTCAACGATCGCGCCGGCATCATCGCGCGCCTCGCCGGCATCCTGGCCAGCAAGAGCATCGGGCTCGAGGCGGTCCTGCAGGAACCCTGCGACACCAAGCACGACCTCCCCTTCGTGATCACCACCGAGCAGACTACCGAGCAATCCATCGCCGAGGCCCTCGAAGAGATGGCGCAACTCGATTTCATGACCGAGGCGCCCCTGGCCCTCCCCATGGAGACAGCGTTATGAACCGGTTCGTCCGCCCATTCGCGCTGCTGATCTTCGCCGGCGGGCTCGCCGCCCAGGTGGCGTCTCAGGCCAACTCCGGCTACCAGACCCAAGACCAGCGCGCCAACATGGCCAAGGTGCTCGCCAACCCTGAGCGCGACCAGCAGGAAAAGCCCGGCGAACTCATGCGCACGGCCGGCATCCGCCCCGGCATGACCGTGGCCGACGTGGGCACCGGCATCGGCTTCATGCTGCCCTTCCTCAGCCGCCGCGTCGGCCCCGAAGGCAAGGTCATCGCCGAAGACATCTTCGACGATTTTCTGGCCGGCGCGAAGCAGCGCGTCGAAACCCTGAAGCTGCAAAATGTCACCTTCGTGAAGGGCGCGGATAAGGACCCGCACCTGCCGGCAAACGCCGTCGATGTTGCGCTCGCCCTCGACGTCTACCATCACTTCGATTACCCCGCGGACATGCTCGCCGGCATCTACAAGGCCCTCAAGCCCGAAGGCCGTCTCGTCATCGTCGAGTATTACAAGCGGCCCGAGGCCATGCCCGGCGGCCGCGCCATGCAGCACATCCGCCTCGATATGCCGGACGTGATCAAAGAGGTCGAGGCCAACAGCTTCCACCTGATTGCCGAGAAGGAACACATCCCGAACAGCCAGTACATCCTGGTGTTCATCAAGAAGCAGGTAGCCCAATGAAAACTCTGTTGACGATAACGCTTGGCGCCGCCCTGGCCATCGCCCCGGCGCGCGCCCAGGGGGCCGACCAGGGCATCACCCGGCAGCAGGCCGACCAAATCCTTCAGGAACTCCGCCAGATCCGCCAGTTGCTGGAGAAACAGCAGGCCAAGCCCGCCGCGCCCGCCGAAGACGCCCCCACGCACGCCAAACTCACCGACCTCGCCGGAGTCCACATGCTCGGCAACGTGGACGCGCCCCTCACCATTGTCGAGTTCACCGACTACCAGTGCCCCTTCTGCCAGCGCTTCCACATCGCATCCTTCCCCGAGATCAAGAAGAACTACATCGACACCGGGAAGGTGCGCTTCTTCAGTAAGGACCTGCCGCTCGACTTCCACTCCAACGCCATGCGCGCGGCTCAGGCGGCGCGCTGCGCCGGCGACCAGAACAAGTTCTGGGAACTGCGCGACATGATGGGCAAGAATCCGGATAAGCTCGACATCGACCACATCGTGGGCTTCGCCGACGAGTTGAAGATCGATTCCAAGGCCCTGCGCGCCTGCGTCGAGAGCGGTAAGTACAAAGAGAAGGTGCAGAACGATGTGCTCGAAGCCATGAAGGTCGGCGCCAACGGCACCCCGACGTTCGTCGTCGGCAAGAGCCTCCCCGACGGCGTGGACGGCGAACTCGTCATCGGCGCCATGCCCTTCCAGGTTTTCGACGAAAAGCTGAAGTCGCTGTCCAAGTAGGGTCGGCCTGCTTTCTTGAGGGCTGCACCGTCTTACCGCGCGGCCAGGTCTTCCAGGAAGATCCGCCGCGCCTCCCGGTATTCCTCCGGCAGCATCGGCCCCAGTTTCGCCGCCTGCCCGGCATCCTCGCGCTCCTGCGCGAAGATTCCGCTCACCGATTGCCACGCCATGAGACACGCCGCCACCACCTCGGCGGCATAACTCTCCGCGCCGTCGAGCAGCGCATTCGCGCGCGCCAGAATTTCCTCCGCCGCGCGCACCCGCCCCGCCGCCGCGCGCACCATCTCCGCGCGCGTCGCCAGTTCCAGGTGTTCGCCGAACGCCGTCACGAGCGCGTTCCACCGGTCCAGCACGATCAGAGCGCCGTAGCGGTGCTGGTCCAGCGTCATCTCGTAAGCGAAGGCGCGTCCTTTGCCCTGCCCTTCAAGGCGGCGCAGCGCGCTCGCCGCGGCGTTCAACTCGCCCGTGAGCGAATCCACAAACGCCGCCACGCAGCCGGAAAACTGGGTCTCGCTGATGCTGGGGTATCGCGTGATCCGCAAGCTGCCCGCCCTCAGGCCATGTGCTCGCCGAGCGCCCGCTCGACTTCCTGCGGATCCACCTTCTCGCCGCTGTTCAACCGCGAAAGAATCGAGTCGATGATCTCCTTGGCCTCGTCCTTGCGGAAGTTCTTGATGAACCCGTCGAAGAAATGTTCGCCGGCGAGCGCGTGGTTGATCTCGGCCTCCTTGTTGTGGTCCTGCAGTTCCGTAAAATAGACCACCTTGTAACGGCCCGTGTACTCCGTCTCCCGGTAAATCTCGAACATGACCTTGTCGGCTTCAAACAGCATTTTTCTATTTCACCACGATATTGCCGGCATTCGACGTCTGTCCGTCGATCGTCACCGTCAGCGGATACGTCCCCGGCGCCAGCCCCGCCGGCACCACGATGTTGAACTGCACCAGCCCCACGAAGCCCGGCGCCATCCCCGCGAACGAAACCGCCGCGTCGCTGGTGCCGATCTTCGCCGATTTCGACGCGGTGATCGTCAGCAGGGGACTCGCCGGCGATGGCGCGCCGTCCGCCACCGTGCCCGAAAGCGAACCGCTGCCCGTCAGATACGCGATGATCGTGCTTCCCGCCGGCGCCGGATGGTCGGTGCCGTTCAGGCTGTAGTCCGGATAATTCTGCACGATGGCCGCGTCTCCGATCTTGAACAGCCCCGGCGCCGCGCTCACAAGCGGCACCTGAATCGAGTTGGTCGCGCCGCCGTTGATCGTCACCGCCACCGCCGCGTTGCCCGACGAATTGGCCGTCGACGACCACGGCACCTGGAAGTTCACCTGCCCCGGCGAGACGAATAGCAACGGCGCCGCCGTGCCGTTCACCGTCACCTGCACCGAGTTGAGCGTAACCGGCAGCGTGTTGGTCAGTAGCCCCAGAGAGCCCTGCACCGTGCTGTCGCCGAATCCGCTGCCGAAGATGCTGGCCAGCGCGCCCGGCGAAATCCGCTGCGCGAAACTGGCCGCGTTGGTCACGCCCGTCGCTGTTGCCTGCGTCGGAGTCAGCACCCGGATCACGTTGTTCAGCGTGTCCGCGACGTAGATCCTGCCGTCCGGCGCCACCGCCACGCCGCGCGGGAAATTCAGCGTCGCCGATGTCGCCGTGCCGCCGTCGCCCGTGTATCCGATTCCGCCGTTGCCCGCGATCGTATAAATGTTCCCGTCTGTCGTCACCTTGCGGATGCGGCTGTTGTTGGCATCCGCGATGTACAGGTTGCCTGCCGCGTCGGTGGCGATGCCCACCGGATTGTTCAACTGCGCCTTCGTCGCCGGACCGCCGTCCCCGCCCGACCCCAGGTTGCCGTTGCCCGCCACCGTCGTGAGTTGTCCGTTGGCATACTTGGCAATGCGCCGGTTCCCGCTGTCGGCGATGTACAGCGCGCCGGTCGAGTCGAAGCACAGCCCCGTCGGATGGCTGAGGCGCCCGCCCGTGGGCCCGGTGCCGCCCACATAATTCGTGAGGATCCCGGTCTTGGCGTCAATGCGTCGCACCAGGCTGTTCCCCGTGTCTGCGAAGTACAGATTACCCGCCGCATCCAGAGCCAGCCCCGTGGGCCCCGTGAACTCCGCCGCCGTCGCCGCCCCGCCGTCCCCCAGGTTGCCCGGGTTCCCATCCCCCGCCACGAGGCTGATGTTGCTCCCGCTGATTTTGCGGACGACATTCCCGCCCGTCTCGGCGATATACACCGTGCCGTCTCCCGCCACCACGATTCCGCCAGGGCTGAAGATGTTGACGCTCGTCGCCGTTCCGCTCCCGTCCCCGGTGATCGAGCCCGAATTACCCGTCCCGGCGATGGTGCTGGCGCTGCCGCCGGAGATCATGCGGATGCGCTGTCCGCCGGTATCGGCGATGTACAGCGCGCCCTTCGTATCCAGCGCGATGGCGCCGGGCGACGTGAACTGCACGGATGTCAGGTCCGAGCCGTCCTGGTATCCGGCTGTGCCGTTTCCAGCGAAGGTGGCAATCTTGTACTGCTGTCCGAAGGCGCCTGCGGACATGAGCAGGCCCAGGCACACGACATGGGAAGAGCCCCGATTGAGCATATATAAATAGTGTAAACGTCCCAGAGCCCCGCTACGTTGCGTCCCGTGAAAAGGGGGACCGCCTCCGGACCGGCTTCGCCCGGATCTCAATGCAGCGTCGCCGCGATGATCCAGCAGATTCCGAGCGCCACCGCGCCCGCCAGAATCGCCGCCGCCACGTTGCGCTCCCGCGCGATTTCCTTCCACAAGTCCAGCGGCGCCAGCCGCACCACCAGCGAAAAGGCGATCACGAATACCACGATCCCCAGACTGGCGAAGATCAGGCCGTTGAGTACGGGAATATCGGTCATGGTCCCAGAAAAAGTGTATCAATACTCCCGCCCCTTGCGCGCGCCGCATCTCGCGATAGAATAGGGTCTGGAAGGGCGGGAGTAACTCAGTGGTAGAGTCACAGCCTTCCAAGCTGTTGGTCGCGGGTTCGATCCCCGTCTCCCGCTCCATCAAATCAACAACTTGCAGCCGGCCGAAAACCCCTGCGCCACAAGAGTCCAGTGGTGGGCACGCAGACGGCTCCAGAAGGTGACGCCTCCCGCCCGCCGCTCGAAACCGACTCGCGTGCAGACGCTCAGATTCACGTCCACCGCGTGCCCCAGTTGATCCGCCCCCTTTGGATGGATACCCGCGTCACCCATAATCGAGGAGCAACCTTCCATCCCGCATCGCAGGGCCGGGCCGCGCCTGGTTTCGCGCGCAGCCGCGCCCGGACCGCTGGTCATCCCGGTGGAAGGAGTGAGTCCACGTATCTCCCTCACCTCCCGAAGAATCGGCCTGCTTCCGGACCTACCGCGCCGTCAGGAAAGCGGCGCCGCGGCAGTGGCGGCACCGGCATTCCGAACCGCTCGTGCCAACTCCGCCAGCGATCCATCGTAAACAAGCCGGCCGGCGCGTTCTCCAGCACTCCGCGGAATTCTTCCGCTGGGACGAATCGCTCCACCACAGTCACATCAGCCGCAGTGCCGTAGACCATCACGTGCGCCAGAAAAGTCGGTAAGTCGGCGAGCGTGTTTTCGGGACTGTCGAACCACACCACTCTTCGGGCAACGCGAATAAGTTCGTGAGGATAAGGCTGCGCGAGGGTCATCTTTCCAGACCTCCCGGACCTAGGCCACGCCGCGGATGCAGCGCCGGTAACTTGGATAAGTCAACCGCCTGCGCCCAGAGCGTGAGATCTCTATGTATGTTGGCCGGAACACGGCTGAGTGTTCCATCACCGTAGAACTGTAATGCGCGGACACTCGTCATCGGTTCGAAGCTCCGATCGATGGCCTTGCCTGCAGCCAAACCCGTTGGCACATCGATTCCGTGTGTCACCAGGGTGTGGATATCGATGTAGTCCTTCCAACTGCCGCGAACTTGAATCACCTGCATCTTCATGCCGGCCAGATCCACTAATGACGCGACCTGCACCCGCGATCGTCTCGCACGCCGCGGGGTCTCCGTGATTCAGGGTATCCAACCCGCCAAAGAATGCGACCTTCACCAATCCGCCCCGGTCCACAAAATGCTTCCAGGTTGTCGCGTTTAGACTGAACCCAAACTTCCGGATCAGATGCATTGAGACCCCGGAAGAAGGGCAGGCGGGCTCGCAAAAGACCCGGATCGAAGCTCTGAGACGAGAAGAAATCGAAGTCTTCCGAAACGTGGTGTCCGAGTTGTATGGCGATGGCGGTTCCCCCATACAGCACGAATTCCGGCGGCACTGCGTCCAGTTCATACCTGCAACCACGATACGGCTTTTCACGATCCGCTGCATCAAAGGCCCGATTTCGTCCCGGGCGCCGGCAGGCGACCGGTGCCCCAAGCCCCACTCTTCCGCCCGCCGCTCCAAGCCGATCCGCGCGTGAACATTCAGATTTCGTCCCCACCGGACGCCCCCCGCGCGGGCAGGTGGCGGGCAACACCAAAAATCAACCCGTCCCTCTTGCAAGCCCCACCTTTTCGTGGTAACTTATCCGAAGTACCCTAACTCATCGGAAAGGAGGAATCCCTTTGTACGACCATCTGACCCCTGTACTCGCCAACAACCCGCGCCGGGATTACCTGCTTTCCCGTATCTCCCTGTAACTCCAGCGCGTTCCATCCGCCGCCTCAATTAGCCGGGACCGGTCCGTCTATCCGTCCGCCCCGGGATGGTGCCACCTCAAGCACGCGGGAGACCTGTCTCCCTGCCCCCTTCATTCACCCAAATGAAAATACAACCTGGTCTGTCTCCGGTTCAGCAAAGTGCCGCCGCAGCCCTGTTGGAGGGCCTCTCCGTGGGCGGCGTGCTGGCCCTGCTCGGCGAAGCCGGCACCGGCAAAACCACGATTCTGCGGCACCTCCACGCCCTGCGTGGCGGCGCCTTCATCGTCGTCCGCGAGTTCGCCCAAGGCCTCCGCGCCATCGAGGATGCCCTGCACGCCCACGACCTGCTCCTGGTCGACGACCTCCACCTGGTCACCTACATCGTCGGCCGTCACAACGACCCGCGTATCTACATCATCGATGCCGAACTTACCGCGCTCCTCGCCGAGTCCACGGCACTGCGCAAGACCATCCTCTTCACCTGCCGCGGCAGACTGCCCTGGCCGGTCGCGCGCCGCGCTTACACCTTCGAAATCGGTTAGTTCGCCCCCCGGGTTGCGATTCGCACACGGCGTGTCCGGCGGGACACCCTCCCGCCGGCCGTTGGATCGAACCGCAATCCGCCGGGCGCCCGGGTTTTCGACCCCCTCCCCACGGTAGAATAGTCTCCCACGATGCCCCTCTGGCTCTCGGAATCCGACGTGCATGATTCGCTCGCGATGGGCGACCTGATTCACGCCATGGAAGACGCGCTCTCCGCCTTCTCCGCCGGACGCGTCACCCAACCCGTCCGCACCGTCATGGAGTTCGGACCCGCGTCCTTCTTCGGTCTCATGCCCGCTTTCGACCCCGGCGCCGGTCTCGTCGGCGCCAAGGTGCTCACCGTCAAACTCGCCAACCTCGAAGCCGGACTGCCCTCGCACATCGCGCTCATCCCCCTGTTCGACGCCGCCACCGGACAACTCCTCGCCATCGCCGATGGCGGCTACATCACCGAAGCCCGCACCGCCGCCGTCAGCGCCGTCAGCGCCCGTCACCTCGCGCGCCCCGGCGCCGCCGTGCTCGCCATCATCGGCAGCGGCGTGCAGGCACGCAGCCACCTCGAAGCCCTCTCCCTCGTCCACGACTTCCGTGAAGTCCGCGCCTGGAGCCCCACCCGCGCGCGCCTGGAGGCCTTCGCCGGCCGCTCTGGCGGACGCGTCCGCCCCGCCGCCACCGCCGCCGATGCCGTGCGCGGCGCCGATGTCGTCGTCCTCGCCACCAGCTCCGCCCAACCCGTCGTCGACGATGCCTGGATCGCCCCCGGCGCCCACGTCATCGCCGTCGGTGCCTGCCGCCCCAACTATCGCGAAACGCCGCCCGCCCTCATTCATCGCTCGCTTCTCGTCGTCGATTCGCGCTCCGCCGCCATCGTCGAAGCCGGCGACGTCATCCTCGCCGGCGCCCAAAACCACATCCACGCCGAACTCGGCGAAATCGTCTCCGGCGTCAAACCCGGACGCACCCGCGACGATCAGGTCACCGTCTTCAAATCCCTCGGACTCGCCATCGAGGACGTCGTCTCCGCCGGCCTCGCCTACCGCCGCGCCATCGCCGCCGGACGCGGCATCCAGGTCCCGCTATGACCCGCCGCGCCTTCGCCCTCGCCGCCGCCGCGGCCCTCCCCCTCGCCGCGCGCAACCCCTTCGATGCCTTCTCCGATGGCACTCCCGACTTCCTCCGCCTTGACCCCGCCGACGAGCGCATCTTCCGCCGCTGGTTCACCTTCCTCGCCGAGGCGCAGTATTTCCAGCCGCGCGAAGCCCGCCCGCCCGAAATCGTTGATTGCGCCGCGCTCATCCGCTACGCCTACCGCGAAGCTCTCCGCCTCCACGATTCCAGGTGGGCCGCCCAAGCCCGCGTCCCCCTCCTCCGCGCCGCCGATTCCATCGCCGCCTGGCACTACCCCGACCGCCGCCTCGGCGCCAATCTCTTCCGCGTCGTCGAGGGCCCCTACGACCCAGCCGACCTCGCCAACGGCGCCTTCGCCCAGTTCGCCGACGTACGCACACTCGGCCGCTACAACACCCACCGCGTCGCCCGCGACCTCGCTGACGCCCTCCCCGCCGACCTCCTCCTCTACCGCCAGGACTCCGATCGCATGCCGTATCACAGCATGATCTGGCTCGGCCCCAGCCAGATCGCGCGCGACTCCCACCGCTACGTCGTCTACCACACCGGACCCGACGGCAAGGATCCCGGCATCATCCGCCGCCTCTCCGCCGCCGAACTCCTGCGCTACCCCGAACCCGAGTGGCGCCCCCTCCCCGGCAATCCATTCTTCCTGGGCATCTACCGCTGGAACATCTTGAGGAATCCTTCATGAAGCCTCTGCGCATGCTCGCCCTCCTCGCCCTCGCCGCCGCCGGTCTCTGCCAGCCCGAAGCGGATCCGTACTTCTCGCTCAGCAGCTTTAAGACCTGGAGTTCCGGCGGCAAGCCCACCGTCTCGCTCAATTCCTGGGAAGTCGAAGCGCTCGAGTTCCGCGTCTACCGCGTGAACGATCCCGTCCGCTTCTTCGAACAGATCGAAAATCCGCACAACTTCGGCGGCCACGGCCCCCGCCCGCCCCACGACGTCACCCTGCTCGAACGCCTCCGCGATTGGAAGCACGGCACCCGCGCCAACATCCGCCGCGGTCTGCGCGCGCAGTTCACCGAATCGCCTTCCGCTCGCATCGACAAACTCCTGCCTCACGAAGCCGGCAGCGCCGGCGAAAAGCCGCTCGCCGCCGAAAACGCCCAGCGCTTCGCCGCCGCCCCCATCCTCAATTCGCAACAGCTCGTGCTCCGCTTCCAGCAGCCCATCCGCGCCCACTCCCGCTGGGAAAGCCAGACCGTTCCCGTCCCCGTGCGCGACCCCGGCGTCTTCCTCGTCGAAGCCGTCCACGGCGACCTGCGCGCCTACACCATCCTCATCGTCGGCGACGTCGCGCTCATCACCAAGGTCGCCGGTGGCCGCATCGTCAACTTCGTGGCCGACCGCTCCACCGGCGAACCCGTCCGCGGCGCCGAAATCTGGATGCTCACCCGCGACGGCAAAACCAAATCCAAATTCGAGACCGGCGCCGACGGACTCGCCGAATTCCCGCCACCCGCCGGACACCCCGACGATCTCCGCCTCCTCGCCCACGCCGGCCGCGGCTGGGCCGTCAATACCCTCAGCAGCTACGATTTCGCGGGCGCGCGCGAAGCCTGGACCGGCTACGTCTACACCGACCGCCCCGTCTACCGCCCCGGCCACACCGTCCACTTCAAAGCCGTCCTCCGCCTGCGCACCGCCACCGGCTACGACATCCCCACCGGCCAGCCGCTCTCCGTCGAAATCCAGGATCCCGAGCAGAAGCCGGTCTACAAGAAGTCCCTCGCCGCCACCGCCGCCGGCACCATCCACGACGAGTTCGATCTCCCCGCCAGCGCCGCGCTCGGCAATTACTTCATCCAGATCCGCAGCGCCGACGAAGCCTTCATGTCCGGCAACTTCGAGGTCGAAGAGTACAAAAAGCCCGAGTACGAAGTCCGCGTCACCCCCGCCAAACCCCGCGTCCTGCAAGGCGAAAGCGCCGAGGCCACCATCGAAGCCCGCTACTTCTTCGGCGAACCCGTCGCCGGCGCCAAGGTCAAGTACGCCGTCTACCGCAGCCGCTACTACTTCCCCCTGTGGTATGAGCCCGATGACGAAGAGGGCGGCGACGATTCCTCCGCCTCCGCCGATGCCGCCGATACCGATTTCGGCGACGAGCAGATCCTCGAACAGGACGGCGTCCTCGATGCCGATGGCAAGCTCACCATCCGCTTCGACACCACTCTCTCCCCGCGCGCCAACGACTACCGCTATCGCATCGAAGCCCGCATCACCGACGAATCCCGCCGCGAAATCACCGGACGCAACGCCGTCGTGGCCACCTACGGCAGTTACCTGCTGAACGTTCAGCCCGACCGCTACTTCGTCGAGCCCGGCGCCAACATCGGAATCAGCATCGAAGCCCGCGATTACGATGCCCGCCCCGTCCGCGCCCGCATCCACGTGGAGTTGCTCCACTACGATCCGCGCCGGCCCGACAGGTACGAAGTGCGCGCCTCCAAGGACGTCGAAACCTCCGAAGCCGGCCTCGCCCCCACCGATTTCACCATGCCCGCCCAGGGCGGCACCTATCGCATCCGCGCGACCTCCCACACACCGGAGAACCGCGACGTGCGCGACGAAAGCTACCTCTGGGTCTCCGGCGGCGCCTGGCCCGATTCCGGCGGCGACCGCAAAACCGTCCAGATCGTCCCCGATAAAAAGCGGTACTCGCCCGGCGACACCGCCCACGTCATGATCGTCGCCGGCGCGCCCAACACCCCCGTCTACGTCACCATCGAAGGCCGCGACCTGCGCGCCCGCAAACTTCTTCGCTCCTCCGGCGCCACCGCCGTCTTCGACGTGCCCATCACCGCGCAGGACGAACCCGGCCTCTACGTCGGCGCCCAGTTCCTGCGCAAGGGCAGCCTCTATTCCTCCGTCAAGTACCTCAAGATCCCGCCCGACGATCACAAGCTCGCCATCGCCATCGCCACCGATAAACCCCAATACCTGCCCGGCGAAAAGGCCCAGTACACCCTCCAGGTCAACGATGCCGCCGGCCACCCCGTCCCGCGCGCCGAACTCAGCCTCGGCGTGGTCGACGAGGCCATCTACTCCATCCGCCGCGACACCACCCAGGACCCGCTCAGCTTCTTCTTCGGCCACGAATGGAACCGCGTGCGCACCGAAGACTCCATGAACTTCTACTTCAACGGCGAAGCCGGCAAGCGCCGTATGCAGCTCGCCCAACTGCGCCCGCCCTCCCGCCTCGCCCAGCTCAAACCCGAACGCCTCGTGCAGCCCAAGGTCCGCAAGGCCTTCCCCGATACCGCCTTCTGGGCCGCCGACCTCACCACCGACGCCTCCGGCCGCGCCCGCACCCGCGTCGATTTTCCCGATTCCCTCACCACCTGGCGCGCCACCGCCCGCGCGGTCACACCCGATACGAAAGTCGGCGCCGCCGTCACCAAAACCATCGTCCGCAAAAATCTCATCCTCCGCCTCGCCGTCCCGCGCTTCTTCATGCAGGGCGACGAGGTCACCATCTCCGCGCTCGTCCACAACTACCTCGCCACTCAAAAGACCGCGCGCATCTCGCTCGACATGACCGGGCTCGATGTCCTCGACGGCGCTACCAAGGATGTCCCCATCCCCTCCCGCGGCGAGGTCCGCGTCGATTGGCGCGTGCGCGCGCAGAAGGTCCGCTCCGCCACCATCACCGGCAAGGCCCTCACCGATGAGGAAAGCGACGCGCTCGAACTTACCCTCCCCGTCAACATCCCCGGCGTGAAGTTCGGCGAATCGCGCGGCGGCGTAGCGCCCGCCGGCCGCACCGCCGTCTTCGACATCGCCTTCCCGCCCAAGGTGCAGCCCGGCTCCCGCACCCTCGCCCTGCGTGTCTCGCCCTCCATCGCCGGCTCGCTCTTCAGCGCCGTCGAGTACCTCACCAGCTTTCCCTACGGCTGCGTCGAGCAGACCATGTCCAGCTTCCTGCCCAACATCGTCGTCACACGCGCCGTGAGCGAACTCGGCATCCCCGCCAATCTCGAAAAGGCGGACGTGCAGGCCAAGATCCGCGCCGGCCTCGACCGCCTCTACAACTTCCAGCACGAAGACGGCGGATGGGGCTGGTGGGAGAGCGACGAAAGCCATCCCTTCATGACCGCCTACGTCGTCGCCGGCCTGACCCAGGCCAAGGCCGCCGGCGTGCAGATCGATCAGGACCGCGTGGACCGCGGCACCGAGTGGGTCCGCAAAGCCCTGCGCGAAGACCCCCGCCTCGCCGCCGACCTCCGCGCCTACATGGCCTGGGCCATCGCCGATAAGGAAACCGCGCTCGCGCTCAACGACAACCGCGACCATCTCTCCGCCTACGGCCTCGCCATGCTCGGGCTCACCCTGCAAGCCGCCGGCGATCCCCACGCCGCCGCCATCGCCTCCGCGCTCGAATCCGCCGCGCAGCAGGATGCCGAACAGGCCTGGTGGCCCGCCGCCCGCGACCCCATGCTCGACTTCGCCGCCGACGTCACCCCCGAGACCACCGCCTACGCCGTCAAGTTCCTCTCCAGGCAGCGCCCGCAAAGTCCACTGCTGCCCAAGGCCGCTCTCTGGCTCATGAACCACCGCAGCCAGGGCTGGTGGTGGAGCACAACTAAACAGACCGCCATGGTGATCTACGGGCTCACCGACTACCTCAAGACCACCGGCGAACTCCACCCCAACCTCACCGCCACCGTCTTCGTCAACGATCAGCCCGCGCTCACCAAGACCTTCGATACCGCCGCCGCCATCGATGTCCCCGAACTCGTGCTCGACGAATCCCGGCTCAATCCCGGCTCCAACCGCGTCCGCATCCAGACCACGGGCGCCGGCCGCCTCTACTACTCCGCCCGCGCCGACTACTTCTCCACCGAAGAAAAAGTCGAGCGCACGGGCAGCGTCGCGCTCAACCTGCTGCGCGATTACTACCGCCTCACCCCATCCAAAACCGGTGACAAGATCGTCTGGGACCTCGCTCCCCTCAACGGTCCGGCCGCCAGCGGCGACATCCTCGCCGTCCGCCTCACCGTCACCGGCACAGACTGGCGCTACGTCATGCTCGAAGACCCCATCCCCGCCGGCACCGAATTCATCGAACGCGATTCCACCTACGAACTGAAATCGCGCCCGCCTTGGTGGGAGTACTTCTTCACCCGCCGCGAACTGCACGACGACCGCATGGCCATCTTCCAGACCTGGATGCCCGCCGGCCAACACCAGTATTTCTACCTGCTGAAAGTGGTCAACCCGGGCCTCTTCCAGGTCAGCCCCGCGCGCATCGGCCCCATGTACCAACCCGGCGTGATGGCCACCACTGAATCGCGCCGCCTGGAGGTCAAATGATCCGCCGCATCCGAACCCTGCTGCTCGTGCACGCGCCCGCCAACGCGCTCCTGCTCTGGCTCGCCTACGAATGGCTCGGCGTGGACGAATCGAATACCGGCCGCCTCCTGCTCAGCGCCGTCGACGCGCTCGCCATCCTCGCGCTCGTCTGCTGGCTCTGGGGCGCCACCCTGGTCTGGTTCCGTTCCGCCGAACCGCGCCTCAACGATTCCTTCCGCGCGTCCCTGCGCCACCTCGCGGGACTGCTCGCGCTCGCCATAGCCGCGCTCGTGCTCTACGGCCTCGCCGCGAAAGCCGCCGCTTCGCTCCCCGCGCCGGCGTTGAAAATCGCCTCCTGGCTGACCTGGACCCTGCGCACCCCCGTCAAGCCCGCGTGGATCACCGCCATCTTCACCGCCATCCTCTGGCTCCTGCGTTGGGCCGTGCTGCCCGTCCTGCTCCTTCCCGTCGCCGCCGCCATCGCCGAACGCGGTCGCGCCGGCTGGCGGGCCCTCCGCCCGCGCCGCTCCTGGCGCCAGTGGCTCGCGATACCGCTGCTCGCCCTCGTCGCCTTCTGGTTGCCCTCTGTCCTCCTCGCCTGGAAGCCGGTGATGACCAACTTCGGCCCCGAACTCCTGAGCTTCTCCCTGCGGGCGCTTCTCGCCTATGCGCTCTTCGTCGGTTCGCTCCTCACCCTGACCCGCGCCGCCGCGGAGTAGCCCCTTGGCTCAGGCGGACTCGCAGCCCGGCGCTACGCTGCCCCGAATCGTCCCAGCCGGAACAGGCCGAGGTCCCACCGCGCGCATCCGCCTTCCACAGCCAGGTCCGCCAGGATCTCTCCCACCACCGGCGCGAACTTGAAGCCGTGCCCGGAAAAGCCCGCCGCGATCGCCACCCGCGGCGAATCCGGATGCAGGTCCAGGATGAAATGCTCGTCGGGCGAATTCGTGAACAGACAGGTCTTCATCGCCAGGGTTGGTCCGTTCGCATCCGGAAAGTAGCGCTCGATCCCGGCGCGCAGCACGGCTTCGTCCTCGCGGTCGAAGCCGCGATTCATGCGGTCCGGGTCCACCGTCTCGCCGCGATGATGGTAGCGGCCGATCTTGAATCCGGGGACCCCGTACACCGGGAACCCGTAGAATCGCCCCTCCGGCGCCTCCATGTTGAAGATCGGGAACGCCGCCGGCGTGAACCGTTCCGCGCGCGTCGGCTGCGTCCAGATCAGCACCTGCCGTTCCGGAACCGCGAACTTCGCCAGTTCCGGCACCGCGCGCGCCGCCCACGCGCCGGCCGCGATGATCAGCCGCTCCGCGCGATACACGCCGCGCCCGGTCCGCACCTCGACTCCGTCGCCCGGCGCGCTCCAGCCCTCCACGCGCTCGCACCCGTGAACCTCCGCGCCCAGCGCCAGCGCCGCGCTCACGTGCGCCGCGATCGAACGTTCCGGCAGTACGAACCCGCCGTCCGCCTGATAGACCCCCGCCATTTCCGGCGGCAGCCGGTACCCCGGAAAGCGGCGCGCGATCTCCGCCGCATCGAGCACCTCGTGCGCGATCCCGTGCTCGCGGCAGGAGCGCAGACTGCCCGCGACCGTCTCCCCGCTCTCCGGCCCGATATCGAGCCCGCCGGTGACCACCAGCAGCCGCTCGCCCGCGGCCAGTTCCATCTCGCGCCACAATTCGTACGCGCGCACCAGCAGCGGCACGTACGCCGGATGTTCTGCGTACGCCAGCCGGATGATCCGGGTCACGCCGTGCGAGGAGCCGAAATCGTGGCCCAGGGAGAACTGCTCGATGCCGAGTACGCGCCGGCCCCGCCGCGCCAGGTGGTAGAGCGCCGCGCTGCCCATGCCGCCCACCCCGAGCACGATCGCGTCGTAGCGCATTACTGGTTGAGCAGCACCTTGCGGTACGTGGTGACGCCTTCCCGGACCACCACGTTGTCAGTGAACTGTCTGCCGTCCTTTTCCACCGTGATCGAGTAAGAGCCGGGCACCAGGGAAAGCGTGGCCGGAGTCACGTTGCTGACGCGCTTGCCGTTGATCGTGATGGCGGCGCCTTCCGGAGAACTGGTCAACAGCAGCGTGCCGGTCGCCGCGCGCAGCGTCACCGGCGTCATCTCCAGCGGACCCGTGCCCACGAAGATGTCGCGCGATTCCGTCATGTGCCCCGGCAGGCTGATGAGCACCGTGTGCTTGCCGGCGGTCGCCTGCAGCCTGCACGGCGTGCGGCAGGAAGAGTCCGAAACTCCGTCCAGCGAGGCCGTGGCGCCGGCCGGACTGCTCACCACCAGCACTTCCTGCGGACCCGCCGATGGCGTCCGTTCCATCGCGGCCTTGCGTTCCCGCTTGGGGGTCTCCGCCGCCTTCACGTCCGGCGGCGGTTGCGCCGCCGCGCCCTCCGTGGCCTGCGCAGCCGGCGCTTTCGCCGCGGGACCGAGCGCGCTCGGCTTGGCCTCACTTCCCGGCTGCGCCGCCGTGGAAGACGCCGTTTGCGGCTGGGTCTGCGGCTGCGGCTCCGGCGCCTGTGCCTGTTGACCCGGCGCGGATTGCGGTGGCTGCTCCTGCGTGGGCGCCGGCGTCTGCGATTGTGCGGGCTGCGCCTCCGGCTTTTTCTCCGGCTCGGCCGCCGCCGAGGCCGGTGGATTCGCCGCCTGCCGCTCCGAGAGGAACCACGGCACCGCCTGCCACCCGATCAGCGCGAGCAACCCTCCCGCCACCAGCACCGCCAGCAGGAACGGCAGGAACCCGCCGCGCCGCGGCGCGCCCACGGTGGTCGAGGTCGCTTCCACCTGCCGCCGGTGCCGCGGCGGAGGCAGCGCCGCCGCCTTCCCCGCCGCTGCCGGAGCGCTCGCCGGACCGGCCGTGGTCACCGCCGAAGCGTCTGCCATGGTGGGCTCGTTGAGCATCCCCGAGCGCGGCATCGGCTTCCAGCCTTTGCTCGACGCGCAGGCAGTCTCCACCGCGCTCGCGAACTCCTGGCAATTCTTGTAGCGCTGGTCCGGACGCTTGGCCAGGCCCTTGCGCAGCGCGCCTTCGATCGCCGCCGTCAGGCTCGGATTCAACCGCCGCGCCGGCACCGGCTCCTCGGCCACGATCTTGTACACCACCGTAGTCAGATGCTCGCCCGTGTACGGCTTCTCGCCGGTCATCATCTCGTAGGCGATCACCGCCAGCGAGAACTGATCGCTGCGCCCGTCCACCGCCTGCCCCTGCACCTGCTCGGGCGACATGTAGTGCGGCGTCCCCACAATCGAGCCGGTGCGCGTCAACTGCTCGCTCGTGGTCAGCTTGGCGATGCCGAAGTCGGTGATCTTGCACGTGCCGTCGGCGGTCAGCATGATATTCGCCGGCTTGATGTCGCGGTGCACGATCCCCTTGGAGTGGGCGTAGTCGAGCGCCGCCGCGGTCTGGCCGAGGATGCTGTACATGCGCTCCTGCGGCAGGGCCGCGCCATCGGAAAGCACCTGCTCGAGCGTCGGACCGTCCACATATTCCATCGCGATGAAGGCCAGGTCGTCCTGCTGGTCCACGTCGTAGATGGTCACGATTCCGGGGTGTGAGAGGATGCCGGCGGAGCGCGCTTCGCGGAACAGGCGGTCGCGCATGCGCTGCAATTCCTCCGGCTTGCGCCCCGCGCCGAACTGGATGGTTTTGATCGCCACCGGCCGCCCGATGTTGGGGTCGATCGCGTGATACACCACGCCCATGGCGCCGCGGCCCAGCTCCCGCACGATCTTGTAGCGCCCGATGCGATCCATCCGTCCCAGTTTCTAGCATAACCAAAAGTGAGAATTCGCCTCTCACAATTCTCCCGCCGCGCCGCGAGCGGATCGAATACTCCTCGGTGTGACGCCTCTTTCTTCGAGTCTGAGTCTGCTCACCGGGCCTGGTCCATTACGCTCCCGTAGGCTTCACCCTGCCCCGCCGCGGATCCGTCACCGCCGCCGGCACCGCGATCGTCGCGGTCGTCACCGCCGCCCCAGCATTATCGTACTGGTCGAACGCCACGATGTCGTACGCCACGTTCGCCCCCGTCTGCGCGCTCTCGTCGATGAACTGCGTCCCCGTCGCCGTCCCCAGGTACACGCCCCCGTGCCGGTACACCCGATACCCGCCGACCCCGATCCCGGCGCTATCGTCCGCTGCCGCCGTCCACTGCAAATCCACTTCGTGCGGCGCCGCCAGCGACTCTCCATCAGCGCATTTACGCTGGCCCACCTTCTCTAGCCTCCGGAAGCCTGACTCTGACGGGATACCCGGTAGCGTTCTCCAGCGCCGCCCACTACTTTTCCACAGGCCGTTTTCGAATCATCGCGATCACTACCGGAAGTGCCGGCGCAAAAACGGCGCCGGTGCCCTCCGCCAAAACCAGGCTCCGGCACATTCCGGTAACGCTGCATTATGTCATCGGCTCGGCGCCCCGCCCCGCGGCACTCTTTCTTGATCGCCCCCGGCCCCCTCCGGGGGAGTTCTGCATGCCGCGCAGAACTGCGCGCGGTAAGGTGTGGGGGCTGATGCCCCTGCAACCCCGCCCCCTTTCCCTCTGATCTCACCCTCGCGCAGCGGTCCTCGCCGTCAATGGTTCGCTCCGCCGCGCCACACACCGGCGCGCCCTTGACCGCTCCGGGCCGCCGCAAACACACCTCTTCCTCAGAGGAGGGAAAGGGGGCTCTGGAAATGAATGGTCCGCATGCGGACCACAACTCGAAACGCCTCCTTTCAACGCGGCGCCAACCCATTCTGGGGTGGCGTTTCACCCCTTCAGCCGATGCGGAGCATCGCCTTTTGCTTCGGGCTTCCGATAACCCTCGGGAATGCGCCGACCTTCCCACCGCCAGTCCCGCCTCGGAGGGCTGGAAACTGGCACGGCTTCAGATTACGTCCCGTCTGCCCACGGGTTTCGGCGTTCCCACGAGTTGTGGCCGATGGTTCCCCAGGAACGGTGGCCGTTTCACTGCATACACTGCTCCCGAAACTGCGACCTGAGGAATTCGCAAGCTGCCTCGTGAAGCCCTCGATTGTCAGTCATGGCGAGATTCCGTATGCGCTGGATGCAATCTGCCTTTCCAAGGATCCAGCAGGCCAAACTTGCGGGCTTGATGAAGGATTGCGCATACTCATCCGGAGTCAGGCCGGTGGCGCTAGGCGACAGCAGCAACGATCCGAAGTATCTCTCGGAGTCTACGCGGGTTACGTGCGGTACCCATTTCGTGTGAAACGCAAAGAAAAAAGGCCCACCAGCATCCACCACAGGACGGAGATATCCATCCTCCTCTCGAAGGAACCATACTTGTGATATCGGTTCGCCAGCGAGCAGATGCGCCTCTTGATCGAGCTTGCACCCCGGTTCGATGGCTCCCCACAAGAACCGCGTCGTGCTTGGCGTCACTTGTCCCCTGACCACATTCTGTAGCGAGAAGTCTCCTTCGCACCAATAGATCCGCCGGATGGTCGGGGAAGCTATCGCAGGCAGATGGCGGGGCCGCTCGACACCCACGGTTCGCACATCGCGCAATACACCCACTGCGACGAAGGTGGCGCGTTCCCAAACGCCGCTCAATCCTAGCCGTTGCGCTGTCCAGTCAGGAAAAGTCCGCTGTGCCGCTAGTGCGGAGTTCGCCCAACCCGCGACGAGCAGCCCGAAAAGTAGTCGGCCGGTTCTTACCATTTCTTGTCCTTATCGGTGCAAGGCCGTGGCGAAGTTGTTCCGTCAATGGTCACACCTTCCTTGGAACTACTGACCTTAAGTGTCGTCCCTCCCACACCTGCAAAGGGTTTGCCCGTGGCATCCTGGAACTGAAGTGCGACACCATTCACGAAATAGCTCTGCAGGGTAGAAAAGGCACTTCCTCCATTTGCCGAATAGTAATCATCAAATATGCCATAAGGCGAAATTGTCCCGTCTCCTCGCGACCACCTGTCCGTCCAGGATTTGCCGCGATTGGTACTCCCGCTCGTAACTGCGACTTTCTCGTTGACGGTCGGTACCGCACTCCCATAGAAGGGGTCGCCGAATTGGTCCACAACCTGCCAATCCATCTCTCGCGTGTAACCGACTGTAAAGCGAGTCCCTTTGGCCCAATAGCAGTCGTTCACGAGCCGGACCGCAGCCGCATATCGAGCGACTGGCGGAGAACTTTCACCAGCAACCACTGCAACCACTGCAAGGCATACCGCAGAATTGACGACGTTGGTATTGATGCCGAGATCGCAGATGCCCGTTCCTCCGCTCGTGCCGCTGCAGTTGATCCCGGCGAGGCATAGCGGATCCGGTCCGCTCCCACTGCCATCCGCGATCGCGGGGCACACATTACCGGTAACACCTTCCGGATCACAATCTGCCAGTCCCGCAGGGTCACGGCGATTCACTGGGTCTCCGCGAGTGTACACGAATCGATTCCAGCTTCCCGGGTCGGCCGCAATAGATGCGGTCAACCCGGCCCGGTCCGGAGTCCCAAACCGCCCCGTCCCCACCCCGTAATACCGTTGATCCGCATAATCCAGCCCGCTCGAATCCCGCATGTACGTCCCGAACTTCTCTCTCCCCTCCGCGCTCGTCCCCCGCTCCTCCCCATACGGATAGTACGCAAACCGCT
>JAFDVU010000074.1 GCA_018268835.1 Acidobacteriota bacterium | reverse complement strand
AGTCGGTACGGACCCGCGTTCTTCACCTGGCCGGGCGGCCAGGCGGTCGCCACGCGGCAGGACTTCACCTACGCCGTCCGCGGCGGCACCTTCAGCGGCGTCTCCACCACCCCGGCGAAACCGGGCGACGTGATCATCCTCTGGGGCACCGGTTTCGGACCGACCATCCCTGCCGCACCGCAGGGAATCCAGGTTCCCGGCAACCAGACCTATTCGACGAGCACCCCGCCCGCCGTCACCATCAACGGTGTTTCCGCGACCGTGTACGGATGCGCGCTCGCGCCCGGGTTTGCGGGACTGTATCAGGTGGCGATCCAGGTGCCCTCGTCGCTCGACGACGGAACTTGGCCCGTGGTGGCGACCATCGGAGGCGTCTCCTCGCCCTCCGGAGTCAGCCTGGTGGTGCAGCATTGACGACCGTTGCCGCCTCGGTCTCCCGCGATTTCAACTGCTCGGGCAGCACCGCGTACCCGTCCGCTGGAGGATAGAGCGCGATCAGCATCTCCAGGCGCCGCCGCAGATACCGGCTTGCCATCTGCCGGGAACCGACAACCTGAAACCTGAGCGGAGTCCTATTGTCCACTGGGATACGTCCACTTCGACTTTTGCTGAATCTTCATCTCCCACTAGCCATAGATCTTCCCATTCGCCGTGTTAAACAACCAGATTTCGTCGATCCTGCCGTAGACCTGTGATATTCGCTCATCCAGCGATCGCGGTCTGCTAAGCGTCGGAGTGCTGACGTCTCGCCCCTGGCTGAAGTATGGCGCTTCCATCACAAACACCGCTACGGCTGCCAAATTACTCTTCACTCTTGGGGCTTTTTGAGGTGTGCAGTCGATTTGTAATGCAACCCCCTCGGGACCGAACCGTGACGTCGAGTTTGGGTACTCAATATCTTGTGATAGCGGGGTCTCGTCGTCTGTTCCGTAGTTGAGTTCGACCACCGTCAGCACGGTCTTCGTTACGGTCGCCCTCGCACCGAAGGAGTTCTGTCCAAGGTACGTCGAACGAATCGCGGCCTTCATACACTCGGACCGAACGCCTGTTCTGAGCTTCAGTTCGAGATAGATCCGCTATTGAGTAGTTGATTGTCAACTGTCAGTAAGGGTGTGATCTTTGCATGACGAAATGCATCCAATCGGTGCTGCCATTCGTCGCGAGTCTCATACTCAGATTTCTTGAGTTTTCCTTTCAATGCTGCTGCCAACGCCGCAACGGTGACGGGATTGTGTCCCTTGAATCCAGCGGGCTGAACGCCAGTATTTGGGTCGAAGGGCTTCACCGGCCATGTCTGTTTCTGGCTGTTGATCTCGCGTGGCTGAGCATGTGCCACACGCCACGACGAGACGATCAGGATAGCAGCCACTGCCGCACCAACCTTACTGATAGAACTCATAGCTTAGTTTTTTCGGGCGAACTCTCGTTTCTGCCCTAGTTCTTGACTTCAATCGATAGTACCGCGGACACCTATTCCTCAGTGTGCTGCCTTCCTGAGCAGGCCGATCTGCCCCTACCGCGATTTCAATTGTTCGGGCAGCACCGCGTAGCCGTCCGGCGGCGGATACAACCCGATCAACAACTCCAGCCGCCGCCGCAGATACCGGCTGGCCATCTGCCGCGGACCCGTCTCCACGTCGATGTCGCAGCATGTGCCGTGCAGATACAACGTCAGGGTATCCTCGAACGCCTGCCGCGCGTACTCGCGGAACAGCTTGGTCTCCTTGCGGACGTTCTTCTGCCGCCTCAAAAGCGCCTGCTTCAGGTGCCAGCTCTTCTCGTCCACTTCGCCGTTCACTTCCGCGCTCAACTCCTCGCGGATGGTCCGGTAGAAGCGCTCCTGAATCTCTTCCGGCCACGTGTCCGCCACCAGCGCCGCCAGCGCGCCATAGAAGCGATAGTGGAAATCGGCCACCTCGATTTCCTTGATCCCCAGCGCCAGCACCGAAAGATCGCCCAGTTCCACCCGCGAACAAATCACCTGCCGCGCTTCGCTGGGCCGCTCGAACGTGATCCAGTCGCCTTTGCCGTTGCCTTTCTCCAGGTACGGCGCCAGGATGATGCCGATGTGCGGCAGCGCCGCCACGATGGCCGGCGAAATCGCCGACAGCGGCTCCTTCAGGTACTGCCGCAGGTCCTCTTCCGCCACCGGAATCGTGCTGAAGTAGGAAAACCTGCCGCTCAGTGGAACGAACTCGCCGCGACATCGTCCGGCCAGTTCCTCCACCGTCAGTTTCGATCGCTCCGCTTCTGTAGCCATCCCCGCGAACGATTGTACCAAGCACGTTACACTGAAAGAGAATGCGCAAGATCCTGGTCTCCGCGGGAGAGGCTTCCGGCGATCTCTATGCCTCCCTCGTAGTCGAGGAATTGCGCCACATCTACCCCGACGCCGAGTTTTTCGGCTGCACCGGACCCCGGTTGCGCGCCGCCGGCGTGCGCACCGTGGTGGATGCCGCCAGCCTCGCCGTCGTCGGCCTCTTCGAGGTCGTCGCCCACATTCCGCGCATCTGGGGCGAATACCGCAAGTTGCTCGCCGCCGCCCGCGCCGGCCGCCCCGACCTCGCCATCCTCACCGATTCGCCCGATTTTCACCTGCGCGTCGCCCGCCGCCTCCACCGCCAGGGCGTCCCCGTGGTCTACCTGGTGGCGCCCCAGGTCTGGGCCTGGCGCAAAGGCCGGCTCCCCGGGATGCGCCGCACCATCCGCCGCCTGCTTTGCATCTTTCCCTTCGAAGAGGAGTTCTTCCGCCGCGCCGGCATCGACGCCTCCTTCATCGGACACCCCCTCGCCGGCCTGGTAGGCCCCTCCACCACCCGAGACGAGTTTTTTCGGAAACACAGACTCGATCCGGCGCGTCCCCTAATTGCGGTGCTGCCCGGGAGCCGCCGCGGCGAGGCCGCGCGTCATCTCCCCGCGCTGGTGGATGCCGTGGAGAGAATCAACCGGGTGCGGGCAGTCAACGCGCTTCTGCCGGCCTCGGCCACCACCGGGTCCGCCTTTTTCCAGCAGCGCATTGGGGAATCGACGGTGAAGATTATCGAAGGAGGAAGCTGGGACGCCATGGCCCATTGCGATCTCGCGCTGGCCGCGAGCGGCACCGTTACGGTGGAAGCCGCCCTGCTCCGCGCCCCCATGGTGACCTTCTACCGTGTGACCCCCATGACTTACCGGCTGGGCAGAATGCTGGTCGATGTCCCCTACTACTCCATGGTCAACCTGATTGCCGGACGCGCCCTCGTCCCCGAACTCATCCAGGACGACATGACCGGCGGGAAAATCGCGTCCGAAGCGCTGCGACTGCTCAACGACGAAGCCGCGCGCGCCGCCCAGCGCGCCGGGTTGGACGAGGTGTCCGCTACCCTCTCCAGCCGCGCCGGAGCGCCCCGCCGCGCCGCTCTCGCCATTCAGGATATTTTGGAAGGAGAAGTCACTCATGCTTCGTAATCCGTTTTCCCACGCCGCGCCGGCCGCGGCCGCTCTCGCCCTCGCTTTGGGCGCCTTCTCCCTTCACGCCCAGCCGGAGCGCCGGCAGCGCATCGACGCCGACCAGTACATCGTCGAGGCAGAGATTTCGCCCGCCACGCAGAGTTTGACCGCGAAGACCACCGTCCGCTTCACCCCCGTCGACGACAACGTCACCGCCGCGTCCTTCGAACTCAACAACGCGCTCAACGTCTCCAAGGTGGTGGACGCCGCCGGCAAGCAGATTCCCGCCTCGCGCAATCAGCAGGACTTCACCATCCGGCTCAGCTTCGAACAGCCCCTGCCCAAAGGCCAGCCGCAGACCATCACTTTCTTCTACGACGGCAAACTCACCGGCAACGAGGATTCGCCGGTTTACGGCATCAAGTTCGCCGCCATCCATCCCGATTACGCCTTCCTGCTCTACCCCGCGCGCTGGTTCCCCGTGAGCGGATACTCGACCGACCGCTTCGCCGCCGAAATGCGCATCACCGTGCCCGCCGGCTACACCGTCGTGGGCAGCGGGCTCGACAGCCGGGACACGCAGGGCGACAAGACGCTCTACACCATCAAGTTCGAGCGGCCCAGCTTCCCCGGCAGCATCGCAGTGGTCAAGGGCGACCCCGTGCGCGTGGCCAGCGAGGGCGTCACCACCACCCTGTACTTCCGCGGTAACGAAGCCGCCCAGGCTCAGGCCTACGGCGACATGACCGGGAAGATGATGACCTACTTCGGCGGTCTGTATGGCCTGCCGCCCTACGCCAACCTCACCCTGATCGAAACCGAGGACGGCGCGCCCAACGGGTATGCCGCCCCCGGACTCGTCTTCCTGGCGCCGCGCGGCATCGGCACCCAGGTCAATTCCAAGCTGCTGGCCAACCAGACCTCGCGCCAGTGGTGGGAGGATCTGGTCTCCCCCACCACGCGCAACCAGTTGTGGCTGGAGAACGGCCCGGCATCCTACAGCGAGATGATCTGGGCCGAGCACGAACGCGGCCCCGGCGCGCTCGAGCAGATGCGCCGCGATGCGTTCGTCGAAGCGCTCACCGTGGATAACGTGCCCGCCATCCAGTCCTCCCGCCTGGACGATTATTCGCCCGAATTGTGGGCGCTCACCGGCAGCAAGGGCGCGGCCGTCATGAGCATGTTGCGCTACATCGTCGGCGACGACAAGTTCTACAAGGCGCTCAAAAACTTCACCCAGCAGTTCGCCTGGAAGAGCGCCAATACCGACGACTTCCGCAAGGTGGTGGAGGATGCCGCCGGCCAGGATCTGGGCTACTTCTTCATCCAATGGATCGAAAGCAGCGGCGCGCCCGAATTCAAACTCGACTACACCATCTTCCGCACGCAGAAAGGCTTCCGGGTCATGGGCAAGGTCAGCCAGGACCTCGACACCTTCCGCATGCCGGTGGACCTGAAGATCGAAACCGAAGGCAATCCCGAGGAGAAGCGCATCGAGGTCGTCGGCACCTCCAGCGAATTCAGCGTGGACACCTTCGGCAAGCCGCGCAACGTCATCATCGACCCCAACAATCGCGTGCTTCGCCTCAGTCCGCAGGTGCGCGTCGCCGTCGCCATACGCCGCGGCGAGCAGTTCGCCGAGTTGAGTGAGTTCGGCGAGGCCATCAAGGAATATCAGAAGGCGCTCGAAACCAACCGCACCAGTTCGCTCGCCAGCTATCGCATCGCCGAGGTCAACTTCCTGCAGAACAACTACCAGCAGGCGGCCAATTCCTTCCGCGAAGCCCTCGCCGGCGATCTCGACCCCAAGTGGACCGAGGTCTGGAGCCACATCAACCTCGGCAAGATCTTCGACATCACCGGCCAGCGGGAACGCGCCGTCAGCGAGTACAACCTCGCGCTACGCACGAAAGACGATACCCAGGGCGCCCTCGAAGAGGCCGGCAAATATCTGAAGACCCCCTACGAACGCAAGAAACGCATGGATCAGTAAGTACCGTCGGCCTCCGGCCGACCTTTGGATCGAACCGGAATCCGCGCCGGCGCGCCCGCGCAGCGGCATGGTAGCGCAGGCCTCCCGGCCTGCCGTACCGTCGGCCTTCGGCCGACCTTTGGATCGAACCGGAATCTGCGCATCAGCGCGCCTGCGCTACCGCTCCGGATGTCGTGCACGGATGCAGGCCAGGAGGCCTGCGCTACCTCAAAACAGCCGGCGCAACTCCCCGAAGCTCTCCACAATCTCCAGCCGCCCCGCCCCCGGCACGAGCTCCTGCTTCTCCAGCACCCACGTGTGCGCGTGCGGCACGAACACCGCATTGAGCCCGGCCTCCAGCGCCGGGTTCACGTCGGACTTCGGGCTGTTGCCGATCATCCACGTCCGCGCCGGATCCATCCCCCGCTCCGCCGCCAGCGCCCGGTACGCCGCGGCGTCCTTCTCCTTCACAATCGCCGTGTGCGCGAACCACACCCCCAGCCCGGAGCGCTCGATCTTGAGCGTCTGCTCGTCGGGGTGCCCCTTGGTGAACAGCGTCAGGTCGTGCCGTGCGGCCAGGTATTCCAGCGTCTCCGCGACCCCTTCGATCACTTCCATCGGGCACTCCAGGATGCGTTCGGCGAAGCCCATCACCGTGCGCACGTCCTCTTCGCGCACCTCGCGCTCCACCAGATGGCGATACGTCTCGGCCAGGTTGCGCCCGAAGTTGAGCGAGCCGTACCCGTGGATTTTCGCGTTCGCCAGTTCGATTTCGTCGAGCACGTCGCGCACCTGCCCCGGCGAGAGCGTCGAGTGCGCCAGGAAATCGACGAACTCCCCGAACGCGCGCTCGAAGTAGATGTTGTTTTCCCACAGCGTATCGTCGGCGTCGATGATCAGGAATTGGCTTGTCATGAGAACGTTCGTTTGCGCCGGCTACCTGCCCGGGCGCGGTGCCAGCCGGAAGGGGATTTCGAAGACCGCGTCCACATCCACCGGCACGCCGTTTCGCAGCGCGGGAGTGAACTCCCATTTCGCCAGCGCCTCCTCGGCGGTCCGGTCCAGCCGGTTGTCCAGGCGATGGATCAGGGCGATGTCGCCCACGTGTCCGTCCTTGCGGATCACCGCCGCCAGCCGGATGATGCCCTCCACGCGCTCCGCCACGGCCGCGGCCACGTACTTCGGATCCACCTTGCGCAGCGGCGCCGGCGGGCGCATGTCCACCCGCGCCGATCCGGGCAGCGGCTCGCGCTCGGCGAACCACACCATCCAACTTCCCGAGTAGCTGGTCACGTTCGGCATCTGGATCGCGATCGTGTACACCACCCGTCCGGCCAGCCGCGGATCCGGCGCCTCGCTCACGCGCGGCGCGGCAGGTTCGTCCTCGCGGACCACCCTCCCGGCGTGCCCGACCGTGCGCGCCGCGGCGACCAGGTTCTCGCGCGAGGTCGGGGAGAAGGGCGGCATCGCCAGGACCGGCGCATCGTCCTTCGCGCCCCCGCGCACGGTCAGCCCCGGCACGTTGAGCAGCGTGACCCCGCCGTTGGTCGAACTCGCGCCCTCTTTCCGTTCCACCGGCCCGCCGGAGAAGCCGGACTTGCGCGATTCCGGAGGCGGCGGCAACTCGCGCGTGTTCGCCGGATTCAGCCCCACGATCGCCATGGTGGTCTGCGCTCCCGGCGTGACATGCCCGCTGACTGCCGGCGCATCGGCCGTCACCGCGGGCGCCGTGCGATCCACCGGGCGGCTCGGCGGCGGTACGAAGGCCCTGGGCAGCGCGGCCAGCGCATCCGTGCCCGGGATGCGCGTCGTCGAGGGCGGCGGCGCGGGCATCGCCGCCGGCGCGACGCGCGGCACCGCGTCCGGTGGAGGCACGAAGTCGCGGGGGCGCGGCCGCGCGCCCGCCGGCGCGAACGGCAGCGCGTTTGCCTCCACCACCGTCTCCCGCGTCTTCGGCGCATCCGGCAGTTCGATCGCCGCCTGCCGCGCCATGCGGGCCTCCGGCGGCGGCACGAACGCCCGCGGCGCCGGCTTCGCCCCCTTCGCATCGACGGGCAGCGGCGCGGCTTCGACCCGCGCCTCCACGCGCGGCGGTTCGGGCAGTTTGGGCTCCACCAGTTTCGGCGCGGCGTCCCGCGGCGGCGTGAAGTCGCGGACCACGTTGGGCGGCGCCACCGCTATCAGGTTCGGCAGCCGTTCCGCCTTGGGCCTCGGTGCGGGCACCGGCGGCGAGTCCGGCAGCCAGATCATCGGCCCCGGCTTGGGATCGTCCGCCGCGCCCGCCACCATCTCCTGCTTCGCCCGCACGCGCGCCCGCAGCTTACGTTGGTCCGCGGCGCTCTCCGGCGGCGCGATCTCGGGCAGCTTGTCCGCCAGTGGGTACCAGATGATCTCCTTTTCGTGCGGCCGGATCACCTCGTCGTAGAGCGATTGCGAAACCCGCGGCATCGCCGGGCCGCTAAACATCACCCATGCCAGCACGCTGCCGTGCAGGCACGAGGATACCGTGAGAGACATCGCTTTTCGCAGCCGCCTGCCGTCGCCGCGAATTACGACGTGCCCCATCCTATAGCCCCGCCGGCAGGTGCCCGAAGCCGTTCTTCGGAGCCGCTTCCTTCATGCGTTCCCGCGATTTCTGCCGCGGCAGGTACTCGCCCAGGTACCGGTTCAGTTCCTTGAGCCGTGCCGCTTCGGAGCGATGCTGCAACAGCGCGTTCAGAAAATCCAGGTCCGGCACGGCCTGCGCGATCTGAAAGCTCACCTGTGGATCCGCGAGGTCCGCCGCGGTGTGGCCGCGCGCGCCCGCCAGCTCGTTCAGCGCGCGATAATTCGCCACCGCGAGTTCGCGCAGTTCGGCGGGCGGCGGCGCGGCATCGTCGTCGTCGAAGTAAGTCACTTCGGCCCGCAGGAGTTCGCGCTCCTCGTTGAGTTGCTGGATCTCGAAGCGCCGCCGCCCCACCGTGAGAATGTCCATCCGCCCGTCGGGATACCGGTGCAGCACCCGCTCCACCTTCACGGTGCAGCCCGTGTTGACGATCCCCTCGTCCCTGGCCAGCACGATGCCGAATTCGCTCTCGTCGTGGATCGCGTGGCCCACCATTTCCTTGTAGCGCTCCTCGAAAATATGCAACGGAAGCCGCGTCCGCGGAAAGACCACCAAAGGGAGCGGGAACAAAGGGAGAAGCCGTGCGGCCATGTTACTATTATGGCGCGAAGCCCCCTGCCTCCCCACGATGCGTATCGACGGCAAAGTAGTGTTGATTACAGGCGCCAGCGAGGGCATCGGCGCAGCCTGCGCCGCCGAGTTCGCCGCCTCGGGAGCCAAACTCTCCCTCACCGCCCGCAACGCGGAAAAGCTGCGCGCCGCCGCGCCCGCCGGCGCCTTCACCGTCACCGGAGACCTGACGAACGAAGCCGGCCGCCGCGAAATCGTCGGGCGTACGCTGGATCGCTACGGCGCCATCGATATCCTCATCAACAACGCCGGCGCCGGCACTTACGAACCGTCCTGGGAGATGCCGCTCGAAGATGCCCGCTACCTGATGGAGTTGAATTTCTTCGCGCCCCTGGCCCTCACCCAGCTCGTGGTGCCCGGGATGCGCCTGCGCAAGGACGGCATGATCGTCAACGTAGGCTCCATCGGCGGCAAGGTCACGCTGCCCTGGATGACCGTCTACTCGGCGACCAAGTACGCGCTCGGCTCGCTCACCGAGGGCCAGCGCATGGAGTTGCGGCGCGACGGCATCCGCACCATGATCGTGTGTCCCGGCTATGTGCGTACCCGCTTCCAGCAGAACGTGCTGCGCGGCGCGACGCCGGACAAAGTCCGCGACGCCCGCCGCTACGCCATCACCGCGGAGGCTTGCGCGCGCTCCATCCGCCACGGCGTGGAGCGCGAGGCGCGCACCGTGGTCGCGCCCCGCGCCGCGTGGCTGCTGGTGATCGCGATGCGCTTGTTTCCGTCGCTGGTTGAGGCCAGAATGGCTGAGATGAACGGCACCGCATGAACCTCAAACTCAAACAGACCCCGGGAATCTACGTGGTGGGATTCATGGGGGCGGGGAAGAGCACGGTGGGGCGCCACCTGGCTCACCGCCTGGGTTGGAGTTTCTTCGATACCGACGAAGAGATCGAGGCCGCCGAACGCGCCACCATCAGCGACCTTTTCGCGGCGCGCGGCGAGGCTGAATTCCGCCGCATCGAAAGCGATATGCTGCGCCAGCACGTGCGCTGGATCGGGCGCGGACGTCCCGCCGTGCTCGCCCTCGGCGGCGGTGCCTTCACCATCGACGCCAATCGCGACCTGCTTTCCCGCCACGGTCTGAGCGTCTGGCTGGACTGCCCCTTCGAAGTCGTGCGGCGGCGCGTGGAGCAGGCCACCCACCGTCCCCTGGCGCGCGATCCCGAGGCCTTCGCCGCGCTCTACCACGACCGCCGCACCTGCTACCAACTGGCCGACATTCATATCCCGGTGGAGAGCGACGATCCCGAAGCCACCGTCAGCGCCATCCTGGCGCACCCGTTCCTCAAATGAGCGTCCGCACCCTGCGGCGCGACGCCGCCCGCATCTTCCGAAGCGCGCTGGCCGCGGCCGATCCCGCCGGCGCCGTCGAGTGCCACCTCGCGCGCCGCGACTACACCCGCTACCGCAACGTCTACGTGACCGGCGCGGGCAAGGCCGGCGCCGCCATGGCGCGCGCCGCCGAACGCGTGCTCGGCGCGCGTATCTCCGGCGGGCTGATCAACGTCAAGGACGGCCACACCGCGAAACTCCGCCGCATCGAACTCAACGAGTGCGGCCACCCGGTGCCGGACGAGCGCGGCGTCGCCGGTGCGCGGCGCATCGCCGCAATCGCCGCGCGCGCGGGCCGGGGCGATCTGGTGCTGTGCCTGATTTCGGGCGGCGCCTCGGCCTTGATGCCGCTGCCCGCCCCCGGCATCACGCTCGAAGAGAAGCAGGCGGCGACGCGGCTGCTGCTTTCCTGCGGCGCCACCATTCACGAGATCAACGCCGTGCGCAAGCACATCTCGGCGATCAAGGGCGGGCAACTCGCGCGCCTGGCCGAACCCGCGCACGTGGAAGCCCTGCTGCTCTCCGACGTGATCGGCGACAACCTCGATGTAATCGGCTCCGGACCGACCGCGCCGGACGCGTCCACCTTCGCCGGCGCGCTCGCCATCCTGGATAAGTTCGCCATCCGCGAACGCGTGCCGGCGAGCGTGCGCGGGCGACTGGAACGCGGCGCCGCCGGCGAGGTCCCGGAGACGCCCAAGCACTCCGCCGCGATGAATACCGTGATCGGCAGCAACCGCCTGGCGGTGGACGCCGCCGCCGCTCGCGCCCGCGAACTCGGCTACCGCACCCTGATCCTCTCCAGCGAGATCGAGGGCGAAACGCGCGAGATCGCGCGCATGCACGCCGCCATCGCGCGCGAGATCGCCCGGCGCGGACGGCCGCTCAAGCCGCCCGCCTGCGTGATCACCGGCGGCGAAACCACGGTCACGCTCAAGGGCGGCGGACTCGGCGGGCGCAACCAGGAGTTCGTGCTGGCCGCGGCCATCGAAATCGCGGGCGTGCCCGATACCGTGATCTTCAGCGCGGGCACGGACGGCACCGACGGCCCCACCGACGCCGCCGGCGCCATCGCCGACGGCGCCACCCTGAGCCGCAAGCCCGACGCCGCGCGCTACCTGGAGGCCAACGATTCGTACCGCTACTTCGCGCCGCTCGGCGACCTGGTCGTCACCGGTCCCACCCATACCAACGTGATGGACGTGCGGCTGATTCTGGTGGGGGCGGGGAAGTGAGCTTCTGGCGCAAAGAGGTGATCGAGTTCGCGCTCGATCACGAAACGCGGCGGCAGATCGACGAGCAACTCGCCTGGATTGCCCGCGAACCGGCGAACGCGAAGCCCTACTACCACCTCGCGCAGTTGTACCGCGTCGCGCACCGGCAGGAGGATGCGCTCGGCCTGTTGCTCGAAGCCGTGCGGCTCGATCCCGCCTTCGGCGACGCCCACAACGCGCTGGCCGAGATCTACATCGCGCGCGCCGACGACGCCGCCGCCTGGTGTCACGCCCGCCTCGCCGCCGAGCACGGAAATGGCGCCGCGCTGGCGCTCCTGGAGCGCTACAAAACGCCGGAGAAATGAACCAGGTTGGTCCAAAATTCAACCGTTTTTCAATCACTTAACCGCGAATTTTGGACCACCTTGGTTCACCGGAACGGGCCGCCATCCACAGTATCCCCGCCAGCACCACGGCCAGCGCCGGGACCACGTACAGGGCGCCGTGCAAGCCGGCGGCGCGCGCGGCTTCACCACCCAACCCGGAAGCGCGCGCCAGCCAGTCGCTGAGCCGCCCGGTGGCCACCGGACCCCACGATGCGCCGCCCAGGTAGGTCACCAGCAAATACAGCGACATTGCGCGGCCGTGCGCCCCGGCGGGCACCAGGTCGTGGAGCGCCGCGTAGACCAGCCCGTAATACATCTGCATCATGCCGTAGGCGATCATCGCCAGCGTCACCGCCATGCCGGCGCCGCCGGGTGAAACGCGCAGCGCCAGGAACATGGGTAGCGCGGCGGCCAGCATGACCCACGCGGTGAGACCGAGGCGGGAGCGCGTGCGGTCGCCCGCCGCGCCCGCCGCCAGCGCGCCCGCGATTCCCGAGACTCCGGTGCCGATCCCCACCCATACCCCCGCAGACGCCACCGTCATCCCGTGATAGCGCGTCAGCATCGCGGGCAGGAACGTGGAGAAGGCGTAGAGCGCGAAGTTGACCGCCGCGCCGGAGGCGGCGATCCACCAGAACCCTTTGCCGGGCTGCCACGCGGCCGGCGCGGCCGCGGACTGCGCGGTGCGCGCCGGTTCCTTCAGCCAAAGCACGGCGGGCGCCAGCAGCAGCGCGGGCGCCGCCGCCACCGCCATGGCGGCGCGCCATCCGAGCGCCTGCGCCACCCCGCCGCCGATCGCGTAGCTGAGCAGGCCGCCCACCGGCACCGCCATCATGAACCACGCCATGGCGCGGGTGCGCCGCCCGGGCGGCGCGGTGTCGCCGATCCAACTCGTGGCCGCGGGCGTGCACACGGCTTCGCCGATGCCCACGCCAAGGCGCGTCGCCAGCAGCATCGCGTAATTCACCGCCAGCGCGGAGAGTCCGGTGAGCGCGGCCCACGCGGCGATTCCCAGGGCGAGCAGCCCGCGCCGCCCGCGCGTATCGGAGAGGCGCCCCGCGGGCAGTCCGGCGGCTGCGAACACCAGGGTGAAGAGCGTGACCATGGCGCCCAGTTGCGTGTCGGAGAGCGCGAACTCGCGGCGCACGGGCTCCAGCACCGCGCCCAGCACCAGGCGATCGTAAAAGTTCAGGACGTTGACCAGGAACAGAACGCCCAGCACCGTTTCCCAACGAGATCTCACTGGCCGCTCATCCTAGCACGCCGGAGAGGCATCCCACGTGTGATAGCTTTCTCCTGATGGGCAATCTTACGCTGCTGGTATTGACCTCGGACCTCACGGATAGAAATCTCGCGCTGCTCGAACAACTGCCCGCGGAAACCAATCTCGCGGTGGGCACCAGCGTCGAAGCCTTCGAGAACCTCGTCGAAGACGCGGACGCGATCTTCAACTGGGCGCTGGGCGGCAACCTGCTGCGCGCGGTCTTCCCGCTGGCGCCGCGCGTACGGTGGGTGCACACGCGCAGCGCGGGCGTGGACAGCGTGCTCTTCCCGGAACTGATCGCCAGCCCCGTCCCCCTCACCAACGGGACCGGCGTGTTCAGCCCGTCGCTGGGAGAATTCGCGCTGGGCGCGATTTTGTTTTTCGCCAAAGATTTCCGCCGCATGCTGCGCAACCAGGAGGCCGGGCTCTGGGAGCAGTTCGACGTGGAGGAGATCTCGCGGCAGACCGTGGGCATCGTGGGCTACGGCGATATCGGGCGCGCGGTGGCGTCGCGCGCGCGCGCCATGGGAATGCGGGTGCTGGCGGTGAAGCGGCACGCGGCGGCGGGCGCGGCCGACGAATTCGCCGCCGAAGTGTTCCCGCCGGAACGCCGCGCGGAGATGATCGCGGCCTGCGATTACGTGGTGGCGGCGGCGCCGCTCACGCCGGAGACGCGCGGGTTGCTCGGCGAACGCGAATTCGCCGCCATGAAGCCCGGCGCCGTGGTGATCAACGTGGGACGCGGTCCGGTGATCGACGAAGCCGCGATGCTGCGCGCGCTCACCGAACGGCGCATCCGCGGCGCCGCGCTCGACGTCTTCGACAAGGAGCCGCTCCCCGAAGGGCACCCGTTCTACAAGCTGGACAACGTCCTGCTCAGCCCGCACTGCGCCGATCACACCAGCGACTGGACCGAGCAGGCGATGCGCTTCTTCCTCCAGCAGTTCGAGCGCTTCAGAAAAGGCGAGCCGCTGCTCAACGTGGTCAACAAGCAACTGGGATATTAGGGCTACAGATCGATCTTCATGCCGAAGGCGCGGCCGATGCGCTCGCACCACTCCCGGTCGCTGACCGCCTGGCTGGCGATCCAGTCTTCGTCGCTGGTGGCGGCGCGCGAGGCGATCAGCGGCGCCGCGTCGGGTCCCACGGGATGGCGCAGTTTGCCGTTGCCGCCGGCCACGATGTCGCGGATGGCTTCGCCCACCACGTAGGGCGAGACCGGGTTCTTCAGGGAGGCGCGGAAGAAGGCGTCCAGGCGGCGGGCGTGCGGGTAGATGGATTCGCCGCGCATATCGCTCTTGCCGAAGATCGGCGTCGCGATCACGCCCGGTTCCACCACCGCCACCCGGATGCCGAAGGCGGCCACTTCGCAGGCCAGCGATTCGCTGAGCGCCTCCAGTGCCCACTTCGACGCCGAATAGGCTCCCTGCGCTCCGCCGGCGAGGCGCCCGGCCACGCTGGTCACGTTCACGATCAGTCCGGCGCGCCGCTCGCGCATCGCAGGCAGCGCGGCCTTGATGCAGCGCAGCGCGCCGAAGAAGTTGGTCTCCATCACGGAGCGGAATTCTTCGAGCGGCATCTCCTCGACCGAGGCGTGGCCGCCGACGCCGGCGTTGTTCACCAGCACGTCCAGCGGCCCGGCGTGGGCGAAGGTCTCGCGGACGCTTTCGTCGCTGTTCACGTCCAGTTGCAGGACGTGGATGGGCAGGTTTTCGGCCTGCGCGACGGCGCGGACCTCCGCCGCGCCTCCGGCGGGGTTGCGCATGGTGGCGTAGACGGTGTGGCCGGCGCGCGCGAGCGTGACGGCGGTAGCGAGTCCGATCCCGGTGCTGGTGCCGGTGACGAGCGCGATGGACAAGGTCCCCTCCTATCCGATGTAGCGCGCGTACAGGCTGCGCGCGATCCCAGGGTCGTCGGTTCCCTTGATGATAGCGCGGCCGTCGGCGAAGACCGTGATGTCGTAGCCGCTCAACTGCGCGCGCAGCGCGAACTCGTTGACGCGCACGGCCGCGAGCGGTTCCAGGCGCGCGGCGAGCGCGGGCAGATCGAGCGCGCCCGATCCGCGCACCTGCACCGCGTTGCGCCCGCACAGGCTCACCGGCGGGCGCGCCTTCTCTTCCAGGTGGGGGAACTCGCGCCGCGCGCAGCAGGGGCAGTCGGCATCGCGCGCCGGACCTTCCACCTGGCGCACGATCCCGCCCCACACGTCGAGGGTGGTGATGCGCGCGTGGACTTCCCCTTCGACGAGAATGCGCAGCGTGTCGGCCACCTGTAGCGACGCCACCGCGGAGACGATCGCGCCCATCACGCCCGCGGTCTCGCAAGTGGGTTGCGCGCCCGAGGGCGGCTCGGGATAGACGCAGCGCAGGCACGCTGTGCGCCCGGGGATCACCGGCATGGTGAGTCCGTAGGCGGCCACCGCGGCGCCGTAAACCCAGGGGATGCCGCGGCTGACCGCGAAATCGTTGATCAGGTAGCGGGCTTCGAAATTGTCCGTGCCGTCGAGGACGATGGAAGCGTTACCGAGTAGATCTTCCACGTTGGAGGGCGTGAGGTCGGCCACGGCGGCGCGCACTTCGATGGAGGAATTGATGCGCGCGATGTGGCGCGCGGCGGCCGCGGCTTTGGGCAGCGCGGCTTCGGCGTCGGCCTCCTCGAAGAGAAACTGCCGGTGTAGGTTGCTGGGCTCGACGTAGTCGCGGTCGATGATGGTGAGGCGTCCGACGCCGGCGCGAGCCAGGCTCGCGGCGTGAAAACTGCCGAGCGCGCCGCATCCGGCGATCACCGCATGGGCCGCGCAAAGCCGCTCCTGCCCGCGCTCCCCGACGGGCGGGAACAGGATCTGCCGCGAGTAGCGTTCCCGTTGGGAAGCGTCCATCACCGCCGATGGTAACAGAGTTGCTGGAAAGGCCTTACGATAAAATGAGTTCGGTGCGACCGCAGCACGCCTACCTGCCGGGCCTTGTCTTGCTGATAGCGGCCTTTCCCGGCATAATTCCGGCGCAGTCCAATGCTTACATCGGGCGAAGTGTGGTCAATATCCGGTTCGATCCGCCGCGGCAGCCGATCGAAGGCGAGGAGTTGTTCCAGATCCTGCCGCTCAAACGGGGACAGCCGCTCTCGATGGACGTGGTGCGCGAGAGCATCGCGCGCCTCTTCGCCACCGGACGCTACGCCGATATCCAGGTGGACGCCGAGCCCTACAACCAGGGAGTGATCGTCACGTTCCGCACCAGGAATAGCTGGTTCGTGGGCAACGTGAGCGCGGGCGGCAAGGTGAACGATCCGCCGACGGCGGGACAACTGGTGAACGCCTCGCGCCTGGAGTTGGGCACGGCTTACAGCGATGCGAGCCTGGACCAGGCGGTGAATTCGCAGCGCCGCCTGCTGGAGGGCAACGGGCTGTTCACGCCGGCGGTCAGGCCCGTCTTCGATTACGACGACCGCTACCAGCAGATCCACATCCGCTTCCAGATCGAAAGCGGACGGCGGGCGCGCTTCGCTCCGCCGGACGTGACCGGGGATCTCAAAGTGTCGCTCCAGCGGATCGTGGCGGCGACGAAGTTCCGCCGCTGGATCATCCACACCTGGAAGCCGATGACGCAGGCGCGCGTGAGCAGGGGGCTGGAGGGCATTCGCAACCTGTACCAGAAGGAGAACCGGCTGGAGGCCAAGGTCACGCTGGAATCGGTGCGCTACGATCCGGCGCGCAACGCCGCCATACCGGTCCTGCGCATCGAAGCCGGGCCGCGCATTCAGGTGAACCCGGTGGGGTACAAATTCCCCAAGCGGCGGCTGCAGCGGCTGATCCCGATTTACGAAGAGCACGCCGTGGACCACGACCTGCTGGTGGAGGGCGCAGGCAACCTGCGCGACTATCTGCAATCGCAGGGCTACTTCGAAGCGCAGGTGGAGTTCAAGGAGCAGGCGGTGATCCGGGACAGAGCCAGCCTGGATTTTCTGATCGCCACCGGGCGGCGGCACAAGCTGGTGTCCATTACGATTGACGGCAACCACTACTTCAGCACGGAGACGCTCCGATCCCGCATGTTCCTGCAGACCGCGAACTTCCTGCAGTTCCCGCATGGACGCTTCAGCGGCAGCCTGCTGCGCAGGGATGAAGACACGATTCGCAATGTGTACGAATCCAACGGGTTCCGCGACGTGAAGGTAACCGCCGTCACGCAGGACGATTACCGCGGCAATCCCGGGGAACTGGCCGTGGCGCTGCACATCGAGGAAGGGCGGCAGTACCTGGTGAACAGCGTGCAACTGGAGGGGGTGGAGAAGCTGAACCGCGAATCGCTGCTGGCGCGGCTGAGTTCCACTCAAGGCCAGCCGTTCAGCGAGTTCAACGTAGCGCTGGACCGCGACGCCATCCTGGCGCGCTACTTCGAGAGCGGCTTCCCCAAGGCCACGTTCGAGTGGAACTCCAAACCCTCCGCGAACGATCCGTACCGCCTGGACGTGGTGTTCAAGATCACCGAGGGGCAGCAGCAGTTCGTGCGCGAAGTGGTGATCAACCACCAGGGGCTGAAGACCACGCGTCCTTCCCTGGTGGCGCGCCAACTGCAGTTGAATCCCGGGGATCCGCTGTCGCCCACCGCGATCACCGATACCCAGCGGCGGCTGTACGACCTGGGGGTGTTCGCCAAGGTGGACGCCGCCATCCAGAATCCGGACGGGGACACGGATCGCAAGTACGTGGTCTACAACATGGAAGAGGCGGCGCGCTATTCGGTCGGGGTCGGGTTCGGTGCGGAATTCGCGCGAATCGGCGGCTGCCAGACCTGCCTGGACGCGCCCGCCGGACAGGCCGGATTTTCGCCGCGCGTCAGCCTGGACGTTACCCGCATCAACCTCTGGGGCGCGGGACACACGGTCAGCCTGCGCACCCGCGTCTCCACGCTGGACCGGCGCGCGCTGCTCAACTATAGCTGGCCGCGCTTCGGACACCACGACAGCCTGAACGTATCCTTCACCGGGCTGTACGAAGATTCGCGAGACGTGCGCACCTTCAACTTCAAGCGATGGGAGCAGAGCGAGCAGCTTTCGCAGAAGGTCAGCAAGGCGACCACGTTGTTCTACCGGTACACGTTCCGGCGCGTGAGCGTGGACCGTTCCACGCTCAAGATTTCGCCGCTGCTGATCCCGCTGCTCTCCCAGCCGGAGCGCGTGGGCGTGCTTTCTTTCGCGCTGATCCAAGACCGCCGCGACGATCCCGTGGAACCGCACCGCGGCATCTACAACACGCTCGACCTGGGCCTGGCAGAGCATGCGTTCGGCTCGCAGTTCAACTACGTCCGTTTCCTGGCGCGCAACGCCACCTATCATCCGATCGGGAAGCGATTCGTGCTGGCGCGCAGTCTCGAAGTCGGCGTCATCCACGCGCTCAACAATAATGGGGATCCGCTGAACGCGATCCCTCTGGCGGAGCGGTTCTTCGGCGGCGGAAACAACTCCCAGCGCGGCTTTCCCGACTACCAGGCGGGTCCGCGCGATCTCACCACGGGCTTCCCCATCGGCGGCACCGCGCTATTGTTCAACCAGACGGAACTGCGCTTTCCGCTGATCGGCGATAACATCGGCGGAGTGCTGTTTCACGACATGGGCAACATCTTCTCGAGCATCGGCAAGGTTTCGCTGCGCTGGTCGCAGCACAACGAGCAGGATTTCAATTACACGGTTCACGCCGTGGGGTTCGGCATCCGCTACCGCACGCCCATCGGACCCTTCCGAGTGGACCTGGCCTACAGCATCAATCCGCCGTATTTCCGCGGCTTCAAGGCCAACAACCAGCAGGACCTGGTGAACGCCGGCGTGGATCCGTGCGTCACGTACCCGGCCAAGTGCGTGCTCCAGCGCATCAGCCATTTTCAATACTTCTTTTCGATCGGGCAGACGTTTTGAGAATCCGGTTTTCCATTCCGCTGCTGCTGGGGCTGGCCGCTTTCGCGGGCCGGGCGGAGATCATCGACCGCATCGCGGTATCGGTAGGCAACCGCGTGATCACGGAGAGCGATCTCAACCGGCAGATCCGGGTGGTGGCGTTGCAGAACGGCGTGAAACCGGATTTCAGCCCGGCGAACCGGCGCGCGACCGCGGACAAGATGATCGAGCAGAAGCTGATCGAACGGGAACTGGAGAACAGCCGCTATCCATTGCCTTCGGCGGCGGAACTGGCGCCGATCCTCGATGACTTCAAGAAGACGCACTACCCCGACGACGCCGCCTACCGGAAGGCGCTGGCCGATTACGGGATCACGGAGCGCGACCTGCTGGAAGTGCTGGCCTGGGAGCGGACCCTGTTGCGTTTCATCGAACTCCGCTTCGAAAGCAGCGTGCTGGTGACGGACCAGGAAGTGGCGGCACTCGCGCGGCAGAACCGGCTGAGTACGGCCGACGCGGAGCGCTCCCTGATCTCCAGCCGCGCCGATCAGCAGGTGGAGCAGTGGCTGAAAGACGCGCGCCGGCGGACCACGATCATCATGCACCAGGAGGTCTTCCAGTGAGCCGCCGGCGGCGCATGGCGTTGTATCTGGCGGGCGGCGCGGCGGCCCTGTTGGCGATTCTGCTGGCCTGGGGCTACTTCACGCTGCAAAGCCAGTGGTTCTTCGACCTGGTGCGCGCGCGCCTGATCGCCACCGTGGAGAAGGCCACCGGCGGGCGCGTGGAGATCGCCGCCTTCCGCTTCGACCGCGCGCATTTCACCGCGGAAGTGCGAAACCTGGTGCTGCATGGCACCGAGGGATCGGACAAGCCGCCGTTGTTCCGCGCGGAGAACGTGCGGGTGGGGCTCAAGCTGATCTCGCTTTTCAAACCGAGCGTGGACGTGCTTTCGCTGGATGTGGCCGGGCCGCGCGTCTACCTCTCGATCGGCCCCGGCGGGCGCACCAACATCCCGGCGCCGAAGGTCAGGCAGACGGGCGCGCGCAGTACGGCGGAGACGATCCTGGACCTGGCGGTGGGCCGCTTCCGGCTGTGGAGCGGCACCTTCGAAATCGAAGGGAGGGGCAGCACCCCGATCAATTTTGAGGGCCGGAACCTGGCCATCCAACTGGCGTACGCGGCGAACGTGCCGCGCTACCAGGGCACGCTGCACGCCGACCCGGTGATGGTGAGCTACGACGATTACGCGCCGCGTGCGTTTACTGTGAACCTGGGGATCGCGATGGAGCGCAACCGCATCGCGGTGGAGGCGGGGAGGATCGTTTCCGGCGGCGTGACGCTGGATGTGCGCGGCGCGCTGGAGGATCTGGTGAACCCGCATGCTTCCTTCGCGTACGTGGCGCGCGCGCCGCTGGCGGAGGTCGGGCGCATGTTCCGGGTGAGCGAACTGCGCGCCGGGCAGGGCATGGTGGACGGCACGGGCACGTGGAATCCGGCGGGGGGAATCGCGCTGCGCGGCGCGGCGCACGCCGCCGGCGCGGCGTATCGCGACAACACGGTGGACCTGTCCGGCTACCGCGCGGAGGGCACGCTTGCGATCGAGCGCGGCACCGTGGATGTGAACGCGCTGCGCCTCTCCGGGTACTACGTGCGCGGCACGCGGCGCGAACCGGTGGAGGGGCGCATCGCGCAGGTGGAGATCCGCGGGCGCGATCTGGATTTCCGCGGCATCGCGATCACGGCGCTGGGCGGCACGTTCACCGGCGAAGCGCAGGTGCGCGACGCGGCGCGCTACTCGGCGGCGGGGGAAGTGGCCGGCATTCAGGCGGCGCGCACGGTGGCGATGTACAGTCCGGAAAAGCTGCCCTGGGACGCGCTGGTGTACGGCAAGGTGCGGGCGCGGGGCGCGTTCCGAGACGCGGCGGCGCTGCAGGCGGAAGGCGACCTGACGCTTTCCCCCGCGGCGACGGGCGAACCGGTGAACGGGCACGTCGCGGCGGCGTGGGAGGCGCGTACGCGAACGCTGGATCTGGGGAGCGGCGCGGTGACACTGCCGCACTCGCGCGTGGAGTTTTCGGGCGCGATCGGCAGGCAGTTGCGGGTGCGGGCGGAGACGCGGGACTTGAACGACGTGCTGCCCGCGCTGGGCGTTAACGCGGCGGAGTTTCCCGTGAAGCTGGAGCAGGGAGCAGCGGCGTTCGACGGCACGGTGACCGGTGCCCTCGCCTCGCCGCGCGTCTCCGGGCACCTGCGGGCGACGCGCGTGGCGTACCAGGGGAACCTGGTGGACAGCTTCGAGGGCGACGTGCTGGCGGGGCCTGACGTGGCGCGGTTGCAGAACGGCGTGGCGGCGCGCGGCAAACTGCGCGTGCAGGCGCAGGGATCGGTAGTGCTGAGCGAGTGGAAGGTGACGGACGCCAGTCCGGTGGCGGGGAGCGTCACGCTGCGCAACGGCCCGCTGGCCGAGTTGCTGGGGCTGGCCGGGGCCAAAAGCGTGGACGCCACGGGCAGCCTGACAGCGACGGCGTTTCTGAACGGCACGGCGGGCGCTCCGCGGGTCGAGAGCGACGTGGAAATCGTCAAGGGGGGCTTTCAGGGTGAGCCGTTCGACCGCATCACCGGGCACGCCTCCTATAGCGGCCACCGGATCGAGGTGCGGGACGCGCGGATCGCGGCGGGCGCCAAGCGGGTAACCCTGTCGGGCGCCTTCGATCACGCGCCGGGACATTTCGATCGCGGACGCGTGCGGTTTGACCTAGCCACGAACGCGATGACGCTCGAATCCATCCGCGCGCTGCACGAACAGCGCGAAGACCTGGCGGGCACGGTCCAGGCGGCGGTGCGCGGTGAAGTCGAACTCGATCCCGCGGCTGGGACCTCCTGGCGCCTGCTGGCGGTGAACGGCGATATCGCCGTGAAGGGACTGGTGCTGACGGACAAGCCGGTGGGCGACGCTCATCTCGTGGCGCGGTCGGAAGGCAATGTGCTGCGCGCCAGCCTGGACGCGACGGCGGCGGGCGCCGCGGTGAAGGGCTCGGGCGAGTGGCGGCTGGAAGGCGATTACCCGGGGCGCGCGACGGTGACGTTCAACAAGCTGGACCTGGCGAATCTGCGCGCGTGGCTGACCTTGCAGGAGGCGTCGCGGCTGGAAGGATCGGCGGACGGCGAGTTGCAGATCGAAGGGCCCGCGCTGGAGGCGAAGTCGCTGCGCGCGGAGTTGCGCATCCCGCGCTTCGAGGCGGGCGCGGCGACCGGCGCGGAGACGGGCGCGAACCCGCTGCGCATCGCCAACCGCGGGCCGATCGTGGCGCACTACGCGAAATCGGTGGTCACGGTGGACAGCTTCCACCTGGTGGGGCCGGGAACCGATCTCACGGCGGGCGGGCGCATCGCGGTGGAGCAGAAGCAGCCCCTGGACCTGCGGGTGGAAGGACACGCGGACCTGCGCTTCGTGGAAGACTTTCTGCCGGATGTGGTGACGGAGGGCAGCGTGACTACCAACGCCACGATCCGCGGTACGTACGCCTCGCCGCAGGTCCAGGGCCGGATGGAGTTTCAGAACGCGGCGTTCAACATCGAGGGGGTGCCGAACGGAATCTCCGGCGCGTCCGGCGTGGTGGCGTTCAATAACGACCGGGCCACCATCCAGAGCCTGAGCGGCGATACCGGCGGCGGCAAAATCGATCTTTCCGGCTTCGTGCAATACGGGAGGGGGCCGCTGGTGTTCCGCCTGCACGCGCGGGCGCGGCAGGTGCGGGTGCGCTACCCGGAGGGCGTCAGCACGCTGGCCAACGCGAGCCTGAACCTGACCGGAACGGAGGATGCGAGCACGCTTTCGGGCAGCATCACGATCCTGCGCACGGGCGTGAACCTGCAGAGCGATTTGAGTTCGCTGCTGGCGAAATCCGCGGAGCCGGTGCGGACGCCCTCGGCGCGGCCGGGGCTGCTGGGCGGGATGGGCTTCGACGTGCAAGTCGAAACGGCGCCGGAAACAGAGTTCGAGAGTTCCCTGACCGAGGGGGTTCAGGCGGAGGCGAGCCTGCGGCTGCGCGGTACCATGACCAATCCGGCGGTGCTGGGACGGATTGCGATCACGCAAGGCAAGCTGGCGTTTTTCGGCACGCAATATTCGGTGAACCAGGGGACGATCAACTTCTACAATCCGATCAAGGTGGAGCCGATTCTGAACGTGGACCTGGAGACCAAGGCGCGCGGGATCGATATCACGCTTTCGGTGACGGGTCCGCTGAACAAGCTGACGCTGACGCCGCGGTCGGACCCGCCGCTGCAGTTCAGCGAGATTGTGGCGCTGCTGGCGCAGGGGCGGACGCCGACGAGCGACCCTTCGCTGCTGCGGCAACAGACGGAGGCGCCGCAATCGTTCCAGCAGGCGGGCGCGTCGGCGCTGCTCGGGAGCGCCATCGCCAACCCGGTGGCGGGGCGGCTGCAGCGCTTCTTCGGAGTGAGCAAGCTACGCATCGACCCTTCGATTTCGGGCGTGGAGTACAACCCGCAGGCGCGGCTGACGCTGGAACAGCAGATCACGCCGAACCTGACATTCACCTACATCACGGACGTGACCACGAGCAATCCGCAGGTGGTGCAGGTGGAGTGGTCGATTTCCAAGCAGTGGTCGGCGGTGGCGCTGCGCGAAGAAAACGGGCTGCTGGGCCTGGACTTCTTCTACAAGAGGAGGTTCAAGTGAGCGTGGCGCCCGCGCTGCCGGCGGCCGCGGCTGCCGGAGCGGGGATCATGGCGTGGGCGGTGCGCGGGCGATCGTCGGCGGTGTTCGCGCCCAGCGTGTGGAAGGGGCCGGGGGAGCGGCGGGCAGTCGCGCTCACCTTCGACGACGGGCCGAGCGAAGCCACGCCGGCGATTGTGGAGATCCTGGCGCGGCACGGGGCGGCGGCGACGTTCTTCTTCTGCGGGGCCAACGTGGAGCGGCTTCCGGCGGTGGCGCGGGAGGCGGCGGCCGCGGGACACGAGATCGGCAACCACAGCTATTCGCATCCGTACCTGTTCCTGAAGACGCCGGCCGGGATCCGCGCGGAGCTGGCGCGGGCGCAGGAAGCCATCGAACGGAACACCGGCGCGCGGCCGCGCTGGTTCCGGGCGCCGTTCGGGGTGAGGTGGTTCGGATTGCGGCGGGCGCAGAAGGAACTGGGGCTGACCGGCGTGATGTGGAGCGCAATCGGCTATGATTGGAAGCTGAGGGCGGACGAGATAGCGGCACGCATGAGGGCCCAGACCGCGAACGGATCGATCCTCTGCCTGCACGATGGACGCGAGTTGCGCGTGACGCCGGATGCCGGCGCCACCGTGGAGGCGATTCGCCGCCTGGTTCCCGAGCTGCTGGACCAGGGGTACCATTTGGAGACGGTAACGCGACTCTTATGTCCGACGAATTCACGCAACGCGTGCTGAACACGATTGCTTCGGCCAAGCGGATTCCCGCCGAAACGGTCACCATCGACAGCGAGTTTCTGGCACTCGGGATCGATTCCATGGATGCGATGGAGATCCTGTTCGCACTCGAGAACGAGTTCGACATCAACATTCCGGATGAGGAGGCGCACAAGGTGAGGAGCGTGCGCGACCTGGTCGAGGGTGTGGCGCGCCTGGTGGAAGCCAAGGCGGGCGGCGCCAAGCCCGCGCAGTAGATGAGACGGGTCGTCATCACCGGGGCGGGCGCGATCAGCGCGCTCGGGCGCACAGCGGCGGAGTTTGCCGAATCGCTGCGCGCGGGACGAAGCGGCATCGGGCCGATCCGCTCTACCGACTGTACCCAACTGCGGTTCCAGAACGGGGCGGAGGTGCCGGACTACTCGCACGCCGCCTGGTTCGAGGACCGGCGCGCGGACTTCATGGACCGCTTCGCGCAGTTCGCCGTGATCGCGGCGCGGGAAGCGGCGGCGGACGCGGGCGTGGACTGGACCGCGGAACTGCGCGAGCGCGCGGCCATCGTCACGGGCTCGTGCGTGGGCGGGCAATCCACCGAGGACATCGGGTTCGTCGAGGTCTACAAGAAGGGCAACAACCGGGTGCATCCGCTGACCATCCCCAAGACGATGGCCAACGCGGGGGCGAGCCACATCTCGATGGAGTTCGGCATCACGGGGCCGAGTTTCACGATTTCGACGGCGTGCTCGAGCGCGGCGCACGCCATCGGGCAGGCGTTCTGGATGGTGCGCAGCGGGATGACGGACCTGGCGATCACGGGCGGCAGCGAAGCGCCGTTCAGCTTCGGCATCCTCAAGGCGTGGGAGGCGATGCGGGTGGTGGCGCCGGACACGTGCCGGCCGTTTTCGAAGGACCGGCGCGGGATGGTGCTGGGCGAGGGCGCGGCCATGTTCGTGATCGAACCGCTGGAGGCGGCGCTGGCGCGCGGGGCGCGGATTCACGCCGAGATCGCCGGGTTCGGCATGAGCGCCGACGCCAGCCACATCACGCAGCCCTCGGTGGACGGCGCGGCGCGGGCGATGCAGGCGGCTCTGAAGGATGCCGGGATCGCGCCGGAAGCGGTGGGGTACATCAACGCGCACGGCACGGCGACTTCGGCCAACGATCCCACCGAGACGGCGGCCATCCGCAAGGTGTTCGGCGCGCACGCCGGGCGGCTGCCGGTGAGTTCCACTAAGAGCATGCACGGGCACGCGCTGGGCGCGGCGGCGGCGCTGGAGTGCCTGGCCACGGTGACCGCGCTGCGCGACGGCATCCTCCCGCCGACCGCGAATTACAGCGAGCCCGATCCGGAGTGCGACCTGGACGTGATCCCCAACGTATCGCGGCGCGCCGAAGTGGAGTGGGCGATTTCCAATTCGTTCGCCTTCGGCGGGCTGAACGCGGTGCTGGTGCTGCGGCGGGCGGGCTCAGGTATCCTGTAAGGCATGCATCTGGCCGTCGCGTCCGATCACGCCGGTGTGGCGCTCAAACAGCACGTCGCCGAATCCCTGCGCGCGCAGGGGCACGCGGTGGACGATCTCGGCACCGACTCTACCGAGCCTGCCGACTATCCGGATTACGCGGCAAAGGTGGCGCACGCGGTGCTAAGCGGGGCGGCGGAACGGGCGATCCTGCTCTGCGGCAGCGGCGCGGGTGCGTGCGTGGCGGCCAACAAGTTCAAGGGGATTCGCGCGGCGACGTGTCACGACAGTTTCTCGGCGCGGCAGTGCGTGGAGGACGACGACTGCAACGTGATGTGTCTGGGCGCGCGGGTGGTGGGTTCGGAACTGGCGGTGGAACTGGTCCGGATCTACGTGGAGGCGAAGTTCTCCGGAGCGGAGAGGCATCGCCGCAGGCTGGGCAAGGTGGCCCAATTCGAAGAGAGGTTCGGAAAAGAGACGCCATGAAACTTGCGAAGTGGTTTCTGATTCTTCTCACCAGTGCGATCCTGATGGCGGCGCCGCAGCCGCAGACGAAGAAGATGCCATCCAAGACGGCTGCCAAGAGCGCGGCGACGGCGGCAACCGGCGCGGCCCAGGGGACGCTGCTCGACATCAATAGCGCCAGTGAAGCGCAGTTGAAGGCGCTGCCGGGCATCGGGGATGCGTATTCGGCGAAGATCATCGCCGGACGTCCGTACCGGGCGAAGAACCAGTTGGTGCAGAAGAAGATCATCCCGCAGGCAACGTACGAGAAGATCAAGGACCTGATCATCGCCAAGCAGCCGGCGGGTTCGACGAAGAAGTAGCGGGGGCGAGGGGCTTAGCGGCGATCCGGATCCAACGGCGAAATACGGCTTGCCAAAAGGCGAAGAAACAGCGAAAATGGATTCATGGCGCTCGTAGGTATTGCGCGGCTGGCGGCGGAAAGCCGGCTGCTCGAAGCCAAGCGCGCGGTGGAGTATTTCGAAATCCCCACCCGCAGGATCCTCAACCGCACCAAGCCCAACATGCCGTTTCAGTGGACGATCAACCCGTATCGCGGGTGCGAGATGGGCTGCCAATACTGCTACGCGCGCTACACGCACGAGTTCATGGAACTGGATCCACACTCGTTCGAGGACCGGATTTACGCCAAGATCGCGCCGGCGGTGCTGCTGCGGCAGGAACTGGCGCGGGCGGACAAGCGCGACCAGATCGCGCTGGGCACGGCGACGGATCCGTACCAGCCGGCGGAGCGGCGCTTCGAGCGCACGCGGGCGATCCTGGAGGTGTTCGCGCGGGAGCGCGGCTGGCGCCTCGGGATCACGACTAAGAGCGACCTGATTCTGCGCGACCTGCGCCTGCTGCGCGAGATCGGGCGGCGCAACGTGCTCTCAGTGCAGATCACGATCACGACGGTGGACGAGGCGCTGGCGCGGTTGCTCGAGCCGCGCGCGCCGCGGGTGGAGTTGCGGCTGGATGCGGTGCGGCGGCTGCGCGCGGCGGACGTGTGCGTGGGGGTGTTCCCGAACCCGATCATGCCGGGGATCACGGATTCGGAAGCGGCGCTGGACGCGGTGGCGAAGGCGGCGAAGGAGGCCGGGGCGTACTTCTTCGGCGGCGGTCCGCTGTTTCTGCCGGGGGCGGCGCAGCAGGTGTTCCTGCCGTTCGTGGAGCGGGAGTTCCCGCACCTGGCGGCGCGGTATCGCGACACGTTCGAGCGCGGCGTCCACCTGAGCCGGCGCTACAAGGAGGCGCTGGCGGAGAAGGTGCGACGGGTACGCGCGCGGTATCAACTGACGAGCGGTCCGGTGGAGTATCGTCCCGAGCTTTGGGTGGACGAGGAGCAGTTGGCGCTGTTTCCGGTAACCTGAAGTCTGGATGCAACTGGCCGATTTCGATTATCGCCTGCCGGAGGAGCGGATCGCGCAACAGGCGCTGGAGGATCGCGCGGCGTCGCGGATGCTGGTTGTGCATCGCGCCGCGGGGCGGTGGGAGGACCGGCGGTTCCGCGACCTGCCCGAGTACCTGGGCGCGGGGGATTGCCTGGTGCTGAACGATTCGCGCGTATTTCCGGCGCGGCTGTTCGGGCATCGCGCGGGGGTGCGGTCGCTGCCGGTGGGAAAGCACAATCCCAAGCGGGCGGAGAACCTCAGCGGGCGGGTGGAGGTGTTCCTGCTGCGTCCGCTGCCGGGGGACGGGCGGGAGTGGCAGGCGCTGGTGCGTCCGGGGAAGAAGATGCGGGTGGGCGAGCGGATCCACTTCGAGGGCGGGTTGGAGGGCGAGATCACGGGGCGCGGCGAGTTTGGGGAGCGCACGGTGCGGTTTGGGGGCGAGGAAGATCCGTGGACGGCGTTCGAGCGCATCGGGCACGTGCCGCTGCCGCCGTACATCAAGCGCGCCGACGGGCAGGCGGACCGGGAGCGGTACCAGACGGTGTTCGCGCGGGAGAAGGGATCGGTGGCGGCGCCGACCGCGGGGCTGCACTTCACGGGCGAGGTCCTGGAGGCGTGCCGCGGCGCCGGAGCGGAGGTCGCGTACGTGACTCTGCACGTGGGGCTGGGGACGTTTCAGCCGCTGCACGCCGAGCAGGTGGAAGCCGCGCACCTGCACTCGGAGCATTACCGGGTCCCGCGTGAGACGGTGCGGGCGATGGAGCGCGCGCGGCGCGTGGTGGCGGTGGGGACGACGGCGGTGCGCACGATCGAGACGGCCGCGCGCACGGGCGACCTCGAAGGCGAGACGGACCTGTTCCTCTATCCCGGGGCCGAATTCCGCAGGGTCGGCGCGATGTTGACCAACTTCCACCTGCCGCGCACCAGCCTGCTGCTGCTGGTGTGCGCCTTTGCCGGGAAGGAACTCACGCTGGCGGCGTACCGGCACGCGGTGGAGGAGGAGTACCGGTTTTACTCGTATGGGGATTGTATGTTGGTGGTGTGAGGCGGGGGGGGAAAGCGGCGAGGTCCGGGTGGAAATCAGCATGGCGGCGGCGCCGCGCTGGTCGCCCCGCCCGCACGGTTCCAAGCCCGCCCGTCCAGCGCTATCGCCCGGAGTCGAGCTCGTTCAGCAGGTTGGGGTGGCGGTCGAGCAGCATGAGGAGTTTTACCAGCGCGAGCGGGCCCCGCCTCCGCCTCCGCCCTTGCCCGAAGACACCCCTCCCTGCGGCCCCGAAAGGCCGCCCGATCCAGCCCCGAATCCGCCGGGATCAGTAGAGGGTGAAGGAGAACAGCGTGTCCCCGGCAGCGACCAGGAGGTACTGGTGGCCGTCGAGCAGGAACGTCTCGGGCGCGTTGCTGACGTTGCCGATGCGCGAATGCCAGAGGATCTTTCCGGTAGGCGGATCGAACGCGACCAGGTTGCCGCTCGGGTCGCCGGCGAAGAGCAGTTTGCCGTCCGTGGTAAGCAGTCCGTTGCCCCCGTTGCGCCCGCCGCCGGGATACTTGTGACGCCAGGCGACTTTTCCGGTCTTATAATCGATCGCGGTGAGGTAACTGCCGAAGGACGCGACAAACTGTTCGTCCTTACCGCCCAGCCCCATGGCGCCGCGCGGATCGGTCTCGGTCAGATAGTACATGGCGTAAGTGTCGCTGGAGGGGACATAGAACAGCCCGCTGGCGGGATCGAAGGTCGGGGGCGGCCAGTTCGTTGCGCCGCCGTTGTCGGGCGAGACCAGCGACCCGCCGATGGTGGAATCCTTCCCCGGATCGCGCACCGGGGCGCCTTTCGCGTTCAACCCCTTGGCCCAGTTCACGCTGTCGGAGTATTTGGTGGTGACCATGTGCTCGCCGGTCACGCGGTCCAGCACGAAAAAGTAGCCGTTGCGTTCCGCCGTGGCGACGAGTTTGCGCGGTTTGCCGGCAAATTCCGCGTCGAACAGGATCGGCGTCTGCGTGGCGTCCCAATCGTGGGTGTCGTGCGGCGCAACCTGGTAATACCACGCGAGCTTACCGGTATCCACGTTCACCGCCACCAGCGAGCAGGTGTACAGGTTGTCCAGTTCCCCGCGCGATTGCCCGGTGTATGCCGGCGTCGGGTTGCCGGTGCCGAAGATGTACAGGTGGGTTTCGGGATCGTAGGAGCCGGGGATCCACACCTGCCCGCCGCCGTGCCGCGCCGCGTCCAGGTTGGCCCAGGTTTTGAGCGCCGGGTCGCCCTTCTCCATGGGGACGCTGTACCACTTCCATTGCAGCGCGCCGGTCTCGGGATCGAAGGACTGCAGGAAGCCGGGTTCGTCGAGATCGTCGCCCGTGCCCACCAGGATGTGATTGCCGATCACGATCGGAGCGGGCGTCGAGAAGTATTGCAGGGAGAAGTCGGCGATGACCTTGTGCCACAACTCCTTCCCGGTTTTGGCGTCAAGACAGACCAGGTAGTCGTCGGGCGTCTCCATGTAGAGGCGGTCGTGCCACATGCCGAGGCCGCGATTGCCGATGTGGGTGCCGCCTTTGGTCTTCCAGAAGTAGTGCCAGATCTCGTGACCGTCGCGGGCGTCCACCGCCCAGGCGTTGTCGGGAGCCGAGAGGTAGAGGATTCCGTTCACCTCCAGGATGGAGGCGCGGATGTTCACGTTGCCGGCGCGGCCGCCGGTTTCGCCGCTGCCTTCGCCGCCGACGATGAGCGGCGCGCCGCCGCCGCGTCCGCCGAATCCGAATCCGAACCCGCCGCCGTCGCCCGACGCCGAACCGGGCGTGAGCCGCGTGGTCCAGGCCAGCGTCAGGTTCTTCACGTTGGCCTGGTTGATCTGGGTCAGGCGGCTGTGCCGCTTCCCGGTGTAATCGCCCGAGTAGGTCGGCCAGGAATCCGCCAGCGGCTGGAGGATCACGGAAGGATCCAGACCCTGCGCCGGAGCCAGGGCGGGCGCCAGGCAAATCGAGAGTGCGAGTAAGTAGCGTTCGATTTTCATTTGAGGGTCACCAGGTAGGCGGTTACATCATGGATTTCTTTGTCGGAGTAAGTGGGCAACAGCTTCTTGTGCGGTTCCAGGGGATCGTGCTCTTCCACGCGGAGCGCGCCGTCGCGGCGGAACGTGTGCTCGAAGCCATCGGCGCCGGCGAGCGTGACCAGGAAATCGTCGATGCGCAGCAGGCGGCCCTCCATCTTCTTCCCGCCGGCCAGCGTGACGGTGACGGTGGCGGGCGGAACGTTGGCGGCGGATGCGCCGCCGGGGCCGCCGCGACCAGCGCGTCCCGAGCCGGGAACCAGCCAGTTCTGCTGCAGGACCTTGGGATCGGCGAAGCGCGACCCGACGCCCTTCAGGTCACCCGCGGCGGAATGGCAGGACGCGCACCTGGACTGGAAATCCGCCTCGCCCGCCTTGGCGTCGCCCACCACGATGCTGGGCGGAGCCATGCGCGAGAGGTCGTAACCGCCCACCCGGAAACTGTGAATGAAGGCGGCGATATCGGAGATCTGGGCCAGGGAGAAATCGAACTTGGGCATGCCGCGGTCGGGCAGTCCCTTTTGCACGATGGGAGCGAGATGCTCGCCGTTCTGGTCGTTGAGCAGCACCTGGGAGCGGATCAGGTTCGGGCCGCCTTCACCGCCGCGCGCGTCCGAACCGTGGCAGAAGGCGCAGTTTACGCCGTAAATGGCTTTACCGCGCTCCACCATGGCGGGATCCGATGGCGCGTGCTGCGGGTAGGCGCTGCCGAACCCTCCTCCCCCGCGGCCTCCGCGGCCCGCACCCGGCGCGGGAGGCTGGGCCGGCGCCTGCGCGAACGCGGCGGCGGCCATCAGCAGCACTGTGGCTGCACGGCAAACTCTGCTACCTGGCAATGAATCACCTCTGAGTGACGGCAAAAATGTATGGGGACCAGTATATACCGGCCGGCGCGGCTAATCCCGGTCCATCTTCGCGCCCGGCTTTCCGCTGGTCGAGATGCGCACGCGCGCCGGATCGAAGATGCGCTGGTCCACGGGCAGCAGCTTGTACTCCGCGGGATCGGGCCGGGAGGCGTAGAGATCGTCGAGCGCGGTGGCCGAAGCGTCGAACAGGTTCAGCGGCGGGATGCCGAGGATCTCGAAGATGGTCTTCAGCAGCCCGGGGAAACTGGTGTTGCGGTGGCTCACGTAACCGCGCTTGATCCATGGCCCCATCGCCATGAGGACGGTGCGGTGCGCGTCGATGTGGTCCACGCCGCTCTGCGCGTCGTCCTCGGTGACGAAGACCGCCATGTTCGGCCACCACTTCGTGCCGGAGAGGAACTCGACGATGCGGCCGAGCGCGTAGTCGTTGTCGCACACATAGCTTTCGCGGTACGGATAGCCGTCGTCGGGCCGCGCGGAAGCGGTGTGATCGTTGGGCAGGTGGATGAAGATGAAACGCGGCAGGTCCTCTCCGGTCCGGATGTAGCGCTCGCCGATCTCGGCGATGAACTGGTTGGCGCGGTACTGATCGGGGACGTTGGTATTGAAGCCGGGATACTGCCGCGAGGTGTTGCGGTAGAGCGGATCCGGCATGGGCACGTTGGTGAGGAAGCGCGCGCCGGTGGGTTCGAGGTTGCGGCCCTCATCCACGCCGGCCAGCTCGAAGCCTTCGCCGAAGTTGCGGAAGGGGATGGCGTGGCGCTCCAGGTGGTGCCAGAGGGTGCCGCCGGAAAGCTGCTCTTCGGGATGCACGCTCGAATCGGAGCCGGCGAAGAGCAGCCGGCCGGGCGCGTCGCCGAGCCGGAAGTCCTTCTTCTGCTCGCCGTAGGCTGCCGAGAGCGTGCTTTCGGTCCAGGCGTTGGGCGGCGAACCGGCCAGCCAGTGGTGGCCGTCGACGCTCACGTCGCTGTCCGCGTAGAAGTTGTCGGAGATGGCCCACCGGTTCGCCATGGCGTGGTGATTCGGCGTCACCTCGACATCGCGCAGGCTCACGCGGCGGCGCTCGCCGTCCACGTAGCCGCGCATGCCGAA
>JAFDVU010000073.1 GCA_018268835.1 Acidobacteriota bacterium | reverse complement strand
TCGCCATCTGACGCAGCGCTGGGAACGGCCGCCGGTCAAGATCAGCGACGACGACAAACCGTCAAGTTGATCGGTTCCCGGTAGTAACTCGCGTCCCTGGAGCGGCACGTCAAACGGGTCGCTACGGCGGTAGCAACCGTACGCAGTTGTCCGGAAGGAGTCCTGGGTCGACCTCGAAGGCGGACTTGGTCTGGGGCAGAATTTTAGAACCGCACGTTTTTCGAGTCGTACGCGCGAGTATGACGGCCGATCCGCTGTCGAGCGGACTCCAACTGGGCGGCTTCAGCTACAATTCCAGCAGTGGGGCCTGCCCGAGAACCATCGTGTAAAATCCTTCCACCTCGCCATCCGTCAAGCCCGTCGCAAGACCGGGCTCTGCCGCGAATGTGATCGGGAATATCGCTTCCGCGGGCTTCCCTACGGCGGAATAAAAGCGCTGGCGCGTCGCCTTCGGGATCCCCATAACCCCTCCCCAAAAATAGAATGGCTCTTGATTCACGCAAATGTGGGGCTGTTGAACGCCCACTATCGCTCGGGGCGAGTTCCCACTGAGGGAGCGCTCCGTCGCCATTCCTTTTCGTAGTGGTATGTCCCACTTTGGGCTGGCCGCTCGAATAAATCCTGGGTATTTGCTACCGTCGCGGATTATGAAGTGTGCGCGTACGCGCACATCACCGCCCTCGGCAGCTAGTGGCAGTTGTCCGGTGTGCGGGCGGTACGTGCTCTCGTCCGAGGCATCGTACCAAGGCTCTCCTACGTCCAGATTATGTACTCCGACCCATACAGAATGGCGCTGGAAGTCCGAGCACCTCAGGTCACGAAACTGTTTAAGCTCAGGCGTAAGCACCCCTCTATTCTCCGACAATGGCGCGTGGTGCGTTAGTCGAATCGCACGCCTGGGTTTTAGCGTGGACCCCTCATGCCGGAGTCGGTCCACTTGGCCGTACCAACGCCCGAGGATGTGAAGTGAACGCACGCGGGCCCCAAGCCGGCTTCTGGGAAGTGCGGTTTCTGCTCCGCCCGGATCGGAGGCTCGGAGAACGGGTACGGCCAGGATGCCTTATGCCGTGCTCATGCCGTCACTTGACGGGAAATGCCCGCGCTCTGGTAACCCGGGGCAGGACACGCGACGCATGGGATTTATACGCGCGGGGGCCGGATCACAGCTTCGCGGCAACTTCCTCGAAGCGGTCTCCTCATGAAATTGCCTTGCGGCGGCTAGGGCGACTGCGTGATCCGCGGCCGGGCGGCCCGCGACTCACCAGATGCCGGGGATCTTGGTGGCGCAGCGGGGGCAGGCGCCGGAGCCTTCGAGCAGGTTGCGGACGATGCGGTAGCCGCGGCGTTCGACGAGGGTGAGATCGCAGTGGTGGCAGCGGGTGTTTTCAAGATCGCCGGCGAGGCCCGGAAGATTGCCGGCGTAGACGTAGCGCAGTCCGGCGGAGCGGCCGATGCTGGCGGCGCGGAGGAGGGTTTCGGGCGGGGTCGGCGGCGGGTCCGTCATGCGGTAGTCCGGGTGGAAGGCGGTGACGTGCCAGGGGATGTCCGGGGAGATGCCGGTGAGGAACGCGGCGATCCGTTCCACTTCGCCGCTGCCATCGTTGAAGCCGGGGATCACCAGCGTCACCACCTCCAGCCAGAAGCCCATCTCGTGGATCAGCCGCAGGCTGTCCAAGATGGGTTGAAGGCGGCCGCCGAGTTCGTGGTAATGGCGGTCGTCGAAGGACTTGAGATCGACCTTGTAGAGGTCGAGACACGGGCGCAGAAATTCGAGCACGCGCGGGGTGGCGTTGCCGTTGGAGACGAAGCCGGTCAGCAGACCGGCGGCGCGGGCGGCGTGGAAGAGTTCGGCGGCCCACTCGGCGGTGATGAGCGGTTCGTTGTAGGTGCTGACCAGCACGGACGCACGGGCGCGCCGGGCCATCTGCACCATGCCCGGCGGCGCGACACGGACGAACGGCGCGCCGGCGGCGGGGTCGCGCACGGCCTGGCTGGTGACCCAGTTCTGGCAGTAGGAACAGTGCAGGTCGCAGCCGAGCATGCCGAAGCTGAGGGCGGCGGCGCCGGGGCGCACGTGGAAGAACGGCTTCTTTTCGATGGGGTCCACCTGCACGGTCTGCACGTATCCCCAGGGGGCGAAGAGCCTGCCGCCGCGATTGAAGCGGACTTTGCAGACGCCGGCCTGTCCGTCAAAGATGGGGCAGAGGTGGCCGCAGGCGAAGCAGCGGATGCGGCGATTGTCGAGCGTCTCGCACAGCTCGCTTTCGCGGACCTCGCGCAGCAGGGTTTCGGTCAGGGTGCTCATGCGGGCCGGTCCGGGGGCGCGGCACCGCGGTTTTCCTGGAAGCGCTGGTCGCGGAAGAGCGAGAGTTCCCAACCCTCGCCCATGTAGACGGTATCCGGCAGGCCGGCCTTGCGCGCCAGCGCCCTGAGAAACTCGCTGCGCGAGAAGCCGTGGTGCTCGGCGACCACGGGCAGCAGCAGGCCCTGGCGCGCACCGGACTTCAGGTAGGCACCGTGCTCGCCGGGGCGCAGTTGGCGCGGGTCGGCAATGCGCCGGGGCGGCGTGAGCACGTGAACCTCGATCTCCACGCCGTCGGGATCGGCGACGCGCGCGAAGCGCCGGTCGGCCAGCGCATCCAGGGCGAGCCGGGGGACGATCTCGATGAGGGACTGCGGATACTCGAAGCAACCCACGCAGCCGCGCAGTTCACCGTGTTCGTAGAGGCTGACGAAGGCGCGGCCCGGCTGGCTCAGGGCGCCGGCGCCGGGATCGGCGGCGAAGCGGCGCCGGCCGTTGCGCAGGAAAGGCTCGAGGGTGAAGCGCGCGGCGGCGAGCAGCGCGGTCTGGTCCGCGGGTTCGAGCCACCACGCCGAGGCGGGAAAGTAACCCGCGGCGCCGTAACTCACGGAGTGGCGGTAGTCGCGCATGATGGCGCCGGAGGTGTCGTAATCCAGGGTTTCCTGGTACAGTTCCTCGCCGAGACCGGCGATGGTCTCGAGCATGAGTTCTATGGGCGCGGAACCGCAGACGGTGGATCGGGTGTTGGAAAGCTGGTGGGCGAAGAGATCCGCGTCGAGGCTTCCGGCGGCGGCGAGCACGCCCATATCCAAGGCGCGGAGATCGTCGGCGGTGGATTCGCCGGGCTCGAAGGGGAGGTAATCGAACTGGTAGCCGAAGTGGGTGAGATCGGAGCTGGCGAGGAGGATGGTGCGCGCGTCGAGGTGTTCGCGCAGGCGCGCGGCGGCGACGCGGCGCTGGTCGGCGGTGAGGTGGCCGACGTAGAGCGGCACGATCGCGGCGCCGGGAAGGAAGGTCTGCAGGAAGGGAATCTGGATTTCGACCGAGTGATCGCAGACCAGGGGTTCGGCCACGGCGTGAAAGGGCGGCGCGGCGGCGAGCGCGCCGGCGGCGGCGCGGTCGACGGGGACGGAGCCGAGCGGGGTTTCGATGTCCTCCAGGATGGGCACGCTGACACCGTGGATGGGGCGGCGGTGCGAGAAGCCGAGGATGATGACGCGTTCGGCGCCGGCGGCCTGGACGTGGCGGTATGTCGCGGCGGCGACGGTGCCGGAATAGAGGGGGGCGGCATGGGGCACGAGGAATGCCCTGCCCCCGCGGCGGAGGAACGAGCCGGTGCGGCTGACGGAGTTCGCCCGCGAAAGGGCCAGCAGGTCGCGGAGTTCGGCGGCGTCTTCGGGATACCAGGTGCCGGCCAGCGGAGAACGATGGTGGCTTACGGTAGCCATGCAAGCGCGAGGGCCCTGCGCGGAGGGTTCCTCCGCCTGTTAGTTTGGACCCGCGGGCGAAGCAATGCAATCCCGGTTTGGTTATACGCTGACGACGACGTTTTCGGGGACGGCGAAACGCTTGATGAGGGCGTCGACGCCCTTCTCGGCCAACTCCTTGGCGGCTTCGTCGAACTTGGACTCCCAGCCGGCGAAGATGGCTTCTTTGAGATCGTAGGCCTTGCCGGCAGCCCACGAGAGCCAGGAGGAGGGCTCCTTCTTCGCCTGTTGTTTGGCGGCGCCCAGGTAGGCGCGGTACTTGAGAAGCTGTTTCTCCACCGGCTTGAGGTTGGTCTGGAGCTTGACCAGGCCGGTGAGCAGGTTGTGCAGTTCGGTTTCGGCTTCCTTCTGCGCTTCGGGTTTGATTCCGTTGCGGGGAATGACAGTGACCGCGTGGGCGATCTTCGCCGAGAGACTCTTGGAGGCGACCTCCATCGCGAGGACCTTGGCTTCGTAGAGGTGGACCAGGTCTTCGAGGACCTTCACATCGCCTTCCGTGAAGCTCTTCTTGGAGGCCAGGTTCTTGAGCGCGGCGCGGACCTTGAGGTTCACGGTCTTCTCGTCGGCGAAGAGGTCGCGCAGTTTTTCGAGCAGGCCCATGAGGTCGTTCAATGCCTCCATGAACCCCTTGATGCCATCGAAGATCTTGACGGGTCCTTCGCCGCCGAACACGTCGAACAGCCCCTTACCGCCCTGGTACAGGGTCCACGCCACGGAGATGCCCCATTTCACCAGGAACGAACCGGTAGTGGGAGCGTTGGCGATTTTCTGCTGCTTGACCGACTGCTTGCGGGCGAAGGCTTCGAGTTCGCCGTTGGCGGCCTGCTTGAATTCGTCGAGGAATTTCTGGATGGTCTGGTTGCCGGATTCGAAAAGCTTCTCGTGCTTTTTGGCGCGGCGATCGTTGAAGGAGAGCCGCGAAATTTCGCCGTTGCGCGCCTTGATGAATTCGTTGACCTTTTTCTGGGTTTTGACGAATTCGGCGCTGCAGGCGTCGCGCATCAACTGCAGGGTGAGCGGGTCGTCGTCGCCGGTGACAGTAAACGTAACGATGGCCTGATTGACGGGGAAGAATTTCAGTTTCAGATTCTGCGTTTGAACGAAAGCGAAGTCGAATTTACCGGGCATTGGGGCAAGCGTATCACAGGCGCCGGTCACCAGACGCAGGTAGCGGCGGCGCCGGCGGGGAGGGTGGCCGCGGCGGCTTTGCCGCGAAAGCGGATCTGAAATGTCGCCGGCGCCTGCGCGGCGTTGACGACGATGAGCACGCGGCGGCCGTCCGGGGCGCGGAAGGCGACGTTGGGGAGCGCGGCGGAATCGGTGGAAGCGATGCGCACGGAGCCGGGGCGCACGAACTTCGCGGCGTGCGCGATGGCGTAGTAGGCGAGGTTGCGGGAGACGGCGTTGCCGTCGATGGTGATGGCGCCCTGGCACATGGTGCAGCCGCCGTTATCGGTGTGCGGTTGATTGCGGGGATCGGCGGCGAGGTTCCACAGGAGCACGTTGCGGCTCCAGTTGCGGGTGGCGCCGATGACGAGGCGGCGCACGGGTGAGGCGATGTTGATGGAGGGGCGCGACTCCACCGACCCGGTGACCATCTGCTCGGTGAAGTACAGGTTCTTGTCCGGATGCGCGTTGTGCACGCCGGTCATGGCCTCGATCTTCCCGCCGTAGAGATGGAAGCCGGAGCCGTCGACGAACTGCGCGGCGCGGGCGTCGTCGAGGATGGAGATGGCGTATTCGGGGACGTCGCAGTTGTGGTCGTAGAGGATGATTTTCGTGGCGATGCCGGCGGCGCGGAAGGCCGGTCCGAGGTGGTCGCGGATGAACGCGGCCTGCTCCGGCGCCTGCATGACCATGCTGGGGGTGTTCTTGTCGTTGAGCGGTTCGTTCTGGACGGTGATGGCGTCGATGCGGATGCCGGCGGCGCGCATCGCCCGGATGTACTTCACGAAGTACTGCGCGTAGGCGGCGTAGTATTCGGGTTTGAGTCTCCCGCCCTTGACCGCGCCGTTGGTTTTCATCCACGCGGGCGCGGACCACGGCGAGCCGAGGGTCTTGATCCGCGGATCGATGCGGAGGATCTCGCGGAGCACGGGGATGACGTCGGCGCGGTCGGGACCGAGGTCGAAGCGGGCGAGGGTGGGGTCGGATTCGCCGGCGGGGAGGTCGTCGTAGGAAAAGACGTGGTCGTTGAGGTCGGAGGCGCCGATGCTGACGCGGAGGTAGCTCACGCCGATGCCGTTGCCGGCGGTGGCGAAGAGTTCGCGGAGGATGGCGGCGCGGCTGGGCGGGTCCATGCGGACGAGGTGCTGGGCGCTGCCGCCGGTGAGTGCGAAGCCGAAGCCATCGATGGGCTGGAAGGTACGGGCGTCGTCCACGTCGATGGCGGGTTCGCGGGGCGCGGACCGGGAGAAGCGGAAGGTGGCGGGCTGGCGGGCGAAGAGGGCGGACTTGTCGGGGGTGGTCAGCCAGACGGTGACTTGTCCCTTCTTTTGGGCCGGGAGCGGGCAGGCGAGGAGGGCGAAAGCGGCGATGCAGGCGGCGGCGCGGCGGAGCGTGGTCATAGGGGGATGGCCGGAGTGTAACACCGGGCGGGTGAGCGCGCGCGCGTTGCAGCGTCGCGGCAAGCCGCGGCGCACCATGCTATCGTCGTAGAGGTAGCGTACTTTGGGTTTCGTTGCGGCCCGTCGATCGGATGGGCGCTTAGCTCAGTTGGTTAGAGCGTCTGCCTTACAAGCAGAAGGTCCGCGGTTCGAGCCCGCGAGCGCCCACCACCCAACCTTCACGGTCCGATTCCGGTAATCCCATCGGTCCATCACGACAGTGTGCGGGTCTGGTCCAGCCAACGGGCGAGCAACCCGGCGAGTTTACCGCGGTCAACCGGCTTTGAGAGAAAATCATCCATGCCGGCATCGAGCGCCAGTTTTCGATCTCTGGCGGTCGCCGCGGCGGTGAGGGCGATAATCGGCACGGTGCTTTGACGCGAGGCACGGATCCGGCGCGTCGCCTCGAATCCGTCCATGCCGGGCATCTGACAGTCCATGAGCACCGCCGAGTATTCCCGGGAGAGGCACATTCTGACGCCTTCATCCCCGTCATTCGCATGTTCGGAGGAGAGGCCCAGGCTTCGCAGCATGGCCGCCGTTACCTTCTGATTGACTGGATTGTCTTCGACCACCAGGATGGGATGCAGCGCCGTCAACTTTCCAAGCGTTCCGCCGGATTCCACTGTTTCGGGGGCGTTCTCCACCACCAGAAAGGGCACGGAGAAAGAGAACGTGCTGCCCTTCCCTGGAGTGCTGTCGACCTGAATCGTTCCGCCCATCAATTCGACCAGATCCCGGCAGATGCTGAGGCCGAGACCGGTCCCGCCGAAATGACGGGTGGTGGAGCAGTCCGCCTGCGTAAATCTGTCGAAGATGGCGGCCCGCGCGGCAGGGTCGATGCCGATGCCGGTATCGGTGACGGAGAAGACAAGGGTCGTGGCCGGATGCGCGCCCTCACGCGCTATCCGCAAGCGGATTTCTCCCTCTTTGGTGAACTTCACCGCATTGCTTACGAGATTGGTGAGGACCTGACGAAGGCGCAGCGGATCACCCTGTACCGTGGGCATTTTACCGGCGATCTCAAGTTCCAGACGAACGCCCTTCTTGAGTGCCAGGGGGCGGAAGCTCCGCCAGACTTCCCGCAACAGGTGGGAGGGACAGAACGCAACGGTTTCCAGGATGAGGCTGCCGGAGTCGATCTTCGCCGAATCCAGAATATCGTTCAGGATCACCAGTTGGAGTTGCGCGGATTCGACTATGGTGGAGGCGTATTCGCGTTGCTCCGGATTCAGCGGCGTGTCCAATAGCAGTTCCGCCATCCCGACCACTCCGTTCATGGGGGTACGAATCTCGTGGCTCACATTGGCAAGGAACTCGTCTTTGGCCCGGTTGGCCTTACCGGCCGCCCGCGTGGCCGCACGCGCCCGCCGGTACATCCATCCGAGCAGGAGCAGGAGAACCGCCATGACGGCAAGTACGACCAGGCCGTACATATTCCTCCGGCGCTGCTCGATGAGTTGCACCAGCGAGTTTGCCTCGATGTTCGAGAACACGAACCACCGGTCCACGTAGCGCGCAAAACGGCCGTCCTGGAACATGGTGCCGATCTCCTGACGGAGCGCGTCCGCTTCGGGCCGAAAACTCAGCGTGGACGCAGTCACCAACTGTTGCTGCAGGTCGGAAAGAACCCGAACACGAAAGTCCGTGCCCTCGCATCCCCTCGGGCGCGCGAGCAGCAGGGCCTCTGTCAGCCGGACTTCCATGAATCCACCGTCACTGACACCGGCGCACAGATGCTGCAACGTCACGGCACGGTTGGGAGTCGGGTCAAGCGTGCTTCCCGGCAGAGTCCGCCGGGCAAGCCTGATACCGAGAGGCAGGTCGGTCACGGACACGGTGCGTCCGACCCAATCGGGCTCGTCATCGTGGGTAGCCGCGCGGGCGGTCCGCCAGATGATGGCGTACTCGTTTTGCAGCCACGGGCTGGTCGCATGGTAGCCGGCGTCGCGCACCGCACTCAATGCCACGAGCGGCCAGAGGTCGACCTTGCCCGCGCGCAGGGATCGCTGCGGCCCTTCCGGGCAGAACGTCCATTCCAGCTCGACTCCCCGCTTGCGGGCGGCCTCGTCGAGTACATCCACCGTGAATCCGACCGGGCCGCGACCTTCCACCCAGCTCTGGTACGGCGCCGCCTGGTCCACGCCAATACGCACCCGGCGATACCTCGGACGCGGGGCCCTGTTGCCGCGCAACGGAAGCAGGAAGGCGATTGCAGCGAACACGCAAACGATCGTCACCGCGGCGGCGTAGGCTGACTTGTGGCGTGCCATGCTACGCATCTACATATCGGCCGCGGCGATCCTATCTTCAGTGCAACCCGGACTTTCGTCGGGACCCCTTCAAAAATACCCGTTCGACAGTAACGGCTTGCGGCATTCCTGGCAGAATTCGGCGGTCTTGATGTCGAGCCGCTCCACGGCGTGGCTGGATGCCATCACGCAGCGCCAGTCCGGGCAGTGGCGCAGACCGAAGGTGTGTCCGAGTTCGTGCGCGCCCTCCTTGACCAGGCGGTCGCGCAGCAGGTCGGGGCGCGGCGGCAGCCCGTAGAACTCCTCCTCCAGGCGAGCGGTCGATACCACCGCGCAACCGCCGTCCAACTGCGCCTCCCCGAAGACGAACGTCAGCACAGGAACGTACAGGTCGCAGGTAGTCACCCCCAGCACGCGCACGCCGGGTTGCGTGGCGCGCTCCAGGCGTTGCAGGATGGCGGTCGAATGGTACTGGTTGCGTGCCGCATCGAGCGCGAACGATAAATCGAACGGCTCGGGCCGGATGCTGCACACCACGCGGAACTTGCGGGCCAGCGTGGCAGCCAGGTACTCGAGCAGATCCAACGGCGGAGCGGGGGGGCCGCCTCCGTTGCCGAGTGGGACCAGGTGGATCGGGGTCACCGGCGCGTCTCCCCTATCGCAGCCCGTACCGCCGTAGCTTGTTGTAGAGCGTCGTCCGGTCGATATCGAGGATGCGCGCCGCGCGGGAGAGGTTGTGCTGGGTTTCGCGCAGCACCCGTTCGATGTGTGCGCGCTCCACGTCGTCCAGGGTGCGGCCGCCGCGCGGTTCTTCGCCCTGGAACTGGAAGGAGAAGTCCTGCGGGCGGATCTCCTGCCCGCGGCCCACCACGAGCGCGCGCTCGACGGCGTTCTCCAGTTCGCGGACATTGCCCGGCCAGTCGTGGCGCATGAGCAACTCCAGGGCGTCGGCGGAGAGCTGGGGCACGGCGCGGCTGGTCGCCAGGCAGAACTTGTTGAGGAAATGCTGGACCAGCAGCGGGATGTCCTCGCGGCGGTCGCGCAGCGGCGGCATGTCGATGCAGAAAACGTGCAGCCGGTAGTACAAATCGGGCCGGAAGGTGCCGGCTTTGACCAGGGTCTCCAGGTTCTTGTTGGTGGCCGCCACGCAGCGGAAGTCCACTTTGATGGGCTGGTTGCCGCCGACGCGAACGATCTCCTTCTCCTGGAGCACGCGGAGCAGATCGGTCTGGGTCTTGAGGCTGATGTCGCTGATCTCGTCCAGGAAGACGGTACCGCCGTCGGCGACCTCGAACTTACCCTTTTTGCGATACTGCGCGCCGGTGAACGCGCCCTTCTCGTGGCCGAAGAGTTCGCTTTCGAGCAGGGTTTCGGTGAGGGCGCCGCAGTGGATGGTCACCATGGGCATGAAGCGCCGCGGTCCGGAGGCGTGGATGGCGCGCGCCACCACTTCCTTGCCGGTGCCGCTCTCGCCGGTGATCAGCACGGTGGCGTCGGTGGGGGCCACCATCTCGATCAGCTCGTTGACCTTCTTCATCAACGGACTCTTGCCGATCAGTTCGTTGCCGGGAGTGACTTCCTGCAGGTTCTCGCGGAGCCGGGCCACTTCGCGGCGGGCGCGCTTGTGTTCGAGCGCGTTGGCCACCAGGTGCGACAACTCGTCGGGATCGACGGGTTTGGTGATGTAGTCGTAGGCGCCGTGTTTGAGCGCCTGTACGGCGGTCTCGACGCTGGCGTAGCCGGTCATGATGATCACGGTGAGGTCGGCATCGGCCTCGCGCAGGCGCGCCTGTAGCTCCATGCCGTCCATGCCGGGCATCTTGATATCGATGAGGGCGATGTCGTATTCGGTCTGCTGCACGAGATCCAGGGCTTCGCGCGCGCCGTTGGCGGGACGCGCCGTGTATCCCTCGCTGGTAAACCACTTCCCGAGGGAATCGCGCACGACGAGTTCGTCGTCCACGATCAGGATCCTTCCTTTGGTTCGGGTTGCGGATGGTGGTTCGGCTACTGTTGCCATCGGGTCCTCCTCAATGTTTCATCACGGCTGGCACCGCGGCGGTGGCGGGAATCGCCACCTTGAATTCGGTGCCTGCTCCGGGCGCCGAATCGACGGTAATTTCTCCGGCGTGCTGCTCGACAATGCTGGCGGCGACGGCCAAACCCAGGCCGGTCCGGTTCTGGTCTTCCTTGGTGGTGAAGAACGGGTCGAAGATCCGCGACAGCACGTCGGGGGGGATGCCGCAGCCGGAGTCCTTCACGCGTAAGATGCACTGCTCGGAATCGGCATCGAAGCCGGTCGAAACCTCGACCCGCCCTCCGCCCTTGATGGCCTCGGAAGCGTTGACCAGCAACACCAGCACGACCTGCTGGATCTGGTTGCCGTCGCACTGGACCTGAGGCAGGTCGGGCGCCAGGTCCTCCACCAGCTCGATGCTCTGCATATCGAGCTTGTGCTTGACGAGCGTGATGGCGCGGTGCACCACCACGTTCAAATCATTGGGTTCGCGGTTGCTTGGGGCCTGTCTGGAAAAGGTCAGCAGGTTCTTGACCAGATCGCCGCAGCGCTTGCTCTCGCGCTCGATGGTCTGCAGTTGCTCGGCCATCTCGTCGCGGCCGGCGACGTCCTGTTTCATCAGGCCGCGCAGCACCAGCCGCGCGTAGGTCAGGATGCCAAACAGGGGATTGTTGATCTCGTGCGCGACGGTGGCCGCGAGCTTGCCGATCGACGCCATCTTCTCGCTGGTGAGCAGCGTCTTATGGATCTTCTCGAGTTCGGCCGTCTTACGGCGGACTCTTTCCTCGATCTCCGCCTGCACGCCGGCGACGACCTCGGTCATCTTGTTGAACGAGCGCGCCAGGTCGCCCAGTTCGTCTTCCGAGCGCACCGGCAGGCGGTAGCTGAGATCTCCGTCCGCCACGCGATGGGTGCCATCGATCAGTTCCTTCACGGGGCGGTAGACCACGATCCAGATGAAAGCCACCGCCAGTCCCGAGCCGAGCACCACGGCGGCGGCCAGGAACCACGCCAGGCCGGCCTGCTGCTGCGCGATCTGCGCGTCCACGGTGGCGAGGGAGAGGTTGGCGTCGATGACGCCCAACACCTGCTGCGAGGCCGGATGCACATGGCACTCGGCGCTCGAGCAATCCTCGGAATTGTTGATGGGCCGGATCGAGCCCAGCACCCGCTGGCCCTGCTTATCGATGAAAATGCGGGATCGGTCCGGACGGTTGAGCCTGGTGAGCGGCGCAGAGTTCTGGTGGCAGCCGTAGCACTGCTCGGCATTCTTGTCCACCGCCGTGCCCAACTCGGCGGCTTCGGTGGTCAGGGTGATGCGTCCGTCCTTGTTGAAGATGCGGATGCGCTGGATGCCCGGCTCCTTGCCCACGTCGCGCACCATGCTGTGCAGGGCTTCGCGGTCGTTGTGGAGCATCTGGTAGCGGGTGCTGCGCAGGATGATGTCGGTCACGCGTTCGGCGGATTGCTCGATCAGCCGCTCGGAGTGGTTGCGCTCGATGCGCAGGTTGATGAAACCGAACAGAAGAAAGAACGCCGCCGTGCTCGCCACCACACAGATGGCGAGCTTGGCGGCCAGGCCGAGGCGAATTTTCCCGGCGGGGTTCATTACACAGCGACGGTTTCCGCCTGCCTTTCGTCCGCCTTTGCCGGAGCGGGCTCGTGCGAGGGCTCCTCAAAGACCGGGAAATAATGCGCGATGAAGCGGAAAATCGCAAAGCCGGCGGCGACGATGGAAAGCGTCACGGCGACCTCGCTCCACTTCGGGATGTAGTGCGTGCCGCTGCCCGCTTCGAGACCGGTGGTCCCCACGTTCAGGCGGTTGGCGATGAAGCTGAACACCACCATGACCGCGCACGCGTACAGAGCGCCCGGGCGCATGCGCACGGCAGACTGGTAGAGCAGCACGGTGGGCACCACCGCCAGCCCGATTTCGAGCAGGAACAGCCAGGTTTCGACCCGGTTCTGCGTGAGCAGGCCGAACACGTGCCGGTGGCTGAGATCGAGGAAGCGGATCCAGAGGTAGACCGACATCACCACGGCCAGCACGCGGCCGATGCTGGCGAGCAAGGGCAGTTCCAGCGCGCGGCCGAAGGCCCGGCTCGAATGCCAGGACTCGAAAATGGTCATCGCCAGCCCGGCGGCGATCGACGAAATGTAGAACAGCAGCGGCAGAATCGGGGTGTACCACAGCGGATAGAGCTTCTCGGGGACGATCAGGAACAGCGTGCCCAGGGAACTCTGGTGCAGGGTGGAGAGCAGCACGCCCACGATCATCAGGGGCACGGAGATCCGGTGGATCCAATCCAGCGGACGGTGCCAGCCGAAACGCTCGAACACCATGGGAAGGAATTCGAGGAACAGGACGGTGGTGTAGAGAGTCACGCACCAGGCCACTTCGAACATCACCGAGTGCGGATTCCACATCACCAGCGGATGCCACAGCCGGTCCGGGCGTCCGAGGTCGAAGAGCAGGCCGACCACCACCAGCGAATAGCCGAGAAACGCGGTGAGAATCGCGGGACGGAGCACCGGGTGGTACTTCTCGATATTGAAGATATGGACGATGGCGACCAGGGTGAAGCCGCCGGCGGCGAGCGCCACGCCGCACATCACGTCGAAACCGATCCAGATGCCCCACGGGAACTGGTCGGAGAGGTTGGTGGAACCGCCCAGGCCGTAGCGGATGCGCAAGTAGGTGGCGTACGCTCCGGCGGCCATGATGAGCGCGAAAATCACGCGCCAGACGGTAATCTTGGGGAACCTGGGGGACATTACCGGCGACCCTCCTTCCTGGCTACTTCCGCCCGGCGGTTAGTAATCCACCAGATGCCGCCGAGCAGCACCGTCCCGGTGGAAACGATGTCGGGCACCAGTTCCAGCACCCGCCACGTGGTTTCGGGGAGAGCCTCCTGCGGCACGTTCGTGCGCAGGCCGATCTGCTCGAACGGCACCGCGGAGATGTAGAATACGCTGGTGCCGCCCACTTCGGTGATGCCGTAGATCTTCTGATAGTAGGCGTCGGGCTTCTCGGCCAGGCGCTTGCGGGCTTCAGAAATCATGGCGTTGCGCTCACCGAACGCAGTGGCACCCACCGGGCACGCCTCGGTACACGCGGTGACCTTGCCCTGGAGTTCGCGCTCGTAGCACAGGTTGCACTTGCGCATCTTCGGCAACTGCTTGTCCCACTCGTAGGAGGGCACCTGGAACGGGCAGGCCTGCATGCAGTAGCGGCAGCCCATGCACTTGTCGGCGTCGTACACCACCGGGCCGAGTGAAGTTTTTTGCAGGGCTCCCACCGGGCAGACACTGGCGCACGCCGGCTGCTGGCAGTTCATGCAGAGACGGCGGCTGAAACGGTCGCCGTGGGTTTCGACAGCCGTCAACTTATGAGCGGAGATCTTTCCCTCAGCGGCGATTTTGTCATCGTAGGGAAGCCCCCAACGCTCGGCGCAGGCTCCTTCACACGCTTTGCAGCCTATGCAGAGGGTACTGTCGTAAAGGATGGCGTTGGCCATATATAAAGACCCTCAACTCCTTTTTATCAGATATTGACGATGCTTGTGTAGCAAAAATTTACAAGGGATCCTGAAGCGGATACCGGGGAGGGGAGAGGGCGGAGGCCCCCTCCGCCTACAGTGTGAGGAAATACTCTTTGGTGATGGACTTCCAGTCGGCGTTGGGAATGCTCGCCAGCAGGTCGTCGGCGGGACGGCCGCCATCGGCGGCGACGGCTCCGGCCAAGGCGGGCTGGCGGGAATACAGGCTCTCCACCGCCTGCCGCATCCATTCGCGCACGAGCGCTTTCGGAACCAGGTTGCGGGAGGTGTTCTCTTCGTCGGGGACGTGGACGCTGAGCAGCCAGCCCTTGCCGTAGGGATCCTGCCGCAGGAGTGCGGGGTTGGTCAGGATTTCGCGGTTGATCTCGGTGACTTCACCCTCGGTGGGGGACACCATCTCGGTACGCTCGCCGTTGCGGACGAAGCTGAGGAACTTCTGTCCCTGGCGGATCCAGGTTCCCGGTTTGGGCAACTCGATCTGTTCCACCTTGCCGGCCAAAGCGGCGGCAAACTCATCGGCGCCGATGCGCACGAGGCCCTTGCGCTCCCGCATGACCCAGCTATGGCCGGAATGATAAGAGATACCTGCCGGAACATGGAAGCCATCCACATAATCGCCCACGAAAGCTTCGGGGACTCCTTCCGGCGCGGCGACGGGCACCGTAGCGAGAGCATGGCGGCGATTCAGCACGTAATCAAGAACGATGAAGACCAGGAAGGTTGCGAGAACGAGTATGACGGTCATTTGAGGTGACCTCCTTTTCGCTCTCTGTAAGGGCACTTGGGATGCCAAAGGGTGCCGAATTTCGCAATTCTATCTGTCGTGGAATGAAGCAGTTGGCGGGAGGTCCCGAAAGCCTTCGATGGGCGCCGTGGAGGATTTCGACGGGGTAGCGGTGGAAAACCCGACTATCCCTCCCGGAATCAGCGGATTGAGCCGCTGTTGCGGGATTCGACGGACCTGTCGAGCAATCCATCGGATCCCGGACGGCCCCGGGACCGCCGCAGTGGCCCGGACCCTGGCGAAAAACCCCTCAAACGCCGTTGCGAGACTCCACAACCCTTCCTACGACTGCTTCAGGGAGAAGAACCCGCTCACGTTCTCCCACAGAAGCTGGGAGAAACTCTTGTCCAGGTAGGAGCGGATCGATACGTAGCACTCGTCGCACCGGTTTTGCGCCGTGAATTCCTTCACCATGCGGTCGCGCTCCTCCAGGCGGTACCGCTGGAACTGCATCGAACACGGCTGCAGGGCGCCATCGGCGGTCACCACCAGGAAGCGCTGGCCGGCCTTGCACCCGGGCATCCCGGAATTCTCGAAGTAGCAGCGGGTGGCGTCCAGGGTGGTCCGGCTGTTGACGATCCAGTTGGTGGCGTCGCGCCGCTCCTCGACGCGGTCCAGGTGGCGGTTGAGCGAGGCGAGCTGATCGGGGGTTACCGGGAGGTAGTCCCGGCACCCGGTCCGGCGGGCGGAGTAGGCGCTATAACAAAGGTTCACGCCCCATTCCCGGGCCTTGTCGGCGATGGCGTTGATTTCCTCGAGGTTTTCGCTGGTAATGCAGGAGTTCAGGACGATATCGTCGTGTCCCGGGCGGGCCAGCCGGGGAATCAGGCTTTCCAGGTGGCGGTAAAGGCCCGGGTAGCAGCGGAAGTCGTCGTGGCGCTCGTCGGGGAAGTCCAGGCTGACCGAGAACTGGTCCACCCCGGCGTCGCGCAGTTGCAGATACAACTCTTCGGTCATGAGCGACCAGCTGGAGACCAGGATGGTGTAGGGCAAACCGTTGCCGTTCTGAATGTTACGCACGATCTCCACCAGGTCGGGACGCAGCAGGGGTTCGCCTCCGGAGACCTGCACCACGCAGGGACGCAGCGCATCCATGTAGCGGCGGTACTCGCCCGGGCGGAGGTTGCGCGAGTCGTCGCGCGGCCCGCCGTGGTCGCAGTGGCGGCAGTGGCAGGTGCAGGAATCGGTGACTTCGAACGACACCACGATGGGGCGCTCGGCGAGCCAGTTGAGCGAGCCGCGCCCGATGATCTTCAGCGATTCGGAAAAAGGAACCTTGCGCATATAAATAAGTCAGCCAACGTTACAGCGTGAGGGGTCGCAGCCGGGTTGGGTACAGGGGCCGAACACGGGTCTCTCGGGGGCCACCGGCGGAAGCGGGTCCGCCGCGCCGCCCCGGCCGTTGATGCGGGCTTCGAGCATCTCCAGGGCGGGACGGAGCCATGCGTGGCCCAGTCCGACGGCCGACTGAATCCAGGTGTAGGCCTCCAGGTCGCCGGCGGGGGATCCCTGGCCGAGCAGGCTCATCACCCCCAGGTTGGCGATGGCGTAATCGTCGCCGCTGCCGGCGGCACGCCCGTACCAGGTCCGCGCCCGCTCGAAATCCACCGCCACGCCGCGTCCGGTGTGGTAGGCCAGTCCCACCAGGAACTGCGCGCGCAGGCAGCCGTTCTCCGCCGCGCGCAGCAGGTTGCCGAAGGCCTCCGCCTCATTGGAGCAGCGGAGAGCCCGGTTGAAATCGGCAGCCGGATGGGAAGACGTTCGGTCCAGGTGACACCTCACTTAACGGAAAAACAGAGCCAAAACTATTCTATATCAAGGTGCGCCGAATTTGACCACATCTGTCCTGTTCGAGTGCATGGGGAAAAATCCCGGTGAGCGGGACCTCCCATAACCAAAGTCAGGGATGAATCCCGGCCGGGGCCCGGCCCACTATAGGGTGGGGCGGATCCGCCCCAGGAGGTCCGAACGTTGAATCAGGGGCTGCTCCTGTCGAATAGCGCCGCCGCTGTGGCGGTCCTCATCCCCCTGGCCGGCCTGGCGTTACTGGCCGTCGGCGGGATCTTTCTGTACAACCTGCTGGTGCTCTCGCGGAACCGCACGCGCGAAGCCTGGAGCGGGGTGGAGGTGCAGCTCAAGCGGCGCTCCAGCCTGATACCCAACCTGGTGGAGACGGTGCGCGGGTACGCGACTCACGAGCACGCCGTGTTTTCCGAAGTGGCGCAGGCGCGCGGGGCGCTGGCCGGGGCCGCCGGACCAGCCGCGGTGTCCGCCGCCGACCAGGGGCTCACTGCCGCGCTGGGCCGCCTGATGGCGGTGGCCGAAAACTATCCCCAACTGCAGGCGGCCGGCAACTTTACCCAGTTGCAGGAAGAGCTCTCCGATACGGAAGAGAAAATCGCCTACGCGAGGCAGTTTTACAACCGCAACGCGCTCGACTACAACACCCGCATCCAGACGTTTCCCGGGAACCAGTTCGCGCGCTGGTTCACCTTCGAGCCGGTGGACTATTACCGTGCCGAAGAGCCGGCGACGGCGGACGTAAAGGTGCGGTTCACGGCGGCCTGAAATGTCTCCAGTAAACCCGGCGCCCGAACCGGTGCTGGTCTACGACCGGATCGCCCACAATCGCCGCAAGACGTGGCTTCTGGTGGCGCTCGCGCTGGCCTCGCTGGCGCCGTTCGTTTGGGGAATCAGTTGGGTGGCGGCGGTGGGCGTGGTGGCGCGGGTCAGCCCGGAGGCGCGCCGCGCCCGGCAGTCTGCCGGCCGGGAAGCCTACCTGCTGAAGCAGTTGCAGGCATCCGGCAGGGAGCGGACAGAGTACGACGTAGCGCTCGAAAACCAGCTCGCCCGCGACCGGGCCGAGGCCGAACGTCTGGAGGGGGAGAACCGCTCGCTGCGTTACACGATCGAGCCGGTGGTGGCCGGTGGACTGATTGCGGCGCTGGCAGTGCTGTTCTGGGGGATCGCGTCGTCGCCGACTTCGAAGCTGCTCACCCAGGCGGGAGCGCGTCCGGCCGGGAAGGAGGAGGCAGAGGCGCAGCGTGTGCTGGAGAACCTCTCGATCGGCGCGGGGCTGCCCTGTCCCAAACTCTACGTGATCGAAGCCAGCGCGCCCAACGCCTTCGCCGCCGGGATGGATCCGGAGCACGCGGTGGTCGCGGTGACGAGCGGCGCGCTCCACCTGTTCGACCACCAGGAACTGGAAGGCGTCTTGGCGCACGAACTCTCGCACATCGGCAATCACGATATCCGGCTGAACACCGTGGTAGCGTCGATCGCCCTGTTCCTGCGCATCCCCTACCTGATGTTCCGGCGCGACATGCGCGACGGGAGCACCTTCGGGCGCGGCAGTTCGGGGGTGTGGCGGCTGGCGATATCTCCCTTCGGCCTCTACATTCTCTTCGTCGCGCCGGTGGTGGCCGCGCTGATCCGGGCGGCGGTTTCGCGCGAACGAGAGTTTCTGGCCGATGCCGATGCGGCTCTGCTCAGCGGGTATCCGGAAGGGCTCATGCGGGCGCTGGCCAAGGTGGGAGGCGCCGGCTCGGTCATCGCCGCCGCCAATCCCGCGTTCGCGCACTTCTACTTCGCCAACGCGATGGATGCCCGCCTCGGGTGGTTCTCCGGGCGCATGATGGCCACACATCCGCCGCTGGCTGAGCGCATCGAACGGCTGGTGGGCTTCCACGGCGAGAGCGCGCTGGCGGGACTCGACCGGGCAGTGGAAGCCGGGCGCAAATACGTCAAGGAGCATCCGGTGGTGGCGACGGACGTCGCGCTGGCGGGCGCGCAGGACGAACTCTCCGTCCTCAACCAGGGCAACGTGATGGGGCGCGTATACCGTGTGGCGGCGGGGTCCCCGGTGCCGGTTTACGACATGCCGAACAAGAATTCCTTCCGCGCGGCCATGGTGCAGCCGGGCTCGCTGATCGTGGTCTTCGACGATCCCGGCAGGATGCGGCAGGTGAATACGGCCGACCAGACCTTCGGCTACATGGAGCGCAGCGTGCCGTTGAAGCCGGTGGACGATCTGATCCCGGCCGAGGTGTACGATCCGAAGCTGCGCGCCGCGGCGGAAGCCAGGCTGGCGCCGCAGGCGTCCGCCGAACCGGTGCCCGCGGCGACCGCGAAGCCCGGCCTGTCGCCGCGGCAGATCGCCTTTGTCTGCGGCTTCGGCGTGGTGGTCTTCGCCGGCATGATGCTGGTGCTGATGCAGTTCGGCGGGCGCTAGGGTGGGGTGAGACGGGGTTTGATTTTTGGCCGCGGATGGACGCGGATGTGCGCGGGACACTACGGTAGCGGATCAGGCGGGCGCCGGTCTTGCCCGTGCGCTACTTCGCGGCGTCGAGTTCCCGAAAGAACCCTTTCACCCGTTCGTGAATCCGGTCGCGAATGCGGCGGAATGCGGCCTGCCGCTCCGCCTCGCTTCCTTCCACCGCCGCCGGATCCTCGAAGCTCCAGTGAATGCGCGCGGCGCGGGCCGGAAAGACGGGACAGTGGTCGCGAGCGTTGTCGCACACGGTCACCACGTAATCGAACGCCTGCCCGGTGAACTCGTCGACGGATTTGGAGCGGTGGCCGGAGATGTCGATGCCGATCTCCCTCATCACCGCGATCGCCTCCGGCCGGACCGAACCTGGCTTGGTGCCGGCGCTGAACACTTCGTACGCGTCCCCGCCTTCGGCGCGAAACAGTCCCTCGCCCATCTGGCTGCGGGCGGAGTTGCCCGTACACAGCACCAGCACCCGTTTTTTCGTCATCGCTCTACCCTCCCCTTCCCCGTTCTATCCGCTCCCGCCCTACGTCTCCGGAAACCAGTGCCGCGTCCGATTGCAGAAGGAGCACACCGACAGCATCACCGGAACTTCGATCAGCACCCCGACCACGGTCGCCAACGCCGCCCCGGAACCGGGACCGAACAAGGCGATCGCGGTCGCGACCGCCAGTTCGAAGAAGTTGCTCGCGCCGATAAGCGCTCCCGGCGCGGCCACCGCGTGCCGCACGCGGAACACCCGCATCAGCCCGTACGTCAGCGAGGAATTGAAGTAAACCTGAAGCAGGATCGGAATCGCGATCAACACCACGTGAAACGGCTTGCCGGTGATGTTGTCCGCCTGGAAGGCGAAGATCAGCACCAGGGTGGCCAGCAGGGCGAGCATGCTCACCGGCGCAAACCGCGGCAGCAGGCTCTTCTCAAACCACTCCCGCCCGTGCGCGCGAATGAACCAGGCGCGAAGCGCCGAGCCGCCCAACAGCGGAATCACGATGAAGATGCCCACCGCGTACAACAGCACCTGAAAGGGCACGTGCAGCGAGGAGGCGCCGTTGACCAGGAAGCGCACGATCGGCGCGAACAGGAACAGCATCACCAGGTCGTTGATCGACACCTGCACGAGCGTATACGCCGGATCCCCATCGGTGAGGTAACTCCAGACGAAGACCATGGCCGTGCATGGCGCCGCCGCCAGAATGATGCACCCGGCGATGTACTGATCCGCGTCGGTCCGCGGAATCCAGGCGGAAAAAATCAGGCGGAAGAACAGCCACGCGATCAACGCCATCGAAAACGGCTTCACCAGCCAGTTCACGAACAACGTCACCAGCAGTCCCTTCGGGCGCCTCCCCACATTCCGGATCGAGGCGAAATCGACCTTCATCATCATGGGGACGATCATCAGCCAGATCAGCACCGCGATCGGGATATTGATCTGGCTTCCCGCGCCGAACTCCATCCCGCGGAGTTGTTCGATCGCGCCCGGTATGGCCTTGCCGGTGAGCACGCCGGCCAGCATGCACAACCCCACCCACAGGCTGAGGTAGCGCTCGAAATAGTTCAGCCGCCTGGGCGCGGCCGGTTTCTCCAAGGAAGATCGATTCATCGCCTCAACCCCTTGCCGGTTGCAGAACGGCGGAGCCGTCCGGCTGACCGGCCAGATCGCGCAATCGTTCCGGACCCACCGGCTCGACGGGCTCCCACGGCACCACCACCATTCGCCGCGAGTGCTGTTCGCGCACCTCGGCGAGGAACGGCCGTTCGCGCGCGCCGCGTTCGGTGAGCACGGGATCGGTGAATCCGTCGCGGTCGAAACTCTGATTGACGACCCAGGCGTAGGGCGCGATGCCGGCGCGCGCCAGGTCGTCCTGCAACCGTGCCGCTTCGTGCACCGGCGTCGCCTCGGGCAGCGTCACCAGGAGAACGCGCGTGAACTCCGGGTCGCGCAGACGCGGCAGCAGCCGCCGCACCGGGTCCGGCAGATCGCTGGCGGTTCGCGCGACGTCGCGGTGGTAGGCTTCGGCGGCGTCCAGCAGCAGGATCGTGTGCCCGGTGGGCGCGGTATCCAGCACCACGAAACCGCGTTCCCCGGCGGCGACCGTGGCGGCAAAGGCGCTGAACACGGCGATCTCTTCCGTGCACGGCGACCGCAGGTCCTCCTCCAGCAGCGCCATGCCCTGCGCATCCAGTTGCGGCGCCGCCCGGGAGATCACGGACTCCGTGTAGCGGCGCGTCTCCGCGGCGGGATCGATGCGGCTGAGGGTAAGGTTCGGAACGTCGCGCCCGACGGTCGCGGCGACGTGGGCCGCCGGGTCGGTCGTGCTCAGATGGACCGCGTGTCCGCGGTGCGCCAGTTCGATCGCGATCGCCGCGGCGATGGTGGTCTTCCCGACGCCCCCTTTCCCCATCGTCATTACGACGCCGTGACCGGAATTCTCGATCCGGTCGATCAGCCCTGACAGCGTGAGATCCGTTGGGCGCGTCTCCGGACCGCTCCGGCGCTTCTCGCGCGAAACCGGGGAGCCGCCGTCAAAGACCCGCCGCAGGTTCTCCAGGCCCATCGGAGCGTAGGGAAGCAGAGGGATTTCGTTGCGTGGAAGCTTCATCAGACCCGGCGGCATGCCGTCGAGCGCGGCTTTCCCGCGGGCTTCAAGCGCGCGCGCGGCCGCGTCGCCTTGGTCCCGCGCCGCGAACACGCCGTTGAGGATGAGCCGCTGGTTGAGCACGCCCATCGCCTCCAACTCCTCGCGGGTTCGATTCGCCTCGGCCAGCGCGGCACGTTCCGGGCGGCTGACCAGAATCAGGGTGGTGGCCGAGGGATCGGTGAGCGCTCTGAGGCTGGCGTCGTACAGCGATTTCTGCGATTCCAGTCCGGACAACGGTCCCAGGCAGGATGTACCGGTCGTGTTCTGTTCGATGAAACCGGTCCACGCCGCCGGCAGTTTCAACAAGCGAAGCGTGTGTCCGGTGGGAGCCGTGTCGAAGATCACGTGATGAAATTGCGCGGTGAAATCCGCGTCTCCCAGCAGCTTCGTGAACTCGTCGAACGCGGCGATCTCCACCGTGCACGCCCCGGAGAGTTGCTCCTCCATGCTGTTGACGGCGGCGTCCGGCAGAACGCCGCGATAGGGTCCGACCACGCGCTCCCGGTAGCGCCCGGCAGCGCCTTCCGGATCGATGTTCAGCGCGAAGAGGCCGTCCGCGCCGGAGATCGCGGCCGCATCCCCGGAGAGTGGGACGCCCAACACCTCGTCCAGATTCGAAGCCGGGTCCGTGCTGACCAGCAGCACCTTCCTGCCTCGCCGGGCGAGCGACACGGCTGCCGCGCACGCCAGCGAGGTCTTGCCCACGCCTCCCTTGCCGGTGAAAAAGAGGATGCGCGTGGCGCGGTCCAGGAAAGCGGTCATGGATTGGCCGTTCATGGTGGACCTAGCAGCACCCGGATTGGATCACCGGCAGTTTTGCGCCGACCGGTTCCTGTTCCGCTTCACCCACATCGACGCCCACCAGGCGGGCCAGTTCGGTTCGCGCCGGGTAATGGCCCTGGCTGACGATCGAGCCGTCCAGCAGGACCAGCGGCAGACACTCGTTGCCATGTTGGCGGAGAGCCGCCTTGACGGTCTCGTTGGCCGCGAACGCCTGCGGTTGCTGCGCCAGGTTGTAGCGTTCCACGGCGACCTTGCGGTTCGCCAGCCAGTGGAGATCCGCCGCGAACTGAACCAGCACGGGGTCCACACGCGGCCCGCAGACTCCGGTCGAGCAGCACAGCGGGGGATCGAACACTTCCACTTTTTTCATCGAAGTATTGCTCCTTCCGTATTTCGTCGATTGACGATGTTATGGGTATAAAAAACGATCAAATAATCGCCACGAGAGCTTTCAGCTTCCGCAGCCGTTCGTAGTTGATGCAATAGCCGATGCGAGGTCCGTCCTGGCTGCTGCGGATCAAGCCCGCATCCTTGAGAATCCTGAGATGCTCGGACACCGTGGACTGCGCGAGAGGCAGTTCGCCGACGATCTGGCTGCACACCCGCGCCTCCTTCCGCGACAGCATGCGGAGGATTTGAACGCGCGCCGGATGGCCGATGGCTTTGGCCAGTTTCGCCAGTTCCTCATCCGCCTCCGGCCCCTCCAATCCATCGAAGACAACCGGCGGTTGCGGTTCCGCCGGCGGGCAGCAGGGCGGATCGTACTCCCTTGGTTTCCTTATAGCCATTCGACGATTCACGATATCACGCACCGGTCCGCGCCGTCAAGATCGGCTGGATGCCGTGCGATCCTCTTAGAGCTGCGCCTTCAGCAGCCCGATGTTATTCGGCATGCGATAGGTTTCCCAGACCTTATCACCGTCGAACTCCAGGAAGGCGTAGCCGTGCGGACTGAAGCCGGTGGTGCTTTGCGGAATCCAGAAGTTGGGCCCATCCAATAGCTGCGCCTTCGGGGCGTGCGGCTGCGCGGGCAGGATCAACCACTGATACACGTCGCCGTGCGCATCGGGAAGGTCGTCGCGAAACGCGGGGAAGCCGCCGTTGCCCACGCAACGCCCTTTGAACCCCCATACGGGGTGCGGATCGTACAGCACGAGGCGGTGTTCGTGGCCCCAAAACCAGGCGTGGATCCGCTGGGTGCGGAGCAGGCCGGCGAGGGCGATCTGCAATTTCGGACCCTGGGCATCGAGTTGCGAAAAGGGCTGATGATGGGAGAAGAGGATCAGCTTGCGCGCCCCCGCCGCGTCCACTATGGCCTTGAGCCAGGCGACCTGTTTTTCGTCCAGGTCAAAGTCCTCGTAAGACGTATCCAGGCAGGCCAGGATCCAGTTGGAGTTCTGCATGGCGAAGCAACTGGCGGGCTGCTGGAAGAAAGTTCCGAGCGCCTGGAAGTAGCCGTTCCCGCCCGAGTACATTTCGTGATTGCCGTTCAGGGAGCGGTTCAACGTGGCGCCGGCGCGCCGTGGCCAATTGCCGATCAGGCGGTCCTGGATTTCGGCCGGTTCGCCCGAGTAGTAGGTATCGCCGACGTGCAGCACGACATCGCAACGGTCCAGCGCCGCGATGGTGCGGGAAATGGCGGGAGCGCCGTAGAGGCCGGTCCCCCAATCGCCGAATACGGCGATGCGCGCATCGTCGGCGATGGTCTCGGGCACCGGGGGCGGGTCGATCCAGGTTGCCTTCGGCGGCTTGAAGATCAACTCGGGCAGCAACTGCAGCCAGCCGGCGACGTCGGCGTCGTCGAACTTCACATACCGCACTCCGGGGGTGAAGCTGTCTCCCTCCGGCGTCGCGACGGCCTGTGGCGGTTGCAGCGTGCCGAGCTGCCCGGCGGCGGTCGCTTGCCTGACGAGGAGCGATTGCACACGGGAGGCCAGCCCGTTCTGCGGCGTGTGCATGATCGCCGCGCCGGATTCGCCCATCGCCAGTACCGGCCGGGCGCTTTGGGACAACGCGGCAATCGCATCGTGCCAGCCGGCAATCATGCACTGTTGCGCGTCGGCGTCTCCGCCCGCTGCCGCGGCGGTTGCGGTCCGGACGGCGTCGTGCAGTTGTCCGGGGTCTTTGGTGAAGGCGGCTTGAAACGTGGCGTACGGTAAGACAGTCTGTCCGATACTGCCCAGCGGTGTGCTGGCGGGCCCGGCGCCCATGTTCCCTCCTCGGCTGGATCTGCGCGAAGGGCGCGGCGCGGAGCTTTCGCCCTGCATCCGGTCCCCTGGGGCAGCCGGCCAGTGGAGACATTGTATCCGAGTCGGGCACGCGTGGCGCGCCGGAGCGGCGGTGCTAGCAGCCCGTGGTAATCATCCCGTGGGATCGCGCAGCCACGATTTGGTCTGAGAGCGAGGCGAGAGGAAGAGTCGATGCGGGTTCATCTACGACGACGAACCACGAAGCTATCAGCTAGGCTTCTGCCCAGTTCCTGCGATCGATGATCGTCCGCGGCTCGTACCCGGCTCCGCGAGCCAGCCGCTTATCTTCACGGATGCTCGTCCACCACAGCACCGGACCCAGAATCCGGCTCGCCGCGGCAGTCAGCAGGCCGAACTCCTGCTCGATCTCGTTACGTACCGCGCGGATCTGCATCGCCACGGACCGGTTCGCACTGCTCAGCCGGTGCTCCATGGCCCAGAGCATCGCCGCGTACGCGTGCCGCAGATTCTTCGCTTCCCGGTGAAAGCGCTCGCGCACGCGCGGGTCCGGATGGTTCTTGTAGCGTTTCCAGCCCTGCAGCGTTGTGCGGCAGATGCGGAACAGGCTCGGCCCGTTGCGCTCGAAGTCGCGCAGGAAGGCCGACTCCAGGAACTCGTGCGACTCGTCGCGCGAAATGGCGGCATGGCGGAAGTTGAAGCTGTCCTGCCCGTGTATGTCCGCCAGGTCCACGTCCAGCAGCCGCCCCTGCTCATCCATCTCGCGATACAGCGGCGTCCCCGGCACCGGGGTGTACAGCATGAACTGGTGCAGATCGGTCTCGTGTGAGACGGCCCGCTCGATCTCCTGAATAATGTTCTGCGGCGTATGGTGTTCCAGCCCCAGAATCGTGGAGCCCAGCAGGATGATCCCGTGTTCGCGCAGTTCGCGCGTCAGTTGCAGCGTGTCGGCGCCGTCCAGTTTCGCGTAGCCCGACTCGGCCGATTCCAGTCCCATCCAGATGGAAGAGATGCCGAGGTCCACCAGTTCCTCATAGGTGTATTTGCGGATCGCATTCGCCGAGGAGAAGATGTTGAAGGCCCAGCTTTTGCCGGCGGCCTTCATCAACGCGAGCAATTCCATGGCTCGCCGCTTCTGCAACAGGAAGTTCTCATCCATGATGAAGAACGACCGCACATTGCGCGAAGCCTCCGCCTCCTCCATCAAGCGGAACAGTTCCTCCCCGGTGGAGTACAGGTTCAGGATCTTTCCCTTGCCCCCGAAAAATGCCGAAGTGGTGCAGAAGTTGCAGCCCATCGGGCATCCCACCGAAGCGATGATTGTCGCCGAAGTATCCGCACGGTCGGGAACCTTCACGCCCATGACCCGGAGGTCGAAACCGGAGGAGAGCGCCGGATGGCGAATCGGCGCGGCGGTGTCCTCGCCCAGGTACTGGCGCATCCACGCGATTCCGTCCCCCTTGACGATGTGATCGGCGTCGAGCATGTGCTCGATTCCGGGGACGGCGGCCACGTGCCCGCCGACCACGATGGTGGACTCCGGGGACAGTTCCCGTACCATCCGGCACATCTCGCGCGCCTTGCCGATGTTCACGATGATGGAAGAGATGCCCACGACATCGTAGCGGTGAGACCTCAGTTCGCGAGCGAACGCCTCCCGCGTGGGAAAATCCAGGACCGTGCACGGCGCGGAGATATTTTCCTGGATCATCAGAATTCCCCAGGAACGATGGAACCGCCGCACGGAGAACGATCCCTGCGCGCGCGTGACCTGGTTGTGGTACAGCTCCATCGGATTGATCGCGCGGCTGCCGAATTCATCGTTCCGCGCGTAGGGTCCGAACACCGATGAAAGCAGCACGCGAGCCCGGATGCCCTTAGGGTGAATCTTGTTCATTTCGTTTTTTGAAGAGGCTGATCGAAGGAGACCTGTGAGATCCGTTGAACGGCCACTTTCACGTTAGCAGCTTTCGCGGCCGGTTACACGTGCGGTGCCCCGCACGGGCGCTTAAGAGACTCGGGGGGACACAGCGCTCGCTCACGCTCGCGGCTCCGTAAGCGGCGGAATCCCATGGCAGAGCCGGTTCCGCACCCGCCGGATTTGCCGCTACGGAGCCCACCCGGGCATGACGTACGCGTAGAACATCACCAGGATTCCGATCGCGGTGGCCAGCAGGACGCTGTGCTTCAGGGTAAAGCGGAAGAGCAGCGCCTCGTCCTCGCGCTTCATGTTGGTGGCCGCGGCGGCCACGGCGATGCTGGTAAGGCTGATCATCTTGCCCATCACGCCGCCGGCGGAATTGGCCGCCGCCATCAGCACGGGACTCTGTCCGAGTTTGTTTGCGGTCACCACCTGCAGGGTGCCGAAGAGGGCGTTGGCGCTGGTATCGCTGCCGGTGAGAAAGACGCCGAGCCAGCCGAGCAGCGAACTGAAAAACGGGAAGAGCAGGCCGGTGGCGGCGAAGGCCAGGCCGAGGGTCGCGGTCGCGCCGGAGTAGTTCATCAGCATGGCCAGCGCCAGCACCATCGCCAGGGTAAGTTCCGCCTTGACGAGTTGCCGCGCCGTCTCGCCGAGCACGCGCGCGAACTGCCCGGGACGCAGACCGGTGACCACGGCGGCCAGGATCGCCGCGAACAGGCACGCCGTGCCCGACGCCGAAAGCCAGGTGAAGGTGTACACCGCGCCGTACAGCGCCGGTTTGCTGACCGCCGGAGCCGTGCGCAGGATGGTGTTGTGCAGTCCCGGCCACTGCACGGGAATGCTGACGCTGGAGAGGGCCGTCTGGACCGGCTTCAACCCCCACACCAGCACGAAGACCACCAGCAGGATGTAGGGCGCCCAGGCCATGAGGATTTCACGCCCGCTCCGCTGTTGTTTGCCGCCGGCGCCGGAGCCGTGGATCACCGCCAGGAGGGCGCCCATGGCCGCCAGCGACGAGAGGATATCGGTAAGCTGCGGGCCCACGAAATTCGAGATGGCGAACTGCGTCCCGGCGAACGCGACGCCGCACGCCGCGGCAGCGGGCAGCACGCTGCGCAGCCCTTTCCAGCCGCTCATGACGACGATGAGGTAGGCGGGCACGAACAGCGAGACGGGCGCGCAGATACGGCCCACGCCCGCGCTCAGGCGGTCCAGCGGCAGTCCGGTGGTCACGGCGAGAGTCGTGATGGGAATGGCGATGGAGCCGAAGGCGACCGGAGCCGTGTTGGCGAGCAGGCAGATGCCGGCGGCGTTGAAAGCGGAGAATCCCAGCCCGGTGAGCATGGCCGCCGCCACGGCTACGGGGGTGCCGAATCCGGCCGCGCCTTCGATGAAGGCGCCGAACGCGAACGCGATCAACAGCGCCTGCAACTCGGGGTTGTTGGTGAGGTGGCCCATGGAATCCTTGACCACCTCGAACTTGCCGCTGGCCAGAGTGACGCGGTAGAGCAGGATGGCGCTGAAGACCACCCAGCCGATGGGAAACAACCCGAACGCGGAGCCGTACGCGATCGACGCGGCCACGCGGCCGAGGGGCATGCCGTAGACGCCGGCGGCTACCGCCACCGCCGCGCCGAGTCCGGCGATGCTCGCGATCCACGCGGGCTTGCGCAGCACGCCGAGCAGCAGCAGCAGCGTGAAGATGGGCAGCGCCGCCACCAGCGCGGACAGCCCGAGACTACCCGCGACCGGCGTATATACCTGCTCCCAGACACCGTTCATCCTTGCACCCGCGCTTCCTTTCCGCGCCACAACTCCTCACGCAATTCGCGCTTGAGGATTTTGCCGGTGCCGGTCTTGGGCAGGGGCGTTTCGCTGAAATGGAAGCGGCGCGGCATTTTGAAGCGCGCGATCCGGGGTGTGAGAAACTCGCGCATCGCGGCTTCATCAAGATGTTCGCCGGGCTTGAGCGCGATGAACGCGGCGGGCACTTCGCCCCACTCCGGATCCGGCGCCGAGACCACGGCGCACTCGAACACGGCCGGGTGCGCGCCGATGGCGCGTTCCACTTCGAGCGAAGAGATGTTCTCGCCGCCGGAGATGATGATGTCCTTCTTGCGATCGACGATCTGCACGTAGCCGTCCTCGTCCCAGACCGCCATGTCGCCGGTGTGCAGCCAGCCGTTGGTCATCACCGCGGCGGTAGCCTTGGGTTCCTTGTAATAGCCGTCCATTACCAGGTCGCCGCGGATCACGATCTCGCCGATGGCCGCGCGGTCGCGCGGCACGTCGTGCATCGCGAGGTCCACCACGCGGACTTCGACGCCGGGCAGCGGCCACCCGGTCGCGGCGCGGTGGCGCAGGCGGTCCTCCTCGCCGGCGAACGCGACGGTGGATTTGTCGCGCGCGCTCGTCGCCACGGGGGACGTTTCGGTGAGGCCGTACCCGGCCAGCGCGAGGCAGCCGAAGGCCTTCTCCAGGCGGCCGATCAATTCGGGACTCGATGCCGCGCCGCCCAGGTGGATCTGGCGCAGGCTGGAACAATCGTAGCGGCCGAGTTCGGGACAGTTCAGCAGGGCGTTGGCCATGGTAGGGACGAGCGACATCGAAGTTGCCCGCTCCTGCTCGATGATGCGCAGCACGCCGGCGGGATCGAAGCGGCGCACCATCACCTGCTTGAGCCCGTGGAAGGTGGCGCACTGCGGGCGTCCCCAGCCGTTGGCGTGGAAGAGCGGGATGGTGTGCAACTCCACCATGGACTCGTCGTTATAGAACGTGGCCGAGATCCCCAGCATGTGCAGGTAGAGCGTGCGGTGGGAAAGGGTCACGCCCTTGGGCGTGCCGGTGGAGCCCGAGGTGTAAAACAGCTCGGCGGTTTCGCTTTCGTCGAAGGTGAAGAAGTCGGGGCGCTGGATGCGTCCGCGCGCGAGCAGTTCCTCGTACGGCGCGCCGGCTTCGATCCAGCGCGAGACGCCGGGGCAGGCGGCGCGCAGCGCCTCGACGGCGGGCGCGAAATCGGATTCGTAGATTACGACCTTCGGCTCGGCGTGGCGCAGGATGGCGGTGAGTTCCGCGGCGGTGAGGCGCACGTTGAGGGGCATCACGATGGCGCGGATCAGGGGCACGCCGAAGTAGCCCTCGAGCAACTGGTGCGTGTTGAAACTGAGGAAGGCGACGCGATCGCCGGGGGCGACGCCTTCGGAAAGAAGTCCGAACGCGAGGCGCTCGCAGCGTTCGCCGAACTCCGCGTAGGGAAGGCGGCGTTCCCCGCAAACGACTCCCACTTTCCTGCCGTAGAGGTCCACCGCGCGGTAGAGGGCGCGAATCGGAGTCAGGGGGACGTGCATGACTTGAGATTGTACCAGCGGTCCCCTGTCCGCCGCACGGAAAGCCGGACTGCGCCGTTTACTTTTCGACTCTCAAGTCGTTGGTCACCTTGAACACGCCGGACACGCCGTTCGCCTGCAAGCCGGCGCGATCCTTATCCGCCTGGTTGGCCACCACGCCGACCAGCGTCACGTTCCCGTTCTTCACGATGATGTGAATGGGCGGCACCGCCTGCATCGCGTAGCGCTCGAAGCCGGGCAGGCTGAAAACGGAGCGGTAGACCGCGCGCCGAATCCGGTCATCCATCGGAGAAAGCGGCAGCACCTCGATCCGGTTGACGACGCGATCGACACCTTCGATCCGCTTCACCACGTTTTCGGCGTCGCTCTTGAGTACGGGGAGCGTGACCTGGCCCAGCAGCGTGACGGTGCCGCCATCGACCTGGAACGATAGATCGTCGAACACGGAGTAGTAGGGTAGCATCACGAGTTCGTGCCGCACCTCGTGAACGATGCGCTCCTGAGCCCTGGTCCCGCGTTGCTCCTGCGCGGGACACAACGAGATGCCGCCTACCAGAACCAGCAGACAAGCGTACAGCGCAATCCGTTTCATTGGCATCCTCCTGCTTGTCTGGATGGTGCGTCCCCCCTCCCCGGTTTCGCCCACGCAGGCGTGGATCGTGAGAAACCTGACAAACTGGCGCCGGCGCCGCCGGCGCCATCCAGCCTACTGGATCCTGACCAGGGGATCTTCTGGCGCGGTACCGTTCAACACGGATTCGGCGTCTTCCGCGGTGAACGATTCCACCTTCGCCGAGATGTTCATGGAGCAGAACTTCGGCCCGCACATGGAGCAGAAGTGCGCGTCCTTGAAGCCGTCCTCGGGCAGTGTCTCATCGTGCATGGCGCGCGCGGTTTCCGGATCCAGCGAAAGATCGAACTGCCGGTTCCAGTCGAAGACGTAGCGCGCGCGGGAGAGTTCGTCGTCGCGATCGCGCGCCCCGGGACGCTTGCGGGCGATATCCGCCGCGTGGGCCGCGATCTTGTACGCGATGATGCCCGCCTTCACGTCGTCGCGGTTGGGCAGGCCGAGGTGCTCCTTCGGCGTCACGTAGCACAGCATCGATGCGCCGTACCAGCCGATCATTGCGGCGCCGATGGCGCTGGTGATGTGGTCGTAGCCCGGCGCGATATCCGTCACCAGCGGCCCCAGCGTGTAGAACGGAGCCTCGTAGCACAGCTCCTTTTCTTTTTCGACCTGCAATTCGATCTGGTCCATGGGGATGTGTCCGGGACCTTCGATCATCACCTGCACGTCGTACTCCCACGCCTTTGTGGTCAGTTCGCCCAGCGTCTTGAGTTCGGCGAACTGGGCTTCGTCGCTGGCATCGGCCACGCTGCCGGGACGCAAGCCGTCGCCCAGCGAGAAGCTCACGTCGTGCTTCTGGAAGATCTTGCAGATGTCCTCGAAGCACTCGTAGAGCATGTTCTGCTTGTGGTTCTTGACCATCCACTCGGCGAGGATGGATCCGCCGCGGCTGACGATGCCGGTGACCCGGCGGGTGGTGAGCGGAATGTGCTGCACCAGAACGCCGGCGTGAATGGTCATATAGTCCACGCCCTGCTCGGCCTGCTCCTCGATGACTTCGAGCATGATGCGGGCGGTCAGGTCCTCGACGCGGCGCACGCGGGAGAGAGCCTCGTAAATCGGCACCGTGCCGATGGGCACCGGAGAATTGGCGATGATCGCCTTGCGGATGGCCGGGATGTCGCCGCCGGTGGAGAGGTCCATCACGGTATCGGCGCCGAACTTCACCGAATAGGCGAGCTTTTCGAGTTCGCCCTCGACATCGCTGGTCACGCTGGAATTACCGATATTGGAGTTGATCTTGCACTTGGAAGCCACACCGATGCACATCGGTTCCAGGTTGCGGTGATGGACGTTGGCCGGAATGATCAGGCGTCCGCGCGCCACTTCGCTCCGGACCAGTTCCGGCGAAAGGCTCTCGCGCTTCGCGACGTAGTGCATCTCTTCGGTGACGATGCCCTGCCGCGCGTAGTGCATCTGCGTGCGGATCTTATCGTTGTCTCGTTTCGCTACCCATTCGGTGCGCATGGTGAATTATCCTCTGGCTCTCTCCGGAGATTCGTGACCGGGGTTGCCTTTTGAAATGCAGCCCGGCAGCCGCGCCAGAGGCGCCCTGCCGCCCTGCCAAGGGCTTCCGCGGACGCGCCCGCCTTGCCAACGGCCGGCGCGCGTCCGCGATTGTTGCGTGGTCCCCTACTTCTTCTTCTTGGGCTTCTTGACTTCTTTCTTGGGGCTTCTATCTTTGGCCACGTGTTGATCCTCCCTTACAGTGCGATTATATCTTGCTAACACCACATTACCGCGCGCGGCGCCCGAGGGGATAGACCCG
>JAFDVU010000072.1 GCA_018268835.1 Acidobacteriota bacterium | reverse complement strand
AACAACGGCGACTGGATCATGGTCTATAACGACATCGAGTCCGGCCGCTATTCGCTGGTCGCCGCCATCAGCGACGACGAAGGCGCCACCTGGAAATGGCGCCGCCACCTCGACGGCAATCCGGCCAACAGGATCAACAGCCAGTTCCACTACCCCAGCGTGATCCAGGCGCACGACGGCGCGATCCACGTCACCTACAGTTACTTCACGCCCGAGGGCAAGAGCATCAAGCACGTGCGCTTCAACGAGGAGTGGGTCAAGCAGGGCGATCGGTGATATCGTGAGCGTGGAAACCCCTATGACACCGCGGAGAGAGTTCCTGAAGCACGCGGCCGGCGGCGCGTTGTTAGCCGGCATCGCGGGACGCGTCGCGCCGGCGGCGCCCACCCCGGATATGCCCTTCGACGTGAAGACCTTCGGCGCCAAGGGCGATGGCAAAACGCTGGACACGCCGGCCATCAACAAGGCCATCGAAACCGCCGCGGCGGCGGGCGGCGGGACCGTCTACCTCCCCGCCGGCAACTACCTCTGCTTCTCCATACGGCTCAAGAGCAACGTGGGGCTGCATCTCGAAGAAGGCGCGACCATCATCGCCGCCGATACGCCGGAGGGGGGCGCCAACGCCTACGACCCGGCCGAGCCTAATCAGTGGGACGCCTTCCAGGACTTCGGCCACAGCCACTTTCACAACAGCCTGATCTGGGGCGACGGCATCTCCAACGTCGCCATCACCGGCACCGGGCGCATTTGGGGCCGCGGTCTCAGCCGTGGGCAGGGCGCGATGAATCCCGGGGTCGGCAACAAGTCGATCAGCCTGCGCGCCTGCCGCAACGTGCTGCTGCGCGATTTCTCCATCCTGCACGGCGGGCACTTCGGCATCCTCGCCACCGGCGTGGACAACCTCACCATCGACAACCTGAAGATCGACACCAACCGCGACGGCATGGATATCGATTCCTGCCGCAACGTGCGCGTCTCCAATTGCTACGTCAACTCGCCCTGGGACGACGGCATCTGCCTCAAGGCCGATTACGCGCTCGGCTCGGCCCGGCAGTGCGAGTTCGTCACCATCACCAACTGCTACGTGAGCGGCTGCTGGGAAGAGGGCACCATGCTCGACGGCACCTACAAGCGCTTCGGGCCCGAAGCGCGCGTGCCGCACACCGGACGCATCAAGTTCGGCACCGAGTCCAACGGCGGCTTCCGCAACATCACCATCTCCAACTGCGTGTTCGAAGGCTGCCAGGGGCTGGCGCTGGAATCGGTGGACGGAGCGCTGCTCGAAGACATCACCGTCACCGGCATCTCCATGCGCGATATCATGAGCGCGCCGATTTTCCTGCGGCTTGGCCGCCGCCTGCGCGGACCGGACGGTACCAAGGTCGGCACCCTGAAGCGCGTGATCATCGACAACCTGGTGTGTTCGAACTCGGTCTCCTCGCTCGGCTCCGTGATCAGCGGGATTCCGGGCTACTACATCGAGGACGTCAAGATCACAAACGTGGACATCCAGCACCAGGGCGGCGGGACCGCGGACGATGCGGCCTATCAGCCGCCCGAAGCCGAGGACATCTATCCCGAGCCCGATATGTTCACTGCGCCGGCGCGTCCCGGACGCAACGGGCGCGGTCCGAACGGGCAGTTCGTGCCGGAAGGGCAGGGAAGGGCCGGCGGCGGCAGAGGCACTCCCGCCCAGACGCCGCAGGCAGGACGCGGTCCGGCGGCTCCGGTCGAACGCCACAAGATGCCGTCGCACGGCTTCTACCTGCGGCACGTCAGGGGCATCCAGTTCGACAACGTGAAGATCAGCGCCATCAAGGAAGACCGCCGCCCAGCGTTCGTGCTCGACGACGTCGAGGACGCGGACTTCTTCCGCATCAAGGTGCCCAAGGTGGGCAGCGCGCCGGAGTTCGCCCTGCGCAATGTGAGCGGCCTGAGCATCCACATGTGCACCGGCGTCAAGGACACCGAGATTCAGAAGGTGGAGCAGAGGACGCTCTGAACGCGCATCCGGCCGCATGGGACGCGCCAAAGTGAATCGCCGGTGGACCAGGTTGGTCCACGATTTGGCCTTAAGTTGCTGAAAAGCGGTAGAACCTTGGACCAACCTGGTCCAGGTCAAATCGCAAATTGACTCGCGGCGCTCGCCTACTCCGGCATGCCGAGTTCATGCAGTTTGCGGTAGAGGTTGCGCTCGCTGATTCCGAGGATCCGCGCCGCGTTGCCGCGATGCCCGCCGGTCGCCTCCAGCACGCGGCGGATATGCGCGCGCTCGAGTTCGTCCAGCGTCGGCAGCGCCGCGCTCTCCGTGGGCGCGCCCGCCGCCGCGCGCACCGGCAGCGAAAGGTGCGCCGGCAGGATCTCCTCGCCCTCACACACCACCATCGCCGCCTCCATCGCGTGCAGCAACTCGCGTACGTTGCCCGGCCAGGGGTGCTGGCGCAGCGCCTCCAGCGCCGCCGGGCTGATCGTCCGCGCCGATCCGAACCGCTCGTTGAGCACGGAGACGAAGTGCCGCGCGAGCAGTTCGATATCCGGTCCTCGGGTGCGCAGCGGAGGCACCTCCAGGCGGATCGTGCTCATCCGGTAGTAGAGGTCTTCGCGGAACTGCTGCTTGCGCACCATCGCCGCCAGGTCGCGATTGGTCGCCGCGAGCACGCGCACGTCCACCCGGATCTCGCCGGTGCCGCCCACGCGCCGGAACGCCGAGGTGTCCAGCACGCGCAGCAGGTTGGTCTGTGTCGCCGGGCTGATCTCGCCGATTTCGTCGAGGAAGATCGTGCCCCCGTGCGCCACCTCGAACAGTCCGGGCTTGCTGCGGTCCGCGCTGGTGAAGGCGCCGCGCTCGTGGCCGAACAACTCACTTTGCAGCAGCGAATCCTGCAGCGCCGCGCAATCCACCACCACGAACGGCTTCGCCCGCCGCGTGCTGCGCGCGTGGATCATCTTGGCCACGCGTTCCTTGCCCGACCCGGTTTCGCCGGTGATCAGCACGGTCGCGTCGCTCGGCCCCACGCGTTCGATCAGGTGCAGCAGCCGTTGGAACTCCGCGCTCTCTCCGATGAATGATCCGGCGAGATCGGGCGGGGTCAGACCGCGCTCCAGCAGGTGCGCCCGCTGGCGCAGCGCCCGCCGCTCCAGTGCGCGCTGAATTCGGATTTCGAGTTCGTCCAGCGGACACGGTTTGATCACGTAATCGAACGCGCCCACCCGTATGGATTCGATCGCGGTATCGATGGTGCCGTTGCCGGTGAGCATGATCACTTCGGCAGCGGCGTGGCGCGCGCGCAGCGATTTGAGCGCGGTCAACCCGTCCATGCCCGGCAGGCGGAGGTCCAGCAACACCACCGCGGGTTCCATGTGCTCGACTTTGCGGAGCGCGTCTTCGGCGCTTTCCGCGGTCTGTACCTCGTGGCCGAGCCGCCGCAGTTCGCCGGCCATCACGTGGCGGAACGCGGCGTCGTCATCCACTAAGAGGATCGGTCCCGCCGGCGTCATGAGACCAGTTCCCGCTCGGCATTTCGTACCAGTGCCGGCATCACGATCTCGAACGTGGAGCCCTGTCCCGGCGTGCTCTCCACCGTGAGATCGCCCTTCCAGCGCCTGACGAAATGCAGCGACAGAAACAGTCCGAGGCCGGTGCCGCCCTGCCGCGCGCTGAAGAACGGGTCGAAGATGCGCGCCTGGTTTTCCGGCGGGATGCCGCAGCCGTTGTCGCGCACGCGGATCCGCACCTCGTCGCCCGCCTCAACCTCCACCGCCACCTTGCCTCCGCTGCGGCAAGCCTGAATCGCGTTGAGCAGCAGGTTGATCAGGGTGTGCTCGAACTCCGCCTCTTCGGCGCGCACGTGCGTGCCCGCTTCCATGGGACGCACCTCCACGCGGACGCCGTGCTCGCGCGCGGTAGGCTCGATCAGGCGGGCGACGCCGCGGATGACGGCTTCCACATCCACCACGTCGCCTTGCGAGCGCTGCCCACGGGCCATGCGCAGGAAGTGCTGGGTGATGCTGCGGCAGCGCAGGACCTGCTCGCGCGCGATGGCGGCGTTCTCGCGGATGCGTTCGCCGTCCGCCGCCGCGGAGGCGGACTCCCGCAGGATGCCCTCGACGCAAGTGAGTACGGTGGCGAGCGGCGTGTTCAGTTCGTGCGAGAAGCCCGACGCGAGCGTCCCCACCGATGCCAACCGGTGCGCCTCGGCAAGGTGCGCCTCCGCCGCGCGGCGCTCGGATATATCGCGCCAGACCTCGACCACTTGCTGCAAATTGCCCGCGGCGTCGCGAATCGGCGAGGCGTGCACCTCTTCCCACACGACCTTGCCGCCGGCGGTGCGGCGTTCGCAGATGCGCACCTGCCGCCCGCCCGAGGCCAGGCACGCCAGTGTGGGACAATCGCCCACGTTGCAACCGCCCGCCTGCAAGCCGCGGCAGCAACAGCCGAGCACGTCATGGCGGGAATGTTCGACGCGGGCCAGGAAGGCGTCATTGGCCGCCAGGATGTTGCGCCGCGTGTCCAGCACCACGATGCCGTCGTCGATGCTGTTGATCACGGTTTCCAGCCGCTCGCGCTGCGTGCGCACCTCGCCGATCAGCGCCGCCACCGAGTCCGCCAGCGTATTGAACTCACGCTCCAGCCAGGAGATGATGTCGGAGCCGGCGTGCACTGGAATGCGCCGCCCGAGATCGCCCGCCGCGATCTGCCGCGCCGCAGTCTCGAAGCGCTGCAACCGCCGCAGCACGGCCACCCGCACCACCAGTCCGATCGCGCCCACCAGCAGCAGCGTGATCAACGCAGTCGCCCCGACCAGCCAGCGCAAGTCGTGGGTCATCGCCTCCCGCACCTGGTCGGTCTTGATGTCCAGGATCAGGATGCCGTTGATCTTGTGGCTGGGATCGTGGCAGCCGTAGCAGGCTTCGCGGTTGCGGATCGGCACCACGGTGCGAAGCACGGTGCCGCCGCGCGTCTCGATGACGCGGCTGGAGCCGCGCTGCGCGGCGGGATAACGGTGGCAGGCCTGGCAGGTAGGGGAGGAGAGGTCCATGTCCCCCACCTGCCCGGTGCCGCTCGCGTAGCGCTCCTTGCCAGTGCGGTCCAGAATCGCCAGCCGCTCGACGCGCGCCTGCCGCCCGAAGTTCTGGACCATATCCGCGATCAGCGTGCGGTCGTTCTCGATCATCTGGTGTTCCAGCGCCACGCGGATCAGGTCGCCCTCGGCCAGCGCGGTGTTGCGCGCGGTTTCGAGCAGGGATCTCATGTGGTGCTGCGAATAGACGTACGCGCCGCCCGCACAGGCGATGACCACGACCGCGGTGACACCCGCGGCCATGCCGGCTGTCATGCTTGCAAAATGCCGCTTCATGGCGGTACAGCCAGACTCGGGGAATGATGTCACATTCCGCGGGTCAGGTCAAATCCCTGACGAATTGTCACACAGTAGCCTGACGTTTTGGCAGGTTGCCGGCGGACTGGGCTCGTGGAAACGCGTAATCCCTTGCATTTGCAGCACGCACGATTTGGCATGAGCCGTGCCTTAGGTCGGCGCCGAAGGAGATTCACTCATGGAGATGTTGCTGATGGGCGCGGTGCTGGCCCTCTTCGGTATCGCGGTATCGTGCATGGCCTTCGGTGCGGCCACTCGCTCCGAGGAAGAAGAGCCGGTTGCGGCCAAACAGGCGCAACCCGAACTGGCGAAGGCCGCGTCCGTTCCGGCGCGTTTCTTCGTGGAACCAGCGGCCGTTCCCGCACCCGCGGTAGCCGTTGCGGCGCGCGTGCCGATGGAAGCGCTGCTGCTGCAAATCGAGAATCACGTGAGATTGGAACAGGCGGCCGCCGAATCCTTCATGGCGGCGCCGGACGCGGTCCGGCTGCACAGCCGCACGATTTCCCCGTTCATCAACTGAGAGGCATGTCATGCTCAACGCTCACCCGGATCTATTGAACGGACTTTCCGAAGCGGACGCCGCGCGCGTGCTCGCGCTGGGCAGGAAGATGGTCCTCGGCAACGGCGCGGAACTCTTCCATATGGGGCAGGAAGCGGAATCGCTTTATGTGATTATGAGGGGGCACATGAAACTGACCCTGCCGATGCAGGTGCGGGGTCAGGAGGGCAATGTGCTGGTTGAGGAGCGGACCGCCGGCCAGACGGTCGGCTGGTCCGCCCTCATCCCACCCTACCGGTTTACGCTCACCGCCACGGCGGCGGTCGATTCCGAGATTCTGGCGATTTCCCGCGAAGCGTTGCGGGGGTTGTTCGCCGCCGCGCCGGAAATCGGCGCCAAGGTGTCACTCAACCTCGCGACCGTGGTCGGAGGGCGGCTGCAAGTCTTCCAGGCGATGTGGGTACGGGAGATGCAGCGCGTGGTCGAGCTTCGCTGCGCGTGAGGGATCCCGGATGCGACTCGCCGCCTTCACCCTGATCGCCGCCGCGGCGCTGCTGCGCGCCGCCGACGGTCCCGGCACCGTCCCCGCGGGGAGCGCCTCCAACAAACCCGACCAGGAGCGCGTGGAAACGCCTCCGCCGCCGTTCACCGACGGCATCTTCCCGTGCTCCAACTGCCACGCGACGCAGCCGGTGAACCGCACGCGGCGCGAGTTGAAGGACATGCACACCGATATCGACCTGCGCCACGACGAAACCCACCGCTGGTGCCTGGATTGCCACGACGCCACCAATCGCGACTTCCTGCACCTGGCCAGCGGCGAGCGGATCCCGTTCGAGGAGTCCTACCTGCTCTGCGGACAGTGCCACGGCGAGAAACTGCGCGACTGGCGCGCGGGCGTCCACGGGCGCCGCACCGGCAACTGGAACGGGACCAAGAGCTACCTGTTGTGCGCCCATTGCCACAATCCGCACCAGCCGCGCTTTCACGCGCTCGCGCCCAAACCCGCGCCCCGGCCGCCCGCCCGGCCATCCCGATAGCGAACAGGAGAACCCCATGGAGAACGATGCCAAGCACAACTCCGAAAATCTGTCGCGCCGCGGATTCGCCGCCGCCGCCGCGGGCGCCGCTACCTGGATCCTGACCTCCTGCGGGCCGAAGCGCCTCTACGAGGTCCCCAAGGACCGGCTCAGGACCAAGATCTCCGAACTGGAGCAGCGGTATCAGCAGCGCTACCACGAGCACATCAACGTGGCCGATACGCAGCCGATGGCGGGGGTCGAATACGCCTACGCGCTGGACCTGTCGCGCTGCATCGGCTGCCGCCGCTGCGTGTATGCCTGCGTGGCGGAGAACAATCAATCGCGCGATCCGCAGATCCAGTGGATCCGGGTGCTTTCGATGGAGAAAGAGAAGGGCGTGGATCTGGCGCACGCCGACCCCTACTACAATCCGCCCGAGGTTCCGGAGGAGGGGCACTTCTACATGCCGGTGCAGTGCCAGCACTGCGAGAATCCGCCGTGCACCAAGGTCTGCCCGACCGCGGCGACGTGGAAGGAGCGCGACGGCATCGTGGTGATCGACTACGACTGGTGCATCGGCTGCCGCTATTGCATGGCGGCGTGCCCTTACGGCGCGCGCCACTTCAATTGGGCGGAGCCGGAGATCCCCACCGCCGAGATCAACCCCAACACCCATTACCTGGGGAATCGTCCGCGTACCAAGGGCGTGGTCGAAAAGTGCACGTTCTGCATCCAGCGCACGCGCACGGGGCGCTACCCCGCCTGCGAGGAAGTCTGCCCGGTGGGCGCGCGCAAGTTCGGCAACCTGCTGGATGCCGGCAGCGAGATCCGCTACATCATCGAGCACAAGCGGGTCTTTGTCCTCAAGGAAGACTTGAACACGGTCCCGAGGTTCTTCTACTTCTATGCCACTTGATACTTCCGTCGATACTATCCGGTTGTTTTCCGGGTTCACGCGCGGCAGCCTGCGCCTGATGTTGCGCGGCAACCGCGCTTACTGGACGTGGCTGGCGGTGCTGGGGGCGCTCATCCTCTCCGGCATTCTGGCCTACGTGGACCAGGTGCGCACGGGTCTGGCGCTCACGGCGATGCGCGACCAGGTGAGCTGGGGCTTCTACATCGGCAACTTCACGTTCCTGGTGGGAGTCGCCGCCGCCGCCGTGGTCCTGGTGATCCCGGCCTATATCTATAACTGGAAGCCGATCCGAGAAATCGTGATTTACGGCGAGTTGCTGGCCATCAGCGCGATCCTGATGTGCCTGATGTTCGTGATGGTGGATATCGGACGGCCGGACCGCTTCTGGCACCTGATTCCGGGAATCGGGTATCTCAACTTTCCGCGCAGCGTGCTGGCCTGGGATGTGCTGGTGCTGAACATCTACTTCGTGGTGAACTTCGTGGTCGCCACCCACATCCTGTACCGCGCGTTTCACGGGCGGCACTACATCAAGCGCCTGGTGGTGCCGCTGGTGCTGTTCTCCATCCCGATGGCGGTGGGGATCCACACGGTGACGGCGTTTCTGTACAACGGACTGGCGGCGCGCCCGTACTGGAATTCGTCGATCCTGGCGCCGCAGTTTCTGGCTTCGGCGTTCTGTTCGGGTCCGGCCATCCTGCTGGTAGTGATGCAACTGCTGCGGCGATTCACGCGCTTCGAGATCCAGGACCAGGCCATCTGGAAGATCGCCGAACTGATGGCGTACGCCATGTTCCTCAACCTGTTCCTGCACGGGGCGGAGGCATTCAAGGAGTTCTACTCGAGCACGGAGCACCTGCTCTACACGCGCTACTGGTACCTGGGGCTGGGCGGACATCATACGCTGGTGCCGTACGCCTGGTCGGCGGTGGCGCTCAACATCCTGGCGTTTGCGATCTTCATCGTTCCGGCGGTGCGCCGCAACTGGATCGCGCTGAACATCGGGTGCCTGGCGACCTACGCGGGTGTGTATATCGAGAAGGGCATGGGGCTGATCATACCGGGGTTGACGCCGGACACGCTGGGCGAGATCTACGAATACTACCCGACGGTGACGGAACTGCGCGTCGCGGCCGGGATCTTCGCGGTCGGATTTCTGGTGTTCACGCTGATGCTGAAGGTGGCGGTGCCGATCTCGCTGGGCGAATTCCTGGGCCGCGAAAACGAGCATCGCCTGGAGACCGTACCCGTCCCCGCCGCCGCGGGCGATTGAGCGGCGGAGACGGTACCGGGACGGCGGACTGAAACACCGCTTACTATCGTGCGCGGCTCTGCGCGGCGATGTCCTTCTTCACTCCCCGCCAGGTCGTGCGCACATCGCTCATCCGGTGCTTTCGCTTTCCTCTGTAGTGTTGGCAGCGGGCAAACCGCGCTGTTTCGGAAATCCGCGCGGGGAGGGTGCGCCGGCTACTAACGTCCGCGCAGCAGGCGCCCGAGGGCCGTGCCAATGCGCCGCCCGGTGTGGTTGAGCGCCTGTTCGGGCGGCTCGTACCGCGGGAAGGTGTGAGGCGGCGGCACCTGGTTGAGGCTGAAGTAGAGCCAGTGCGCCTCGGTGGAGAAATACTCGCCGAGGAGACTTGCCAGTTCTTCCTGACTGCCGGCGGAAAGTTCCGTGCGCAGGCTGTGATCCGCGGAGTGCAGGGGAAGGCGGTTGCGCGTGGCGAAATCCAGGATGGCGATCACCTGCCCAACTTCGGAATCGAGGTGACCGAGTTTGAGCCGCGGGCCGGTGTGGTCGGTGCGCTTCCAGAGGCGGTCGCCCCCGTAGGCGAGCGAGGCGGGATCGGCGTAGCGCGTGTCGGAGACGTCGTGCATGATCGCCAGGTGCGGCATGGCGGCGATGCGCGGCAGGATGCTGCCCAGTACGCACTCGGCGACCTCCAGGCCGTGCGCATCCCAGAACAGGAGCGGGCGGCGGGCCTGACCGAGGAGAGTCGCGAAGTCGTAGCGCAGGATGTCGCGGCGCAGCGCCGCGAGGGGCGCGAACCAGTCCTCCGGCACCACCGGGCGCAGGCGCGGCAGGGTGAGTTGCTCCCAGTTGGAACTCAGGTCGAGGCTGACGAGGCTGCCCGGAGGCATCGCCAGCTGGTTGGCCGCGGCCAGGAAGACGGCGGTGGAGTTGCCGCGGTGGCGTCCGAGTTCCAGGATCAGGTCGGGGGCGAATTCGAGTGTGGCGGCGTACAACTGCGCGTACTGGAAGGGGGAGAGGTTCACCGGATCGTCGATGGCGGCGCGGAGGGCGTCGAGGCGGGGGCGCGCCTCGGCCAGGCGGTGGCGCTGGCGCCACAACGCGGCCGCGGCGGAGAATCCGAACTCCGGTGAAGGGGTGGCCATGACAGACACGACCAGCTTAACCGATGTCGGGGAGGCGCGGGCCTTGGCCGCACGGCGTGCTTGCATTTCCCTCCGCAGTGTGCGACCAATATGGAATCGCCTATGAAACGCCTGAGTTTATCGCTAAACATTGCCATAGCCCTGATCGCCGCCGGCGCCTTGTCCGCGCAGACCATCCGCAAGGACCCGCCGCCCTCGCAGGACGCCAAGATGAAGTGGTTCCGCGAAGCCAAGTTCGGCCTCTTCATTCACTGGGGTCTCTACGCCATCCCCGCCGGCGAATGGAAGGGGCAGGCCATCCCCGGAATCGGCGAGTGGATCATGAACCGCGCCAGGATTCCGGTGAAGGAGTACGAACAACTCGCGACGCAGTTCAACCCGACCCAGTTCAACGCCGAAGCCTGGGTGCAGATGGCGCAGGACGCCGGCATGAAATACATCGTGATCACCAGCAAGCATCACGACGGCTTCGCGATGTTCGGGTCCAAGGTGAGTCCGTATAACATCGTGGACGCGACGCCGTTCAAGCGCGACCCGCTCAAGGAACTTGCCGCGGCGGCGGCGCGCCACCACATGCCGTTCGGCTTCTACTATTCGCAGTCGCAGGACTGGCACGAGCCCAACGGCGCCGGCAACACCTGGGACTTCGGTCCGGACGATAAGAAGGATTACGACCAATACCTGCGCGGCAAGGCCGAGCCGCAGGTCAAGGAACTGCTCACCGGCTACGGTCCGGTGTGCCTGGTCTGGTTCGATACGCCGCGCATGATGACGGGCGACCGCGCGACGCGCTTCACCAACATCGTGAAGGAACTGCAGCCGTGGACCCTGATCGACGGGCGGCTCGGGGAAAAGGGCGACTACCGGTCGATGGGCGACAACCAGATTCCCAACCAGGTGGTCAACGAGGATTGGGAAGTTCCGGCCACCATCAACCACACCTGGGGCTTCAAGAAGGACGATACGGATTGGAAGACGCCGGCCGATATCACGTTCAAGCTGGTGGATATCGTGAGCAAGGGCGGCAACTACCTGCTGAACGTGGGGCCGATGGCCACCGGGGTGATCCCGCAGGGCAGCCAGGATAACCTGCGCGCCGTGGGCAAGTGGCTCAAGGTGAACGGCGAGGCCGTGTATGGCGCCGGACCCACGCCGTTCGGCGACGAACTGGGCGCTTTCGACAATACGCGCAAGGATAAGAAGGGCGGGCCGGTCTTCGTCGCCGCCACCGATTGGCGCTGCACGACCAAGCCGGGAAAGTTGTATCTCCACGTGTTCAAGTGGCCGGAAGGCAAGTTCGAGCTTTCCAAGGTGAAGGGGAAGGTGGGCAAGGCGTACTTACTGGCGAATCGTAAGCCGGTAAAGTTTACTCAAGCGGGAGACAAGGTGGAACTGACGCTGCCGGCGAAGTCTCCCACGGAAATCGCCGGCGTCGTCGTGCTGGAGACGAAGTAGCAAGACCTGCAGGCCGGGAGGCCTGCGCTACTTCTTCGCGGGGGCCGGTGTCGCTTTCATTTTCGGCAGGCCGAACTGTCCGCCCAGATTGGCCAGCGAGTCGAGGTTCACGTTGCCCACGATGTTGGCGACGGTGAACCCGCGCGGTTCGGTGGCCAGTACCGCGATTCCTGTCACCTTGCCGGATTCGTGGCGCACCCACACCTCGACGTTCTCGTTGTCTTCGGCCGATTTGACGCCCACGATGCGGCCCCATTCGGGCGGCTTCAACTGGTTGCGGACCTGGTCGAGATCGGCCTGCGTCCAGGCTCCATCCTTGGCGAACTCGAAGCTCTTGATGTAGATGCCTTCGAGGCCGCTGATCATGGCCTTGGCCTTGGCTTCGTCGCTGTCTTTGTCGCTCAGGAATTTGCCGGCGAACTGCAGCATGTCCTTGTTGAGCGAGACGTCCACCGCGTCGCTCGCTTTCGCGGCCAGGTGCTCCAGGTTGAACTTGAACTGCTGCGCCCATAACAGGGCCGCCAACCCGCAACCTGCCGCCACTACACGCACTATCGTCATTGTCTTTCTCCCGCAATCCGCGCCTGCACCAGGTTGAGCTTGTGTCCGGTGATGCGCATGGCCAGCATGACCTGTTCCTTGGCTTCCTGGCCGCGATGCCAGCGATAGGCTTCGCCCGCACCGGCCAGCACGATCACCGCCGCGGCGGCCGCCATCCACCGGCGCGGCATGGCCACGACGTTGCGGCGGCGCGCGGCCGCCAGCACCCGCTCATCGAAACCCTCGCCGGGCTCCTTGCGGCTGAGCGCGTTTTTGAGTTCATCTTCCAACCAGTCCATCAGCGTTCTCCCACGCCACGCCGCGCCAGCTTTTCGCGCAGAAGCGCGAGCGAGCGCTGGATGTGGCTCTTTACCGTGCCCAGCGGGATGCCCATGACATCGGCAATCTCCGAAGGGTCGAGATCTTCCTGGTAGCGCAGCACCATTGCCATGCGCTGACTTTCGGGCAGCGTGGCGATCAGCTTCCGAAGCAAGTCCCCGAGGAGGGGATCGCCGGGCGACGGCCGCTCGGACGGTTCGGCGACATCGTCGAGCGCCACCTGCGGGCGGCGGGTTCTTCGCCGCGCGGCATCGATCGAGCGCTGCACCGCCACCTTGCGCAGCCAGTGCGCGGCGTGCGCGGGCGATTCCACCGCGCCCAGGTTGCGGTGCAGGCTCAGGAATACGTCCTGCGCGATTTCCTCGGCCAGGTCGCGGTCGTGCAGAAAGTGGTACGCGACACTGAACACCATCGAACGGTGCTCCCGCATCAGTTCGGCAAAGTCGCAGGCGGGTTGCAGTGCGCGCGCGGTTCCGGTCACTTGGGTGTCGTCAAGTAGCTCACGTTGCTGGTCACATTCGCCCGGCGGAAATCGCTGTTCACCATGTTCACCGCGATGGTGCGCTTGTAAAAGAATACCGCCCGGATCTCGAACTCGCCCCCGTAGCTCACGGGAAACCATACGCCCTCGTCAAACTTCTGGTACGCGACGCTGAAGCCCAAGCCCTTGATATCGGTGCCGAGCAAGGTCTTCACCGCCAGCGGGATCTTCAGTGCCAGTTTTGTGTATACGCTCACCGGCTGATACTCGGCGGTATCGATGAGCGCCTCACCCTTCCACGCGGCATCGTCGAAATCCTGATGCGGCCTGGGCTCGAAGGCCACGCGATACACCTGGCGGCCGCGATACGGCTCCGTGCCGAGCAGGCGGAAGATGTAGCGGCGCTGTTCGGACGCGGTCAGGGGGAACAGGTTGCAGGAGATGCCGTCGCGCGAATGATGGTCGTCGGTAAGGTCGCTCGAGAGATCGTCGATCAACTCGCCGTCGATGTCCATGTCCTTGTAGGTGTAGCCGGGGCGGTCGTAGGCGACGTACTTGCCTTTGTACTGGTAGCGGCCATCGAACGCGACCAGGCGCTTGGAGGCGCGATCGGCGCCGGGGGTCACGTCGTACTCGCGATGCTCCTCGCGAGCCACTTTCCCGTTGCCGCGGTTCATGCGCAGCAGTTGCTCCTGGTGGAACGTGTATTGGCGGCGGAGTTCCGACGCTCGCGTCTGGTTCTCGCCCACGCGCGCCATGATGGCCGCGACATCCGGCGTCTGCGCCATCGCCGCCACCCCCGCCATCACCCCGATTGCCAGCAGTTTCATTCGCGTCTCCTGACAGCTAATACGCCGGCGTGGTCCGGGGAGACGCAAGTTTTTCCGGGAGGAGCCGCGGCGTAAAAATGTCCGGTGAAGCGCGCATCCACGGGATCCTGCTCCTCCTGCTCTTTGCCGCGGCGCTGCCCGCGCAGCAAGGCTGTAAGGCTGTGGTGGTGTCGGAGTCGGGAATCCCCCTGAGGACAACACATGCGGTGAGATGGAGTGTGGGCCGGCCGCTGAACCTTTATGAGCGTCACCACGAACGAGCAGATAGCTGCTCGTGTATGTGACAGGTGACAGATAGAGGTGATCCTCAGCGCAACCAACGCGGCCCGCCGTCCGTCCATGCGGGATATGCGTTCCAATATAACGGCTCTTTTTCTCCTGTTCTCGGGGGCGCTGGCCGGACAGAGTTTCACGCCTGAGCAGCGCCTCGCCGATCTTCGGCAGGTGGTCGAGACGCTGCCGCGCGTCCACCCCGGCGTCTATGCGATTCAGCCGGCGGCTCAGTTCGGGGCGGCGGCCGCCCGCCTGGAAGCCGACAACCCGAGCCTGAGCACGCTTGAATTCTACACTCGCCTGGCGGCGCTGGTCGCCTCCGTGGGTGATTCGCACACGACCCTCAACGTGACTTCAAATCCGGGCGCGAACCTGGGCTTCGGGACGCTCCCGGTACGGCTGCGCTGGTTCACCGACGGCGTCTTCGTGACCGCCGCGCCCGCGAACCGACAGGGGCTGCTGGGCGCCGCCGTCGAGGCGGTGAACGGCATCCCCATCGCGGACGCCATCGCGCGCTTGAAGCCGTTGGTTGCGCACGAGAACGAGTTCTGGCTGCGCGCGCGCATCCCGGTCGTGCTGGTCAACGCCGGTCTGCTGCGCGGCATCGGCCTTGTCGCGCCCGCGGACCCGGTGCGTTACACGCTGCGCCTCGCATCAGGCGAGACGGCGACCGAGGAGTTCCGCGTGGAAAGTGCGACGATGGTTTCCGCGCTCGACGCCGCCAGTGGATTCGTGCCCGTGAACACGCGCAACGCGGCGCTCAATTACTGGGCGCAGTACAACTCTGTCAGCCGCAGCCTCTACATACGCTATCGCGCCTGCCAGGAACAGGCGTCGCGGCCCTTCGCGCAATTCGCCGCCGAAACGCTCGCCATCATGGACGCCAACACTGTGGAAACGCTGGTCATCGACCTGCGAGAGAACGGGGGAGGGGATTCCAACCTGATCGTCCCCTTGCTGGTGGGCCTTTCGGAACGGATTCCGAGGCTGCGCCGGAACAGAGGTTTCGCCGTCTACGGCATCGCGGACGGCGGCACGTTCTCTTCCGGGCTGCAGAACGCCGAATACCTGAAAATCAATGACGAATGGGCGCTGGCGCTCTCGGGGCAGTCGGGGCTCGCAGCGGTGCTGGTGGGCGAAGGTACCGGCGGCAAGCCGGCGCACTTCGGCGAAGTGCGGGCGTTCACGCTGGGTGCGTCGCAGTTGACGGTGCAGCACTCGACCCGCGCATTTCCGGCCCAACCCTGGATCCCCGACCGCGAAAGCCTCTACCCGGACGTGATGCTGCGGCTGCGCTCGACCGACTACTTCACACGGCACGACGCGTGGCTGGCGCTGGCTCACGCCCGCGCGACAAGCCTCCCGTCCCCGCCCGAGGGCGACGTGACAGTGGTGAACGCGGCGAGTTTCCGGTCCGAGCACGGCGTGGCACCGGGAGGCTGGGCGTCGGCGTTCGGTTCGTTCCCCGCGGGAGCGGTGGAGATCTTGGTTCAAGGGCGTGCGGCGCCGGTGATTGCGGCGACGCCGAACCAGATCGTGTTTCGCATACCGCCCGATACACCCGCCGGGGCCGCGCGCGCCGAACTCGCGTACGCCGGCGGCGCTTTGCTTGCGGGCCGCTTCGAGGTGAGCCCGGCCGCACCGGCGCTATTCACCGTTAACGCCGCCGACCCCACGCAGCCGGGCGCCGTGCTCAATCAGGACGGCAGCCTGAACGGCCCCGCGGCGCGAGCGCGGCGGGGATCCGTGGTGCAGATCTTCGCCACCGGCGCTGCCCCCGCCGGGCCGCCGCAAGTGTGGATCTCGGGCGAACCGGCCGAGGTGCAATACAGCGGCATGACCGCGCCCGGGCTGTGGCAGATCAACGCCGTGGTGCCGCCGGTATCGGCCAGCGGGACAGTGCCGGTGTACGTGACGGCGGACGGCATGGCGAGCAACGCTGTCACCATCCAGGTGGAGTGAAGCCGGGCCGCGCTACTGCCCACCGCCGACCAGCGGGTGAGCGATCCGCCGCGGTAGGACGTGACCGCCCGGCCATAAGCGGGGCGTCCAGCGCACCGGTCACGGTGACCGTGAAACAGCACCGGCACAAGAAAAAGCGCGGGGCGTGTGCCGCCCCGCGCTGGTTGGTTTCGGTCGTCCGGCCGAGCCTAGAAAATGTACTTCAGGCTCAACTGCAGCCGGCGGGCATAGTTGCTGACGGTGGAGGCGTTGATCTGTCCGAAGCCGCTGTCGGAGGCGCTCTGAGCGGCGGTCACGGTCATATTCGGATTCGGGAACAGGGGATGGTTGGCGGCGTTGAGCGCTTCGGCCCGGAACTCGATGTTGCGGCCCTCGGTGATGCGGGTCTGCTTGATCAACGCGATGTCGACGTTGTTCTGGCGCGGTCCGCGCAGCTGAGAGAAGCGGAAGGGCCAGGTGCGCACCTGGTTGCCGAGCAACTGCTTGGCGGAAGCGGTTTCGAAGCCGGTCACGTTGAACCAGTGCTCCACCGACCGTTGACTGGCCGGCAACAGAATGCTGGCCGGGTCGCCGTAGTAGATGGAGTTGTTCCAGGCCAGCGGGAAGCCGCTTTGCAGGCTCCAGATGCCGGAGATTTCCCAGCCGCCCACGAGGCGGTCGACGAAGCGGTTGGCGCCTGACAGCAGAGCGCGGCCGTGGCCGAAGGGCAGCGACCAGACGCTACTGATGTTGAAGCGGTGCGGGGCATCCGCGTCGGAGATTTCGCGGATGGGAGCCGGATCGGCGGCGTTGAGCAGGTTGACCGCCTGCATCCACTTCTGGAAGGTATAGCTGCCCTGCACGGTGTAGCCCTTGGCGAAGCGCTTGGAGGCGGTGAAGGTCAGGCTGTGATACCAGGAGAAGCCGGTGTTCTCCGTGCTGTTGATGGCATTGGAACCGAACGCCACGTACGGCGAAAGGAGCGTCTGCCGCGACGTGGTGGTGCCGGTATAGATGCCCTGCGAGTTGCCGGGCACGAGGCCGTAGAGGGGGTTGGAAATGCTCGCGGTCAGGTAGTTGTTCCACGTATCGTCGCGCGTCCGCATGGTGCTGAGGAACTGATACGGCAGGGTGTTGATGTTGCGCGTGATTTCGATGTGGTTGGTCTTGTTGCCGATGTAGTTGAACTCCAGCACGAAGCTGCGGAATTCGCGCTGCAGGCTGGCCTCCCAGCGCATGGTGACCGGGATCTTCGGGTACTGGTTGAAGAATGTGAAACCCTGTCCCAGGTAGGTCTGGTAGCCGGCGGCTGCGCCGACGGGTTCGGCCACTCCGTTGGGGAAGGGAGTGGCGAGGTTGGACTGTAAAGGAAGCAGGGGAAGTCCGGCGCTGTTCACCAGGACCATGTTCGTGTTCTGCGTGAAGCCGTTCTGCAGGACGTCGCCGCGGCGCTCGCCGAGGAAGCCGGCGAACATGCCGAAGCCGGAGCGGAGCACGGTGTGGTTGTCGAGTTGATAAGCCAGGCCGAGACGGGGCATGACCACGTTTTTCGGCGTGTTGTAGAGGCCGCCGTTGTTGCCGTTCTGTCCGGCGAACGTCATTCCTCCGTTGAGCGCGAAGGCGCTCGGGGAGATTTGCGGGAATCCGCCGGAGATCGCCGGGTAAATCTTGGCGAAGGCAGCCTGCGCTGAGGCGGAAATCGGCTGCACGTAGCTGGTGTCGAAGCCCAGCGTGCTGCGGTTGTAGCGTTCGTGGAGCGGGGTTTCGAACTCGTAGCGGACGCCCAGGTTCAAGGTCAGTTTCGGGGTGACTTTCCAATCGTCCTGCACGAAGAAGCCCCAGGAACCGGACTGCTCGGCGTAATCCGCCTGCCGTGTGATGCTGCCGGAATCGGGCAGGCCCAGCAGCAGCGCAGCCACGGATTGACCGAGGTTGCTCGGCGAGGTCGCCGAGTTGTCCAGCGGGCCACGGGTCCAATTGGAGGCGAAGGTGAAATTGCCGGTCTGCTGATTGCTCTTGAACTGGTCGGTTTCCTGGTAGACGCGGTATTCAAACCCGGTCCGAACGTTGTGCGCGCCGGCCGACTTGGTCAGCGTGGACGCCACGGTGTGGTTGTTCACCGGCCGGTTTTCGTTGGTGTGCCCGTTGCTGATGTAGCCGTTGAGGTTGATGCGCGGGAACCGCACCTGGTCCTTGGGAACCTGGGCGATGTAGGCGGGGGAGAAGTTCAGGCTGGCCAGGTCGAAGCCGACTGCTTGCACGGGCTGATCGCCGCCGCGGATGAAGCGGTTGTAGCTGTAGCGCGAGTTCAACACGATGGTCGGGGTCAGCGTGATCACGTGATCGAACGCCGCGGTCTTCGAATAGAAGTAGAACTGGTCACCGACGAACGCGTTGTCGAAGTAGTTGTTGTAGGTGCTGTTGCGGATGTAGGAACTGTAGCGGACGAAGAAGCGCTGCTTGTCGCCGACGTTCTGATCCACGCGGAAAGTGTCGTTGTAATACTTCGCCTTCTCCGCCGTGGAAGCGTCCTTGTAGTTGCTCCGTCCGAGCGGGTCGCCCGGTGTCAACTCCGTGGAGGGGTAGTAGGAGAGAACCGCGGCTCCGACTTTGTCGAAGCGGTTGGTGGGAATGATATTGTTCGGGAACGGGCTCTGCGTGTACCGGCCGTTGACCGGACCGGTGCGCGTCGCCGGATCGTAAATCGCGTACTGCGAACCGCCGTTGGCCAGCAGCGCCGAGAAATCGCCCTGGTGCATGGCCGGCGTGGGGACGGTATTGGTGGTGTCGTCGTGACGCGGACGAGAGTCGTGGATGCCTTCGTAGCCGAACAGGAAGAAAGTTTTGTTCTTGCCGTTGTAGACGTGCGGGATGTGCACGGGGCCGCTGAAGGAACCGCCCCAGGTATTGAAACTGAAGTCCGGACGCGGGGTGCCCGATTTGTTCAGAAAGAAGTCGTTAGCCCAGAAACTCGGCCGCTGGAAGGAGAAATCGACCGTGCCGTGGAACTGGTTGGTGCCGCTCTTGATGCTGATATTGGTCACGCCGCCCTGGGTCTGGCCGAACTGGGCATCGAAGGTATTGGTCTGGACCTTGAACTCCTGCACGATGTCGGTAGGCGGGACATAGGAGGCGGTTACTTCGTTGGCGTTGGCGGTAGCGGTAGTAGGCGCGCCGTCGATAGTGATGTCGTTGAGGTTGCCGCGCGTGCCGCCCATGGAGAAGTTCACGATGTGGGTGGGTTCGAAGGGACGGTCGAGGCGGACGCTGCCGTTGAAGGTCACGCCGGCGGTGAGGCCGATCAGCAGGAAGGGATTGCCGTAGGACAGGGGCAGGTCGGCGACGCGCTTGGCGTCTACGACGGTGCCGAGCGAGGCGCTCTCGGTATTGAGCAGCGGAACTTCGCTGGTTACGGTGACCTGCTGTTCGGCGGCGCCGATTTCGAGGGGGATATCGATGTCCAGCCGGTCGGCGACGCGGACTTCGACGCCGGCGCGCAGGGCCTTCTTGAAGCCGGGGGCGGCGACTTCGATGTCGTAGAGCCCGGGCGAAAGGAGGGGCGCGCGGTAAATGCCGTCGGCATTTGTACTGATGTTGGTCTTAGTGCCCATGGCGGTGTTCGTAACCACCACGGTGGCCCCGGCGATGACTGCTCCGCTGGGATCGGTGACTCTTCCGGAGATGGAACCTCTAGTATCCTGCGACCAGCCGCAAACGGCGGCCAGTAAACAGAGCATGACGCTCAGCGAGAATATGCGACCAGGCATAGGTGCTCCTTGAACTGGTTAGTTACCCAAACCGTTACAGGGGCTTCACCCCGAAAATGCGCTTCCCGGCACAAGTGCGCGAGAGCGGTACTTCCCACCAATGTGTGGTTTCATTATGGGGGAAGGGCGCGCTGTGGCGAAGTGCGGCACGGCGGAAAGTTTCCGTTTCGAGATACGGAACGTCATGTAGCGGCCTATGTGGTTGCAGAAGAGTGGCTTAGGCGGAAATATGGAATCCCGGATCGGGCCTATGGCTCGATTTGGGTATTGACAGGCAAAACGATTTCAGGCCTGATTGTCCGGTTGAGAGCGCACAAAAAAAAGCGGGCGGACCGAAGCCCGCCCGCACGCCGATACGTCCTCGGGGAAACGCCTACTGTTCGAGCGCCACGACGCCCGGCAGTTTGTCGCCGGCGAGGAATTCGAGGGAGGCGCCGCCGCCGGTCGAAACGTGGCTGATTTTGGAGGTGACGCCGGCGGCTTTGATGGCCTTCTCGCTGTCGCCGCCGCCGACCACGCTGGTGGCGCCGGATTCGGCCACTGCGCGGGCCAGGGACACGGTGCCCTTGTCGAAGGGGGGCTTTTCGAAGATGCCCATGGGGCCGTTCCAGATGACGGTCTTGGCCGCGGCGATCTCTTTGGCGTAGAGGTCAATGGTTTTGGGCCCGATGTCGACGGCGATGCGGCCTTCGGGAATGGTTTCCACGGCCTGGTTGGCGGCGCCGGGGGCGATTTCTTCCACCACGATGTGGTCCACGGGGAGGACCAGTTTCGCGCCCAGCGACTGCATCAGGGATTTCGCCAGTTCGACCTTGTCTTCCTCGACCAGCGACCTGCCGGTGGGCAAGCCCTGTGCGCGCAGGAAGGTGTAGGCCATGGCGCCGCCGATGAGGAGCTTATCGACGATCTTGCTGAGGTTTTCGATTACCTGGATTTTGTCCGAGACCTTGGCGCCGCCGAGGATGGCGACTTCCGGCCGGGGCGGGTTGGTGGTCACCATGCCGAGGTACTTGAGTTCCTGCTCCATGAGCAGGCCGGCGGCCTTGGCGGCGACGTGGTGGGTGATGCCCTCGGTGGAGGCGTGGGCGCGGTGGGCGCTGCCGAAGGCGTCGTTCACGTAGATGTCGCAGAGCGCGGCGAGTTGCCGGGAGAAATCCGCGTCGTTCTTCTCCTCGGCGGCGTGGAAGCGCAGGTTCTCGAGCAGGAGGACGCTGCCGGGAGCGGGCAGCATGGCCTGGACTTCGGGTCCGACGCAGTCCGGCGCCATGGCGACCGGCACCTTGAGCAGTTCGGCGAGGCGCGCCGCGGCGGGTTGGAGGCTCTGTTCGGGGTCGCGTTTGCCCTTGGGCCGTCCGAGGTGGGAGGCGAGGATCAGCGCGGCGCCTTTTTCGAGCGCGTATTGAATGGTTGGGAGCGACGCCTTGATGCGCTTATCGCTGGTGATTTCGATCTGCCCCTGCTCGTTCCTGGCCAGCGGCACGTTGAAATCCACACGCATGAAGACGCGTTTGCCTTTGATATCGAGATCGCGAATAGAAAGATAAGACATAGGAGGCCTCGTTGGGGAAATAACGAGGGTAGCATGGCGCGCGCGGCGGATTCGGTGCACGCCGGGCGCGTCAGTTGAGCAGCGTGCGCGCGATGCCGAGGGCGAATCCGGCGGCGGTGCGCGCAGCGGGCCAGCGCGGGCGCGGCGGCGGGCAGAAGACCGGCGCGGAGTCGCCGTCCGGCCGCGGCATGGCGGCGGCGATGCCGGGCGGGCGGGCGCCGGCGAGCGCCGGTCCGAGGTGGCCTTCGACCTGCTCGCCGGCGTAGTGCAGCCCGATCCACTTCGCGCCCATTTGCGGGGCGAAGGCGAAGCCGGAGAGCCAGCCGCCGCCGGGCGTGAAGGGCCGCGCGAGGGAAAACACGGGCAGGAAGCGCCGGTTCGCGGCCAGCTTGAGAATCATGGAATACGCCACGGTCTGGAAGCCGGCGGTGTAGGTGGCCGCCGCCGGAACGCGCATGCCGATGGAGGCCACCAGCGGCAGGGGACCGGAGAAGTTCCAGGCGCCGCGTCTGCGCTCCGTCAGGTTGACGGTGATGCCGGCGATGCCGGTGCGTTCGTTCGCGCGGAGGTGCACGCCGGCTTCATCGAGCGGTTCGAACCAGCCGGTGCGATTGAGCCGGACGATGCTCTGGCGCAGCAGCCAGGAATCGAGGGGCGCGGCTTCGTCGAGCAGGAAGTGGCGGCGGATGGACGCGTCGGAATAGTGGGTGGCGCCGAGGAAGCGGATGCGTCCGACGGTGTAGGCGCGGCCGCGGGCAACGCTCCAGGCGCCGCTTTCGTCCACCGTGACATCGAAGTCGAGGACGCCCGCGCGCTCGGCGCGCCGGCGTTCGGCGAAGAGGCAGCCGCAGAGCACGCGGGTATCGAGCGGATGGTAGAACCTGCCCGGCTCCACGTGAAAGTCCACCAACATGCTTTGGCCGCGCTGCTCTTCGCCGGTCAGTACGCGCGCATCGAAGTAGCCCTGGGCCACGTAGTGGGCACGCAACCGCGCCGCGTGCGCTTCCACCGCTTCGGGCGAATACCAGCGCGGCGCGCGCAGGGACGCGTCGCCCACCGGTTTGAGGCGCAACTGTTCGCCGGGTGAGAGATCGAGCACGACGTCGGCGCGGCCGCGTCCGGCGGGCGCGAGGGAGGCGGTGACCCTGGCGTGCGCGTAGCCGCGCTGCTTGAGTTGGCGGAGCGCGCCGGCGGCGAGTTCGCGGGCGCGCGGCTGGGAGACCGGCGTGCCCGGCGGGAGTGAGATTTGCAGACCGAAGGTGTTGGGCCGCAGTTTGACCTCGCGCACGGGATAGAGCGGTTCGGGGGTCACGTGGAAGACGACATCGGTGCCGCCGCGGTCCGGCACGGCTTCGACGCGGATGTCGCGGAAGCGTCCGGTGGACCACAGCCAGCGCACGTCGCGCGCCACGGTGGCCGCGTCGTAGGGCGCGCCCACCTGTGTCAGGAGCTTCACGTCGAGTTGCGTGCCGGGGACGGAAACGGAACGGATTAGCAGGAGCGCGGCGAGCATCGACCGGCGGAGTGCACGCCGCGTTCCGTCAGGCGAGTTCCTTTTCGACGGCGGAGGCGAAGGTGTCCACTTCGGCGGGGGTGGAGTAGACGTTGGGCGTGACGCGCAGCCCGCTGTACTCCTCGCCGCCGATGAAGGTGGTGATGATGCCGTACTTGCTGAAGAGGGTGCTGTACATCTTGCTGCCGTCGATGCCGGGCGCGAAGGAGAGGAAGCCGATGCCGGCGGATTGGGCGGGATCGGGCGAGTGCAGGATGCGGCACTTGGGATTTTTGGCGAGGCGGTGAGCCCAGCGGTCGCGCAGGTAGCGGAGGCGGGCCGCTTTGCGGTCGATGCCGAGGTTCTGGTTGAAGACGAGCGCCTCGCTGATGGCGTTGTGATTCGCGGCCGGGTGGGTGCCGATCTCTTCGAACTTGCGGATGTCGTTCTCCTGGCGTTTGTCGCTGGCCATGAGGCTCCAGGTGGAGGCGATGCGGTCGCGGCGTACGTAGAGGAAGCCGGTGCCGACGGGCGCGTAGGTCCACTTGTGGAGGCTGGTGCCGTAGTAGTCGCACTCGAGGTCGGAGAGCTTGTAGGGGAAGTGGCTGAAAGCGTGTGCGCCGTCGACGATGGTGGGGATGCCGCGCTGGCGGGCCATGCGGCAGATGCGCTGCACGGGGAAGATCTGGCCGGTGCGGTTGGTGATGTGGCAGAACAGGATGAGTTTGGTTTTGGGGGTGATGGCGCGCTCGAAGCGCTGGTAGAGATCGTCCATCGAAGGAGGCGGCACGGGGAAGGAGATCTGCTTGACGACGATGCCTTCGCGGCGGGCGCGCTGGGCGAAGGTGGTGAGCATGCGCGGATAGTCCTGGTTGGTGGTGAGCACCTCGTCGCCGGGCTTGAGATCGATGCCGTATTGGGCGTTCTCGAGGCTTTCGCTGGCGTTGCGGGTGATGGCCATTTCCTCGGGATCGCAGCCGGCGGCCTGGGCGAGGCGGCGGCGCACGGCTTCGATCTGCCGTTCCAAGACCGCGATCATGGTGTGGTAGGGGCCCATGTTACTGTAATCCAGTTCGCGGCGCATCATGTCCTGCACGGGGCGGGGAGCGGGACTGACGTAGCCGTTGTTGAAGTTGATGACGTTGCGGTCGATCGAGAAGGCGGCGCGCACATCGGACCAGAAGTCCTCATCGGTGGCGACCTCCTCGGGGGTTTGGGTACCCAGCGCGCGGCTGGCGGCACGGATGCGCGGGATGGCATCGTCCTGAAACACGGCCGCGGCGGTGGCGGCCATTCTGAAAAGCTGACGCCGGTTCATTTTTCGGTTGCGCCTCCCTGGATGATGGATCACTCCATTATGCAACCGCGGGAGGGCGAATGGGCCGGGCGGGAGTTGGAAATGGAGGGATCAGAGGGGTCTGCCGGGAGCGCACCGGCAGTGCCGGCGCGGGCGGGGGGTGGCGGCGGGGCGCGGGCGGGCACAGCGAGCGGCCTCCCGGTTGACCGCGTCGAGGAGTTGGCGGAGCCGTTCGCGGCGGGCCTGGAGTTCGGCGACGAAGACCTCGTAAGCGTCGCTTGCGGGGTCTTCGCGGTGCGTGTCCGTGACGCCGTGAGGAGCGGAGATCTCTTCCATGGATTCGTGCATCGTGGGTTGGCTCAGGCGCACTTTTCCCGATCGGCGTGGACTTCGAGCGTGAATTCGGTATCGCCGGGCGCCCAATGGACGGCCAGCGTGCAACCTGCGGGCAGGATCACGTCGAGAGGTTCGATCCATTCGGGGGAATGGCCGTAGTTGGTATACAGCGCGCGCCCCGCGAGAGCGAGCCAGCGGACCTCGTGATGCATGCCGTGGGCGAGCGCACGGCAGTGCGCCGCCTCGAGCGCGGACAGCCAGATCGGGGCCTGCTCGCGAGTGGACGGTGCCGAGCCTTGCGGCGTGACGGCTGTCCCGGGGTCCTTTGAGTCGGTCTTACTGCGAATGCTGTTTCGGTTCGCCTGATTCATCCCCATGTCCTTTGGATCCGTATGGAAAACCCGGATCCTCATCTTGCCCATCGGCCGTCGAAAGGACAGGCCGTCCGATCCTCCTGAATACGAGGAGGGAGGATCAGTTGTACTTCTTCTGCTTCACTGCGAGGCACGCCTGGTAGAGGTTGAGCTCCCCGGCGCCCATCTGCTGGCCGATGTACTGCGCATTGGCCAGTGCTTTGGCGGCGTCTCCGGAGTCGACCCTGCCGCTGAGGTCCAGCAGAAGGGCGGCTCCTCCTGCCACCAGCGGCGCGCTGAACGATGTCCCCCACACTTGTGCGTAGTGGTTGCCGGGGTACACGGTCACGTCGCCTTCTCCGGGCGCCGCCAGGGTAACCGGCGGCGTGCCGTAGTTGGAGAACAGACTGCGAGTCAGAAAATTGTCAGTGGATCCGACGCCGATCACGGAGTCGTAGGCCGCCGGCCACACCGGCATGGCCTGTCCGTTGTTGCCGGCGGCAGCGACGCAAATCACGCCCTTGCGGGCGGCGTAGTCGATGGCGGCGGCAAGCGCGGGCGAATCCTGGGTGGTGCTGAAACTCATGTTGATCACGCCGGCGCCGTGGTCCACCGCCCAGTAGATGCCGTCCACAATCTGTGAGATGGTGGCGGCGCCGTTGGCGCCGAAGACGCGCACGGGCATCAGCAGGGCGCGGGGCGCGACGAGGTGGACGAGGCCAGAGACCATGGTGCCGTGTCCGAAGGCCGGATATATTTTCGAATCCAGGATCGGGGTGGTCTCCTGATCGAGGATGGGAGTGGTCTCCTGCTGGAGGATGATGGCCGAGCCGCCGTCGAGAATCGGGGTGGTCTCCTGATCCAGGATGGGTGTGGTTTCCTGGTCGAGGATGGGGGTGGTCTCCTGGTTGATGTCGGCGACTTCCTGGCCGCCGGGGCGATTGTTCACGAAGTCGTATCCCTCGGCGATGGAAGTGAAGAGCACCGGCTGGAAGCGGTCGATTCCGGTATCGATGACGGCGACGCGGATGCCGGAGCCATCGGAGAGGGCATGTGCGCGGGCGAGGCCGACGATGGCGCCGGCCTGCTGGTTCACATAGGCGGCCGCGGCGAAGGAGTTGTAATAGAACACCGGGGTCCCGTCGAGGCGGGTGGAAGCGCTCGGGATGCCCGAAGGGTTGGGGTTCACGCTGGAGGCCAGACCGGGCAGTTTCACGGGCTTTTCGGGTTCGGCGGACTGCACCGCGGCATCGGCGGCGAGGTTACGGAGCAACTGCCGGGCGTCGGCGCCCCTGGGCGCGGACAGCACGTACATGCCGGAGGCCGAGCCGCTCAATGCCTTGAGGACCGTGACCTGGTTTCGCTGCGCGACCGGACCGATATCGCCACGCACCTTAACCAGGAACCGGCCCTGGGCGAAGACCGCAGCCGGCAGCAGGAGTGCCAGCGTTGCCAGGCGGACCGGAGTAGATGGTGTCGTTAACATTGGCGCGTTTCCCTTGTCGGAATGGTGTATCGCTTTCCCCTACTGTTTTCGAGTGCCGATCCGGCGCCTGGCGGCCGGCGGATCGAACGTCAATTTCCTGAGAGGCACCTCGATCGAGCGGGCACCCGGCAGGTGGACCACCAACTTCAAGCGTGGCTGCTGCTCGTAATCCATCTGAAATTCGCCGAAGCGATTGCTCACGGTACCGGCGACGATTTGCCTGCCGCGGCGCAGATCGACGGGGCAGTTGCCCATGATGAGCGAGGGCGCAACGTGATTGGTGACCTGTCCGATGACCGAGGCCCGCAGGGACTTCAATTCGGGTTCGATTCTTACGTCCAGCGAGCAATCGCCCGCGCGGTACAAGCCCTGCCAGCCCACCTGCCAGGTGGAGCGCAATCCTGCAGGCGCCGGGGCCAGGAAGCTATCGAAAATCAGTTCAACCGGCAGCCGGCTTCCGGGCCGCCGGCGAGTTTGCGCGCGCACGGGGAAGATGGCGCGGGCCAGGCGAAACGCGGATTCCGGGACCTGGCTCAGCGAAATACCGGCACATGTACTCGTCAGCCTCCCGGTGAAGCCGGCGAGTTCCCGGCAGTCTTCGCACCCTGCCGCGAGGTGCGCTTCCATCCCGGCGCGCTCCTGTGGCGCGACGAGGTGGCGCGAGAAGTCCACCCAACGTTCAATTGCGTAGTGCTTCATAGTAGTGTATCCAAGACTCCGGAATTCTTTGTTTTCGTACCCGTCCTGGTTTTTCCCCGCACTATACAAAAGGGTGTTAGCGCTATCAGTGTGATATAGCCCGCCCGCGATTTTTCGCCGCCTCCCCGCAGTTATCATTACCGGAAATCAGATTGTACGGGTCCATCGGAAGTAGCTACAAGCTAACGGATGGCCAAGGGGGTAATGGGGAAAAATCCGGATGGGTTGAGTTAACCCTAACCGTTACAGATATTTGCCGATCAGGACGAGAGGCGCCCAATAGAACGGGTGGGGGTTGGCGCGGCGAATGTCCCTGCAGGCCTGGCGGAGGGCTTCGGCCTTGTCCCGCCGGCTGCCGAGCGCCTGGTAGAAGAGCCCCATGGCTTCGGCGGTGGCGGTGTCGTTGACGTCCCAGAGGGTGACCACCACGCCCTGCGCTCCGGCGTATAACAGTCCGCGGACCAGTCCGAGCAATTCGTCGCCTCCCACAACCACGTTCATCCCGGTGCCGCAGCCGCTGAGGGTGACCAACTCGCAGGGTAGATCGAGCTGATAGAGGTCGAACAGGCTGAGGTGGGAGTTTCCCAGGCGGATGCTGCTGAACATGGGGTTATCCTGGCGGAACTGCCCGTGGGTGGCGATGTGCACGAAGCGGGCGCGCGGGCCGCGCTGTTGGAGGACCTCGTGGGTGGCGGCTTCGCCGAGGAACACTTCGGCGCCGGGCAGGACGGCGCTCACGGCGCGCACTTCTTCGTCGATGCGGGGGGCGGCCGGATCCGGAATGCCGAGGATGAGGGAGCCGCCGCGGGCATTGCCGGGCTTGGTGGAGCAGAGGTGGAAGACACTAGCGCTGGGCGTGTGGGAAATGGAGAAACGGTCCGCGAGGTACGCGCCGCGGGAGTCGATCATGGCGGAGAAAGGAAGGTAGTGGAGAAAATCGTGGGGCGCGACGATCACGTGGCCGGCGCCGGCAATCAGGCTTTCGACGGGTTCCAAAAGGCCCTGGTGGAGGCAGCGCAGGTGAGCGCGGGTGGCGTCCAGCAGTTGGTCGTGGAATGTGCGTACGTATTCGGCGCCCAGGCGGAACTTGGAAAGCTGAAAGCGCAGGAGCTGGATGGCGCGCCGCATGTCCGCGACCGAACCGGCGGGCACGATGTGGAGCGAGTCGCGGGAAAGTACGCAGGCGTGGAAGTGATCGCCGACCCGGTAGTATTCGAGCAGGCAGGCGCCGTCGGGCAGGGAGGCGCGGACCGCGTCGAGCGGGACGCTGCCAGCGGTCTGCAGGCTGGCGTACTCGGCGTCCTGGACGGAGAGACCGGCGAGGGCATCGACCAGGCGCTGTTCGCAATCCCGCGCCGCGCGGCGCAGGCGGACGAGTTGGGGAGCCATCAAGTTGACAGCGCGGCCCTCCAGAAGCTGAATGGCGCGGCTGTACCAGTGAAGCTCGCCGCGCAGGCGGGCGATCTGCTCGACGAGGGCGCGCTCGGTGCGGCGATGGGCGGGCAGACCCTGGGAGCGGAAGGCGATCAGGTCGGCGAGGCTGCGCGACTTGGCCTGTTCGATGTATTCGAAGGCGCGCTCCTGGCCGGCGGGTGAAGGGTCGCGGGCCAGGGACACGCGGACGAGCGCTTCGTAGACTTCGAGCTTGTCCTTGAGGAAGGCGATGCGCATCTCTTCGGCTTTGAGATGACTGCGCAGGTTCTCCAGGTGACGGTGCGCGGATTGATAGGCCGCGTGCGCGGCGTCGCCTTGGTTGCGGGCTTCCTCGATGGCGCCGAGGACGTACCAGGCCTGGTAGCTGAGCGCGGGGGCGGTTTCCTGCTCCAGGCGGGCGAGGGCTTCGCGGCAGACGCGGCGCGCGGAATCGGGGTCGCCGCGGTCGAGGTGGATGCGGGCCAGCAGCAACTGGTTGAGCACGGCCCTGGTGAAGAGGGGGGAAGGGGCGAAGAATTCGAGCGCGCGGAGGCAGAACTCCAGCGCCCGATCCAGGTGGCGCCGCTGGTAGTGGACCAGCGCGCGGTAGAGATCGATGGTGGCGATCCAGGCGCGATTGTTCTCGCGCTCGAAGAGCTTGCGCGCGTCGCGGAAGAGGTCCAGTGCCTCGGCCGTTTCGCCGTGGTGAGTGAGGGAGATGGCGAGGTTGGTCTGCGCCTTGGCGGCTTCGTAGCCCATGCCGAGCGCGAGGAAGGCATCCTTGGCGCGCCGCGCGAGGTGGGCGCCTTCCTCGATGAGATTGAGCTCCAGGTACATCTCGGACTGATCCAGATCGCAGAGGGCCTCGCGGTAGGCGTCGCCGTGGGCAACGCACTGTTCGCGGGCCTGGCGGTAAAGCTCGATGGCGCGGGTGTACTCGCCGCGCAGGTAACACAGGTAGGCGATGTTATAGTCGGCCACCGCCACCAACAGCGGCATGTGGTGTTCCTCGCAGTAGGCGCGCGCGTGGCGGTAGGTTTCCAGGGCCTCGCGGAACAGGTTGAGGCTGATCTGGCAGGTGGCAGTGTTTTTGAGCGCGATGGCCACGTCCTGCGGCTGGCCGATCTCGGCGAAGGCGCGGGAGGCGCGCTGGTAGAGTTCCAGCGCCTCTTCGAATCGGTCCTGACGGTAATAGATGTTGCCTAGGTTGGAATCCAGGCGGGCCAGCCGGAGGCGGTCTCCGTGGCGTTCGAAGATTTCGCGGGCGCGGGCGGCGTGGCGGAGGGCCTCTTCGTAGCGGCCGAGGTAGATCAGGCTCTGCAGGGAACCGCTGAGGGTGCGGCCGGCCTCGGGTGCGTCGTTCAGCCGCTGGTGGATTTCGAGGGCCTGCCGGTAGAGGTCCACGCTGCGGGCGTACCGGCGCCGGCGGTAGAAGACGTGGCCGAGCGCGCGCAGTCCGGCGGCGCGAGAGGCTTCGTCGCCGGAGCGGGAGGCGATCCAGAGGACGGCGCGGGCCATGCGTTCGGCCTGCAGGACGTCCACATGCAGCAGGCGGATCGCATCATCGTAGAGCCGGGCGGTCAAGGGGGGGCCCCAGTGCGGGCGTGCAGCTTGCAGCAGTTGGCGGCGGCGCCTGTAATCGGGTTCCCCGGCCAGTCGCGCCATCAGCTCGTCCAGGGGTTCGGTCATGGCCCTAGAATCCTCGCCGTTCGAGCAGCTTTCTAAGCTTCTTCAGGCAGCGGCCGCGGATGAATCCGATGGAACCCGTGGCCAGATCCAGGCGGCGGGCCACTTCCTCATAGGGCAGGGGCGGCTGTTCGAAGAATAGCATTCCGATCATCTCGCGGCAGCGCGGGGGCAATTCCGCCAGCGCTTCGCGCACCATCTCTTCGCGCTCGATTTCCGCGAGGAGGTCGGGCGGAACAGGACCGGCGACCGCGGTATTTTCGAGCGCTTCCGGCGTGATGCCATCCTCGTGCGCGGTCTGGTGCCGTTTCCAGTGATAGCACTTGTGCGCGGTCACGCGGATGAGCCACCCTTGCAAGGCCTCGGGGTCGCGGAGGCGGGGCAGTTCGTTGAACAGGTCGAGGCAGACGGATTGGAAAATGTCGGCGGCATCCTGCGGCGGCGCGCCGTAACGCAACGGGATGCCGTAGATCAGGTTTTTGTAGCGTTCGAGCAGGACGATCCAGGCGCGATCGTCGCCGGCGAGACAGTGCGCCACGAGGCGGGCGTTGGTCCAGCCGGGATCCGGCGTGGAACTCATCGACCCGCCCCTGGGGTGGGATGGCTCCAGTAGAACTCGTCCGGATTCCAGGTGGTAAAGGGTTCGAGCAGCGCTGGCCGGAAGTTGCGCAGGTTGCTGTTCGCGCCCACCAGAATGTTGGGGCTGACGAGCGCGATCATGGGCTGGTTCTCCACCAGGATCCGCTGCACGCGGTCGAAGAGGTTCTTACGTGCCGCGTAGTCCAGTGTGACCTGCTGGCGCCGCATCAGGCTATCGATCTCGGCTTCCCAGGGGGTGGCCGGGGTCTTTTGCAGGGGATTCCACAGGTGATTGCCGGCGCTCGAAAGAAACACGGCGAGGCTCGGGTTGGGATCGGCGTCTGGGCTGCCTAGGGAAAGCAGCGCGGCCTCGAATTGCCGCGTGCCCTGCACCCTTTCGCCCAGGCTGCGGAAATCCATCGGCGCCACGTGGACGCGCATGCCGAGAGCCTTCAGGTCGTCCTGGATCATGGCGGCCATCTGCTGCCGTTCCGGGTTGGTGTTGCTCACGATGATGGTGAACTCGACCGGGGCGCCGGCGGGATCGAACAGCGTCGCGCCGCGGAGTTGAAAGCCGGCGGCGGAGAGCAGTTGCCGCGCGCGGTCGAGCGAGCGCACGGGGGGCGGAAGCTGCGAATCGACCCAGGCGCGATTGCCGGGCGCGACGGGTCCGGCGAGGGGATTGGCGCGGCCGTCGTAGATCAGCCGCACCATGGCGGCGCGGTCGATGGCGGCGGACACGGCCTGACGGAATTCGGTGCGTTTGAGGAAGACCTGCCGCGCGGCGATCTCCGGCGAGGGCGCGGCGCCGAGGTTGAAGACCAGGAAGCTGGTCTCGAGGCTGGCTCCCAAATCCTGCATGGCGTAACCGCGCTGCTTCGCCTCGCGCTCCAGCACGGCGAAGTTGCGCGCGCCCACGCGATTGATGAGGTCGGTTTCGCCGGCCTGGAAGCGCAGCACCTGATTGTCCTCGGTCCCTACCACCAGCAGGCGCACGGAATCGAGGTAGGGGAGGGATTGGCCTTTGGCATCCACTTTCCAGAAGTAGGGATTGCGCTCGAGCACGATCTCCTGTCCCGCGGTGTAGCTCTTCAGGCGGAACGGGCCGAGCCCGGCAATGCCGGCGGGCGGGGTGGAGACGGTCCACGCATCGGCCAGTTTGCCGGCTTTCCAGAGCGGCTCCAGGAGGTGGCGGGGCAGGATGTAAACGCTGTCGAAAAGGCGGTCGGCGACGGCGCGCGGTTCGGGTAGAACGAACTCGACGTGCCAGGGGTCGAGTTTGCGCACGGCGATGGGCTTGCCGTCGAGCAGGAGGAGGTCGCGCTGCGGCGAATTGAGCTTCGGGTCGTAGATCACCTGGAAGGTGAACACGACGTCGTCGGCATCGAAGGGGTGCCCATCGGAGAACTGGATGCCGCGGCGCAGTTCGAGGGTCCAGCGGCGTCCGTCTGGTGACACCTTCCAGGACCTGGCCAGAGCGGGCTCGGTCTTCTGGGTCTGGCGGTTGATATGGATCAGGTCCGCCATGAGGAAGCCGAGCACTTCGCGCGAAGCCGAATCGCTGGCGACGGCCCAGTTCAAGGTGCGGGGATCCGTGCGGAGGGCGGCGACGAGGCGGCCGCCGGGAATTCCGGGGGGGCCGGAGACCACCAGGCGGTCGGCGGCGAGGGTGGACAGGGTACAGGCGAGCGCTATCGCCGCAACTCGCAGACCAACGCCCGAATTCGTCCCGCCCATGGTTGAAGCTGTAGTGTATCCTACCGGCGGCAAAAGCGATATTAACCCCGGTACTGGAGTCCGGGCGTACGCCCGAACCACTAAGTAACCCGTTTCACAAGTTCGGTCACGTATTTGAGACTGGACGCTCCCTTACGGTCGCGCCTCGGATCAGCCGTGGGCGTCAGGATGCGGTATTCCGATGCGAGAGCGAGATTCCACGTACCGACGCTGGACGCTCCCTTACGGTC
>JAFDVU010000071.1 GCA_018268835.1 Acidobacteriota bacterium | reverse complement strand
GCCGGCTGTTTAGGACGGATTCCGGTTTGGTCCAAAGGTCGGCCGGAGGCCGACGGTACGGGCTACTTGACGTCGCCGGCGGGTTTGGCGAAGCGGGAGTCTTCGACCGGCACGTTGGTTTTCACTTCGGAGATGCGGATGGTGAAGCGCCCGTTGGGACGCGCCAGGGTCCAGCGGTAGGGGATCTTCACGCCGCCGGCGTCGCGGTAGTCGGCGTAGTCGATCTCGGTGGGGTTGCGGCCGAGTGGCGTTTCGGCGTAGCGCACCATGCGGACCAGCAGGCCGGAGTTGCGATCGAAGTAGAGGCGGATCGGAGGCTTGCCGGGGCCGCCGCCCATGAGCACGTCGCAGAGAGCGCCATTGATGACTTCGGGGCGGACGCGGCGGAGCTGCGGGAAGATCTCCTTAAGGTGCGGCACGAGTTCGAAGCGGGCGTCGAGCGCGGCGGCAGCAGATTCGGCGGCGCTCATTTCGCGCGCCGGGCGTCCCGAACTGCCGAGCCATCCGGCGGTGCCGTCGAACGCGGTGTAGCTGGAGCCGCCGCCCATCTGCGTGATGGAGACGCGCTTATCGGGCGCCTTTGCGATCACCTCGATGGAGGTCTCGCCGCCGCCGAACAGGATCGTGCCGGTCATGACGCGGGTGGTGGCCTTTTGGATGGCGTCGGCGCCGCCCACGGCATTGACGTACTTTTCGATGATCTCGTCCACCGTGGGAGCGCCGGCGGTGCTCGGCGCGGGAGCGGCGGCGGGGTGCGGAGCGGCATCCGATTCAAGTACCGGCGGCACATTCGTGGGATGGCCGCTGCCGCGGTGGCAGGTGTAGCAGGTGATCTCGGTGCGGCCGCGGAACGAGGCCTTGTTGATCTCGTTCTGCATGGCGATCATCTCGCGCGCGGTGCGCTTGGCGCCCTTCTCGTCGGCCTCGGGCTTGCCGGGGACGTGGCAGAATTCGCAGTTGACTCCGAGCGAGGCGGCGATGAACTGCATGGAAGGCTGCAACTCGTCGGCGGGCGTGCCCTTGAGCGCGGTGATGTTCTTGTAGACCTGTTCGGCGGTTTTCGCCTCCGGCGCCTGAGCGCGGGCAATGGAAACCGCCGCAACGGCGGCAACGGCAATGGGGAGTATCTTCAGCATCCGGTGACCCTCTTGTCCTGAATTGTATGCCATTCAGGGTGTAAAATTCGCCTAGTAGCCGTACCGCAAGGTACGGACCATGAGGGCAAAATGCTGCAACCAGATGCTGTCGCCGCGCTGCGGAGGCAATTCCGCGGCCAGATCATTGACCCCCAGGACACGCGCTACGAAGCCGCGCGGCAGGTGTACAACGCGATGATCCAGCGCCGGCCGGCGCTGATCACACAGTGCACCGATGCGGCCGACGTGATTGCCGCGGTCCGGTTCGCGCGCGCGCAGGAACTACGTGTGTCGGTTCGCGGCGGCGGGCACAACGCGGCCGGACTCGGCGTTTGTGACGACGGGCTCGTGATCGACCTGTGCGGCATCAGATACGTTCACGTGGACCCGGCGGCGCGCACCGTGCGTGCGGGCGGCGGATGTACGTGGGGCGATGTGGACCACGCTTCGCACGCCTTCGGGCTGGCGGTGCCGGCGGGAATCGTGTCGACCACGGGCGTCGGCGGGTTGACGCTGGGTGGGGGATTGGGACACCTGACGCGCAGGTACGGCCTGACTATCGACAACCTGCTGGCCGCGGATGTGGTGCTGGCCGATGGGAGTTTCGTGACCGCAAGCGAGAAAGATCACCCGGATCTGTTCTGGGCGCTGCGCGGCGGTGGTGGCAATTTCGGCGTGGTGACGTCGTTCCTGTTCCGGGCGCACCCAGTACACACTGTGTGTGCGGGTCCGATGCTGTGGGAGTTGGACCAGGCGGGGGACATCATGAAGTGGTACCGCGAATTCATTGCCGGGGCACCGGAGGAAATCACGGGATTCTTCGCGTTCCTCACGGTGCCGCCAGGTCCGCCATTTCCGGAGCCGCTGTACATGAAGAAGATGTGCGGGATCGTCTGGTGCCACACGGGCACTATGGAAGAGGCCAACCCGCTGCTGGATCCGCTGCGGCACTTCCGCAAGCCGGCGTGGGAGCACTTCGGCCCGGCGCCGTTCCCAGCGGTGCAAAGCATGTTCGACCCGCTGTTCACTCCGGGACTCCAATGGTACTGGAAGGCGGACTTCTTCAAGGAGTTGAGCGACGGAGCCATCGCACGGCACGTGGAGCACGGCGCCAGGATGCCGACTATGCTTTCGACCATGCACCTGTACCCGGTGAACGGCGCGGCTGCGCGCGTGGGGTCGGGGGACACGGCATGGAGCTACCGCGACACGGTGTGGAGCGGCGTGATCGTGGGGGTGGATCCGGACCCGGCGAATCGCGAGAAGATCACCGCCTGGGCGAGGGATTATTACGACGCGCTGCACCCCTATGGATCCGGCGGCGGGTACGTGAACTTCATGATGGACGAGGGCGAGGATCGGGTGCGCGCCTCTTATCGCGGCAATTACGAGCGCCTGGCCAAGGTGAAAGCGCAGTACGATCCGGAGAACTTCTTCCAGGTGAACCAGAATATCCGCCCGGCGAGGTAAATCCGGCGATTCGATCGTACAGAATGCCACGCGCACTATTTCGTCTCGAAAATCCCGAAACCGGACAGCCGCGGGGCGCGGAAACCACAAGAACCGCGATTTGGCGGCGGCACGGAAAGTGCGGGTAGATGCGGCATGTGGTTGTGGAGTGACGTCCGCTATGCGTTTCGTCAGTTACGCAAGAATCCGGGGTTCACGATCCTGGCACTGGTGACGCTGGCCTTGTGCATCGGGGTGAACACCGCAATCTTCAGCGTGCTGGACGCGGTACTGTTCCGGGCGGCTCCGTTCCCCCAAGCCGACCGGCTGGCGCTGGTGGAAACCGTGTGGCGCGGGCGCGGCGGCGAGGACGTGGACACGTCGCAGACGGGAGCGCTCTACGAAGCGGTACGCGACCGGGCCGCGGCACTGGACTGCGCGGCATGGTCGTTGGCCGGCGGCGCGAATTTCGCTTCCGGGGGACACAGCGAGTACATCCAACAGCAGCGCGTCTCGGCGGGCTACTTCCGGGTGATGGGGATTCCGCTGCTGGCCGGGCGCGAGTTCGCGCGCGAAGAGGACGTGCCCGGCGGGGCGCGCGTGGCGGTGCTCAACTGGAGCTTCTGGCAGCGGCAATTCCACGGGGACAGTGGCATTCTCGGCAAGGCGATCGACCTCAAGGGCGAGCCCTACACTGTGGTCGGCATCGCGCCGCGCGCATATCCCACCTACGCACCGGTGGACGTGTGGACACCCTTGCGGCCCTCGCGGCGGGGGGAAGGCAGCGGATCGAATTACGGAGTGATGGCGCGGCTGAAGGCGGGGGTGAGTTGGCCGGCGGCCAACGAGCAGTTGCGCGCGCTAAGCCGGGCGCTGGCGGCGGATGCGTCCTTCCCGCGCGAGGGGCCGGCCCATTTCGAGGAGCGCGTGGTCCCCATGAACACGGGGATGCTGGACGAAACGCGCCGCGAGTTGCTGGTGACGTGGGGTGCGGTGCTGATGGTGCTGCTGATCGGCTGCGTGAACGTCGCCGGGCTGCTGCTGGCGCGGGCGAGCGCGCGCGAACGCGAGATCGCTACCCGCATGGCGCTGGGCGGCAATCGCCTGGCGGTGGTGCGACAACTGCTCATCGAGAGCGTGCTGCTGGCCGCGGGCGGCGGCGTGATCGGGGTCGGGATCGGCGGGTATACGCTGGACTGGTTGAAGCAACTCGGCGCGGACAAGTATCAGTTGTGGCGGCCGATCGAACTCGACTTCCGGGTGATGGCGGCGATGATGGGGGCGGCGGTGGCGACCAGCCTGGTATTCGGACTGGCGCCGGCGCTGGCCATGACGCGGCTGGACATACGCGGCGTGCTTGCGGAGGCGGGCCGCGGCGTGGCCGGTCCGCGGCGTCGCGGCGCGCGGCAGATGCTGGTGGCGGCGGAGGTCGCGCTGAGCCTGGTGTTGCTGGTTGGCGCCGGGCTGATGCTGCGCACGCTGGCCTACCTCAACGGACTCAACCCTGGGTTCGACACGCGCAACGTGATCGCGGCGGAGGCATCACTACAGGATGCGAGGTACAACGAACTCGACGCCTGCGAGCGGCTCTACCGCGAGAGTCTGGCGCGGATCCGGCGCATCCCGGGAGTGGAGTCCGCCGCGGTGGCTCTGACCCTGCCTTACGAGCGCCCGCTGAACAACGGCATGCGGGTAGTGGACGGCGACGACCGCGAGATGCACACGGTGGAGATGGTCTACGTGACCCCAGACTACCTGGATACGATGCGGATTCCGCTGGCCGCCGGCCGCGGGCTGCGCGAGAGCGACCGCGCGGACGCGCCCGGCGTCGTGGTGGTGAGCCGCTCGTTCGTGGAGAAGTATCTGCGCGGCAAAAACGCGCTCGGGCATCACGTATCCCTGGGCAGCAAGCCGCGCGAAATCGTCGGCGTGGCGGGCGACGTGCAGCAGCACAGCGGGATCTCCGCGGGCAGTCCGGTGGCAGTGGAGCCGACCATCTACATCCCGGTGGCGCAGTTGAACAGCGGGTTCATGCAACTGGTGCACACCTGGTTTTCGCCCAAGTGGGCGATCCGCACGAGCGGCCCGTTGCCGGGACTTCCCGCGGAGGTGCGGGCGGCGATGGCGGAGGTGGATCCGCTGCTGCCCATCGCGCGTTTCCGCACGGTGGACGAACTGGCGGGACTGAACACGAAAGGCGAGCAGTACCTGGCGGCTCTGTTCACGATGCTGGCGGCGCTGGCTGTGCTGTTGGCAGCGGTGGGGCTGTACGGGCTGATCTCGCAATCGGTGGCGCAGCGGCGGCACGAATTGGGCATCCGGATGGCGCTGGGCGCGACCGCGGGGCAGACCATCGCCGGAGTGATGCGTCCGGGACTGGTACTGGCGGGCGCGGGCGTGGCGGCGGGACTGGGAATGGCCCTGGCTGCGGCGCGGCTGATGAAGTCGCTGGTGTTCGGCGTGAGGGAGAACGATCCGGCGACACTGGCGGCGACGGCTGCGGTGCTGCTGATCGTGGCGGCGGGAGCGAGCCTGCTGCCGGCGCTGCGGATTCTGAAAATGGATCCGGCGGAGACGCTCAGGAGCGAGTGAGGTGGGATCTCCCGATCGCGGCTAGACATGTGCCGCACATGCTTGTATGCTGAAGACATGTCAAAGATGGTCCAAATACGGGACGTCCCGGATAAGGTCCACAGCATACTCAAGGCTCGGGCCGCCCGCGAAGGCATGAGTCTCTCCGACTTCATTAAACGGGAACTGGCACATGCCGCGGAGCGTCCGAGCCTGAAGGAGTGGCTGGAGCGCACCCGCGAAGCGAGGCCTATCCCGTCCAGGAGGAGCGCGGCGCAAATCGTTCGTGAACTGCGCGACGCCTGATGATCGTACTGGATGCCTCGGTGGTCGTGGAACTCCTGACGGGCGGCCCTCTGGCCGATGCGCTGCGCGGTGACCTGAGCGGGCGCGAGGAACCGCTGATCGTTCCCCATCTGCTGGATGTCGAGGTGGCAAGCGCGATTCGCGGCCTGTCGCGGAGTCAGCGCATCGACCCGCACCGAGCCGGCCGGCTACTGGCGGACCTGGCGGCACTACCGGCCGAGCGGTGCGCGCACACTCCCCTGCTGGAAAGGATCTGGGAATTGCGCCACAACTTCACGGCCTACGACGCCGCTTACATCGCGCTGGCCGAGGCCACGGGCGCCACACTGTACACTTGCGACGAGAAGTTGCGCCGCGGCCACCGCGCACGTGTGGCGCTGTTCGCGGCCCGGGATTAGAACTCGACGGCGCGGGCGAGTTTGACGGCCGGGTTGTCGCGCAATTGCGCGAGGACTTCTTCGGGTACGAGACCGTCGGTGGACACGACGGCTACGGCGTCGGCCACCTCGCCGGGCGCGGTTTCCTCCCTGCGGCCGAGCGAGAAGTTGGCGATGTTGATGCGGTTTCTGCCGAGCACGGAGCCGACGTGGCCGATCACGCCGGGCACGTCGAGGTTGCGCATGTAGATCAGGAAGCCGCTGAGCGCGGCTTCGCAGTAGATGCCGTCCACGTGCAGCAGCCGGGGCTTGTCGAGCACGACGGCGCCTTCCACGCTGGTGGTGCCGGCATCGGCTTCGATGTCGATCCGGATGGAATCGGTGTGGACGGAGCGCTTGTCGTGCCGCTCTTCGATGTTCCAGCCGCGGTCGCGGGCGATGCCGAGCGCGTTCACCACGTTGGCCCGGCGGTTGGTGGAGCGCGCCAGGATGCCGGCCACGGCGGCGCTGCGCAGCAGGTTGGTATTGCTCTCGGCGATCTTGCCGCAGTAGGTGATGCTGACGGTGCGCGGGTTGGCGCCGGCCAGGTGCGCAGCGAAGTTGCCGAGATGATCGGCCAGGGTCACGTAGGGCCCGAGCACGCGGTACTGCTCCGGAGAGATGGCCGGCATGTTGACCGCGTTGATGGCGACGCCGCTGTTGAGGTACTCAACCACCTGCTCGGCGATGCGCACCCCGACGATCTCCTGCGCCTCCTCGGTAGAACCGCCGATGTGCGGGGTGGCGAAGACCGAGTCGAACTGAAAGGGCGGATAATCGGCCGGAGGCGGTTCGACGCTGTACACGTCGAGCGCGGCGCCGCCGACTTTGCCGCTCTTGAGGGCTTCGGCCAGCGCGTTTTCATCGATCAATTCGCCTCGGGCGCAGTTGACGATCCGCACCCCCGGCTTCATCCGCGCGAAGGCGTCGGCGCTCAACATGCCGGTGGTCTCCGGAGTGGCGGCGACATGCAGGGTGATGTAGTCGCTGGCGGCGTACAAGGCGGGGAGATCCACCAGTTCGGCGCCGAGATCCTGCGCGATGCCGGTGGTCACATAAGGATCGTATGCCACGATCTTCATCTCAAACGGACGGGCGCGCTTGACCACTTCGCGGCCGATGCTGCCGAGGCCGATGACGCCCAGCGTCTTGCCGCGCAACTCGCTGCCCATGAGCTTCTTCTTTTCCCACCTGGCGGCGCGCATGGAGTTGGTGGCCTGGGGAATGTGGCGCGCCATGGCGAGCATGAGCGCCAGGGTATGCTCCGCCACCGAGATGGCATTGCCGCCGGGCGTGTTCATGACCAGCACGCCGGCGCGCGTGGCGGCGTCGAGATCGACGTTGTCCACGCCCACGCCGGCGCGTCCGATTACGCGCAGTTTGGGTGCTTTTTCGAGAACCTCCCCGGTCACCTGGACGGCGCTGCGCACGAGCAGCGCGTCCGCCTCCGCCAGGTGCTGCGCGTATTCCTTGGGGCTGGAGACAATCACGTTCCAACCCGGCTGCGACCGGAAAAGCTCGATTCCGGCCGCGGCCAGAGGCTCGGCGACGAGGATGTTCATTTTACTTGACCGCCGCCGCCGGGATCGCGGCGTTGGCGTAAATTTCCTGTGCCGCGGCAACTCCGCTGCCGTAGGGAACCGTGTGGCCGTTGGCGTTGAGGATGATCTCCAGGCCCGCGATAAGGGCGAACAGGTCGGCGAAATCGAAATAGCCGAGGTGCGCCACGCGGAAGATCTGGCCCTTCATGGAGCCCTGCCCGTTGGCGATGATGGAGCCGAAGCGGCTGCGGAATTCCTTGACGATGATGCCGGAATCCAGGCCGGCGGGCGCCTTGATGGCGGTGACCGAGGAGCCGGGGCTGCCCGCGGCGAACAGTTCCAGGCCGAGCTTCTGCGCCGCGGTGCGCATGGCCAGGGCGAGCAACTGCGCGTTGCCGACCAGGTCCGCCATGCCGATCTGTTTCACGTATTTCAGCGCTTCGGCCAGGGCCAGGATCAGGGAGGTGGCCGGGGTCCAACTGGATTCGCCGGCGTCGCCGCTCTTCTTCTCCTTCTTCAGGTTGAAGTAGAAGTGCGGGAGCGTGGAGGTCTCGGCGAGTTTCCACGCCTTGGGGCTGACGGACATGAAGGCCAGGCCCGGGGGAATCATGAAGGCCTTCTGCGAGCCGCCGATGACCACGTCCAGACCCCAGTTGTCGATATCGAGCGGCATGGTGCCGAGTCCGGTGATGGCATCGACGATGAAGATGGCGCCGGTTTTGGCGATGGCCTTGCCCATGGCTTCCACGTTGTGCGCGGCGCCGGTCGAGGTCTCCGAAGCCTGCACGAAGACGCCCTTGGTGGCCGGCTCGGCCTGGAGCGCGGCTTCGACCTGCGCGGGGGACACCACCTGTCCGTAGGGGACGGTGATCACGTTAGCGTCCAACCCGTAGGCCTTGGCGATCTCCGCCCAGCGCTCGCCGAACTTACCGGCCACGCAGACGATGACCTTGTCGCCCCTGGAGAAGAGGTTGGAGACCGAGGCATCCATCGCGCCCGTTCCGGACGCGGCGAACATGAGCACGTCGTGAGAGGTGCCCATGACCTCCTTCAGGTCGGCGAGACACGAACGGTACGCCTTCCTGAAGTCCTCGGTGCGGTGGTGAATGTCCGACGCCATCATCGCGTGCAACGCGGGCGGATAAAGGGGGGTCGGACCGGGGGTTAGCAGGCGCTGTTTTTTGATAAACATCGTGGTCTAGATCATTAGAATATCAGACATCTTCCCGGCCTTCGGGCGAACCCCGGGGAGCGTCCGAGCGCGGATTCGCCGCGGCCGCGGAGCGGCGGCCGGGACCAACGCCCCGGCTCCGGATGAAATCCATTAAGATCAGTCATCATGCCTTTGATCGACCGGATACAGCAAGAGATGGTTGCCGCCATGAAGGCCAAGGAAGAAGCGCGGCTGAGCGCGCTGCGCATGATCAAGGCGGCGCTGATGAAGGCGAAGGTGGATTCGCCCAAGCCACTGGACGAAGCGGCGGAAATGGCGATTCTCAAATCGCTGATCAAGCAGCGCATCGACGCCGCGGAAATGTTCCGCAAGGCGGGGCGCGCCGAGCAGGCGGAGAAGGAAGAGGCCGAGCGCGCGCTGATCGAGAGCTACCTGCCGGCCGCGGCGGGCGAGGAAGAGATGGAGGCGGCGATCGCGGCGGCGATGGCCGAGACCGGCATCACCTCACTCAAGCAGATGGGACAGGTGATGAAAGCGGCGCAGGAGAAGCTCAAGGGCAAGACGGTGGACGGCAAGGCGCTGAGTGATAAAGTGAGGTCGAAACTGCAATGACGCCTCCTGAAACGGATAAGAAATTCCGGTCGTACGTGCCGGACAAAACGGATCTGCGCGAATTCACGATCCGCGCGGTGCTGCTGGGACTGGTGATGACCGTCGTCCTGGGCGCCGCCAACCTGTACCTGGGACTGCGCGCCGGGATGACCATCGCGGCGACGTATCCGGCGGCTGTGATCGGGATGGCGATCCTGCGCCTGATGAAGGGCTCGATTCTGGAAGAGAACATGGCGCGTACCATCGGCTCCATCGGGGAGTCGGTCGCGGCGGGCGCGGTGTTCACGATCCCGGCGTTCGTGCTCAGTGGCGTATGGCCGGCGTTCGACGTGGCTCACGGCTACTGGAAATCGGTGGCGCTGATGGCGGTGGGCGGCACGCTGGGCATCCTGTTCGTCACGCTGCTGCGCCGGGTGATGGTGGAGGATCCGGATCTTCCCTTCCCCGAATCGGTGGCGGCGTCGGAGATCCACAAGGCCGGACAACAGGGGGCGCGCGCGGCGCAGATCCTGTTCGCCAACATGGCGCTGGGCGCGACGGTGTACTTTCTGGGAGCGATCAACGTATTCGCGGCGAGCCGCGATTTCGTGGTGAAGGTCGGGCAAATCGGCCTCAGCATGATCAAACTGACACGCGCTCCGGGGGCGCCGACGGTGCAGGCGGGCGCGATGAGCACGTTTTCCGCGCCGGCGATCAGCCCGGCATACCTCGGGGTGGGCTACATCATCGGGCCGCGGTTGGGCGCGCTGAACTTCGCCGGCGGCGTCTTCGCGTGGGGCCTGCTGGTGCCGCTGCTGGCGTTCTTCCTGGGGCCGCAACTGGCCGGGAGCGCGGGCGGCACCGAAGAGGGCTGGGCGGGAGTGGCGGGCGCGATCTGGTACCACATTGTGCGGCCCATCGCGGTGGGCGGCATGATGGTGGGCGCGTCGTACACGCTGTTCCGGATGCGCAAGAACCTGGGGTTGGGCATGAAGCGCGCGGTGGCGGACCTGAAGAAATCGGCGAGCGCGCACGAAGCCACGGGACGCACGCAGCGCGACCTGAACAGCAAGGTGGTGTTCGGCGGGCTGGGGGTTGTGTTCCTGTGTATGATCGCGCTCTACCTTTATTTCGCGGGCGAAATCAGCGCCGCCGTGCTGGCAGCGGCGGTGATGATCGTGCTCGGCTTCTTCTTCGCGGCGGTGTCGGGCAACCTGGTGGGAATGATCGGATCGTCCAACAATCCCATCTCCGGGCTGACGCTGTGCACGGTGGTGATCGCGGCGCTGCTCATGGTGGCGCTGGGGCTGCGCGGCAACGCGGGGATCTCGGCCGTGCTCGGCGTGGCGGCGGTGGTTTGCGTTTCCTCCGCGGTGGCGGGCGAGATGCTGCAGGACCTCAAGGCGGGGCACATCCTGGGCGGCACGCCGGCGAAGATGCAGATCGGCGACCTGATGGGGATCGCGGTGTCCAGCATGGCGCTGTTCTTCCCGCTGATGTGGCTGCACCGCGCGTACACTTTCGGCACGCCGCAGCTTTCGGCTCCGCAGGCGGGGCTGATGGCGTCGCTGGCGCAGGGCATCGTGGGCGGCGCAATGGCGTGGCCGCTGGTGGTGGTCGGAATCCTGATGGGTTTCGGGCTGATCCTGGTGGAAGTGAAGAGCCCCATGCTGTTCTCGGTGGGGATGTACCTGCCGCTGGAGACGACGTTCGCCATTTTTGTGGGCGGACTGTTCCGCTGGGTCACGGACAAATTGCGGGACAAGGGCGGTTTCAACGATGCCCAGAAGGCGCGGATCGAAAACGCGGGCGTGCTGACCGCTTCCGGGCTGATCGCGGGCGAAGCGCTGTGCGGCCTGGTGGTGGCCGGGTTCCGCGCCGCCGAGAAGGGCAAGGGACACGCCATCCTGCCTGACGCGACATGGAGCGGGACGCCGTGGCTTTCGATCCTGGTGCTGGTGGGGCTGGCGGCGCTGATGATCCGCCTGCCGCTGAAGAACGCGGGCCGTCCCGACGAGCCGGCGCCGCCCACCGCCATTATGTAATCAAGGAGCACTCATGACTTACTTCGAGCAGCATAAAGCCGACTTTCTGGAAGGCTTGAAGGCCTTCCTGCGCATTCCCAGCATCAGCACGCTTCCCGAGCACAAGCCCGATATCCGGCGCGCCGCCGGGTTCTGCAAGGACGAACTGCTGGGCGCCGGCATGACCTCCGCCGAGTTGATCGAGAGCGACAGCGGCGGCAACCCGCTGGTTTACGCGGAGTGGCTGGGCGCTCCGGGCAAACCGACGATCCTCTTCTACGGCCACTACGACGTGCAGCCGGCCGATCCGCTGGACGAGTGGAAGTCGCCGCCCTTCGAGCCGGAGGTGCGCAACGACAATATCTACGCGCGCGGCGCGGTGGACGATAAAGGCCAGGTGTACATCCAGATCAAGGCCGTCGAAGCGCTCTTGAAGACCACCGGCAAACTGCCGGTCAACGTCAAGTTCCTGCTGGAAGGCGAGGAGGAGACGGGCGGGGAGCACATCGAGGCCTACGTGAAGAGCAAGCCGCCGCGCCTGAAGGCGGACGCCGTGGTGGTGTGCGATACGGAGATGTTCGCGCCCGAGATGCCCAGCATCTGCATCGGGCTGCGCGGGCTGGTGTACTACGAACTCGCGGTGCAGGGGGCCGACCACGATCTGCACTCGGGCGTCTACGGCGGAGCGGCGCCGAATCCGATGATGGCGATAGCCGAGATCGTCACGGCGCTCAAGGATCGCGACGGGCGCATCCTGGTGCCCGGCTTCTACGATCGCGTGGTGCCTCCGGCGGAGAAAGAGCGGGCCGCGTGGGCGCGGCTGCCCTTCGACGAGAAGGAGTACACGGAAAAGGAAATGGGCGCGAAGGAACTGACCGGCGAGCCGGGCGTGCCGCTGTTCGAGCGCGTGTGGGCGCGGCCCACGCTGGAGGTGCACGGCATCCGCGGCGGCTTCACCGGCGAGGGCGCGAAGACCGTGATCCCGGCTCGCGCCGTGGCCAAGATTTCGACGCGGCTGGTGGGCGATCAGAACGTGGAGGAATCGATCGCGCAGATGCAGGCGGCGGTGAAGGCGGCGACGCCCCGGGGCGTGACCGCGGAACTGCGCGTGTTGAGCGCGGGCGCGCCTTCCCTGACCAATCCGGACAATCCGTATATTCACGCGGCGGCGGACGCGCTCAAGGAGAAGTTCGGCAAGGAGACGGTGTACATCCGCAGCGGCGGGTCGATTCCGATCGTCGGCGTGTTCGACCGCTACCTGGGAATTCCCAGCGTGATGATGGGGTTCGGGCTGCCGGACGACAACCTGCACGCGCCCAACGAGAAGTTCCATCTGCCGAACTTCTACCGCGGGATCGAGACCGTGGCGCGCTACCTGGAGATTCTGGGCAAGTAACCGCGCGAAGTTTTCCGATACCATGCGGTCATGAGCGCTCCTCCAGGGGGCCACCAGCGCATCGACCGCCGCAGCCTCGCGCTGCATCGCGCGATCGCGGAGAAGTTGCGCGGGAACCCGGCGCTGCTGGAGATCGCCCGCGACAATCTGGCGCGATGGTCGAGCCGGGACAACCACTCGCAGCCGTATTTCGACGAATGGCGGCGCATCCTGGAGAAGCCCTTGCCGGAAATCCTGCGGGTGCTGGAAGAGGATAGCGAGCGCGCCGCCGCGCTCCGCCAGGCGACTCCGTTTGCCGGCGTGCTGGCGCCGAAAGAGCGGTGGGCGATTTACGCGGAGTTTGCGCCGGAGCGGCTGGGGGTATGAGACGGCCGGACCTGGAACATGTCATTCGCGCGGCGGGAACGATCGCCAACGTCGATGATGTGACGGTCATTAGCAGCCAGGCGGTTCTCGGCCAGTTCCCCGCCGCGCCTGCCGAACTGCTGGTCTCCAACGAGGCGGATGTCTTTCCGACCCATCACCCGGAGCGCAGCGACCTGATCGATTCGACGATCGGCGAGGATCGCCCTTTCAGTAGTCGTTCGGATACTACGCTCACGGCGTCGATGAAACAACCGCGGTGCTGCCGGCCGGGTGGCGGGACCGGCTGATCCTCGTCGCGGGCGAGAATACCAGGTTCGTCCGGGGCTGGTGCCTGGAGATCCACGATCTGGCGATCTCGAAGTACGTCGCCGGCCGGGAAAAGGATCTGGAGTTCACGCGGGCACTGGTGGCGCACGATATGGTCCACCGCGATGTTCTGGAACAGCGCCTCGCGGAGACTGCGCTGGAGCCGGGGCTTCGAAGCCTCGCCGCGGCGCGGATCGGGCGGGATTTTGCGGAACCCGCGGCGCGCGCCGGGACTTAGAGCACCTTGAACAGCCGCGCCCAGCGGAGGTGCCGGACGGTGGGCATCGAGCCGGCTCGCGCGCCGGGCGCTTCGTCGTAGGACGCGTAGACCAGCGTCGGGCTGCCGATGATATCGGCGCGACGGACGAAGCCCCAGTAGCGGCTGTCGAAGGAGTCGTCGCGGTTGTCCCCGAGCACGAAATATTCGCCCGCCGGCACCACCACTTCCCCGCCATGCACGTTGGCGCGCAGCATTTCCTCCGCCGGCGCCTTCACGCCGAATCCGGGCTCGGACGGGAAGTTGAAGCCGTACGGATCCGGGCTGCCTGCCTGGTGCACCGCCCAGGGTTCGACAACTTCCGCGCCGTTGCGGATCAGCCTTCCGTGCCGGATGGCGATGCGGTCGCCCGGGATCCCGGCCACACGTTTGACGTAGGTCTGCCGGCCGTCGATCGGGTATCGGAAGACCAGGATCTCGTCGCGCTTCGGCGCCCGGCCCAGTGTCCAAGTGGACGTCTCGACGAAGAACTGGTCGCCGGCGAGAATCTTCGGCTCCATGGAGATGCTTGGCTGTCTGAACGGACGGAAGCAGACGTTTCCCGCGACCCACAGCACCAGCAGCGCGATCCATGGCGCCGCGCCGGTGCGAGCCGCCGGATCGGGCCATAAGGAAAAGCCGGAGGCCAGCATCAGCGATCCCATCGCGGCCAGGATCGCCACGGCCAGCCACTGATCGGCAGCCCGGATCTCCACGCGCAACGGCAAGAGCGGGAGCAGCGTCAACCACAAACCAGCCGCGGCGAATGCGGCCCACGCGTGACGACGGCGGATTCCCCAGGCAAAAGCGGTCTGCGCCGCAGCCTGTATCAACGCCACCAGAGGATTGAAAATCGCCGCGGCCAGCGCCAGACACGCGCAGGCCGCGCACACGCGGAAGCCCCACTTCGCCGTGCGAGGAAGTTCGTCAGCCATGAATCCCACGGCCCCGAGGATAGCGCCCGGATCACCCGTTTACAATAGAGGGACCGATGAAAACGATACCGCGTTCTCCCCGCGGCCGGTTTGTTGTCGCAGCCGCGTCGGTGGTGGCGCTGGCCGCAATCCTGGGTTCGCAGCCCGTGCCCCGCGAACAGGTCGGACCGCTGCCCGGCGGCGGCTTCCTGCTCAACAGCGGCTGGCGCCTGGATCCCGCCGGCAAGCAGATCCCGCTCAGCACGCTGCCCATGTCGAGCACGCTTTCCCCGGACGGCAAATACCTGCTGGTGCTCAACGGGGGATATCGCCCGCCATCCATCAGCGTGATCGAAATCGCCGGCGAGCGCGTGGTCGGCACCACTCCGGTGCCTGACGCGTGGCTCGGCATGGCCTTCGCGCCGAAGAGCGACCTGCTCTACGTGGGCGGCGGGTCGCGCGCCGCGATCTACGAATTCCGCTTCGCGAACGGCACGCTCACTCCCACGCGCACCTTCCCGGTCGTCCCCGAAGCGGATCGCAAGCAGGAGGATTTCATCGGCGACGTGGCCTTCTCTCCGGACGGACGGCTGCTTTACGCGGCGGCGCTGTATCGCAACGCGATCAAGGTGATCAACCCGCAGTCCGGCATGGTGATCGGCGAGTACAAGACCGGTCGGCGCCCGTACCGCATCCTGTTCCATCCGGACGGCAAGAGTTTCTTCGTCACCCACTGGGCCGACGGCACCCTGGGGCAGTACGACACGGCTACCGGCGCGCTGCTGGCCACGGTGCCGGTGGGCGCGCACGCCAGCGACATGGTGTGGCGCGCGGGCGGCGCGGAGACCGGCGGGGATCAGCCCTCGCCCTACGTGGCGCGCATCTTCGTCGCCGCGGCGAACTCCAATAACGTGTTCGCCATCGGGGTCAGCGCCAGCAAGGAACTGACGCTGGCGGAGGCCATCAACATGGCCATGACCCCGCGCCAACCGCTGGGCATGACGCCTTCGGCGCTGGCGCTTTCGGCCGATGGCAGGCACCTCTACGTCGCCTGCTCCGACGCCAACGCCGCCGCCGTGGTGAATGTCTCCCAGGATCGCAGCCTGGTGGAAGGCTTCATCCCCTCCGGATGGTATCCCACCGCCGTGCGCTCTCTTGCCGACGGAACCCTGGTGGTGCTCAACGGCAAGGGACTGCGGTCCTACGCCAATCCCAAGGACGGGCCGAACCCCCTGGTGCGGGCCACCGGCATCCACACCGGCGATCCGGGTGTGCGCCCGGGGTATGTCGGCTCCATGCAGACCGGCACGGCATCGTGGATCGCGCCGTTCACCGCCGATCAGTTGCAGAAGTGGACCGCGCAGGCGCTGGCCAATTCCCCTTACCGCGATACCAAACTCGATGAGCCGAACCCGCTGCCGGCGATCGAGCACGTGATCTATATCGTCAAGGAAAACCGGACCTACGACCAGGTGCTGGGAGACCTGAAGGAAGGCAACGGCGATCCTTCGCTGGTGCTCTTCGGCGAAAACACCACGCCCAATCTGCACAAACTGGCGCGCGAGTTCGTCCTGCTGGACAATTTCTACGTGAGCGCCGACGTGAGCGCGGACGGCCACAACTGGTCGCTCGCCGCCATCGCGCCCGATTACGTGGTGAAGATGTGGCCCAACGAGTACGCCGGACGCCGCAAGGTCTACGATTTCGAAGAGCAGGATCCGGCGTCATTGCCGCCCGCGGGATACCTGTGGACCAACGCCGCGGCCGCCGGCGTCTCCATGCGCAACTACGGCTACATGGTCAACAACAAGCCCGGCGCGGCGCGCGGTGAAGATCAGATTACCGGCGTGCGCGACCCCGTACTGGCCAAGGTCACCAACTGGAAGTACCGCGGCTTCGACCTGGACTACCCGGACGTGGAGCGCGCCCGCACGTTCCTGTCGGACCTGGCCGGGTTCGAGAAGAGCGGCGTGATGCCGCGGCTCATCTTCCTGCGCATGGGCAACGATCACACGTCCGGCACCGCCGCCGGGAAGATCGCGCCGCTCTCCGCCGCGACCGATAACGATCAGGGCATCGGCATGATCGTCGAGGGCCTGTCGAAATCCCGATTCTGGAACAGCAGCGCGGTCTTCATCCTGGAGGACGACGCACAGAATGGCGCCGACCACGTGGATTCGCACCGCTCCCCGGCCTTCGTCATCTCGCCCTGGGTGAAGCACCACGCGGTGGATTCCACCATGTACAACACCACCTCGATGCTGCGCACCATGGAGTACCTGCTCGGCCTGCGCCCGATGACGCACTTCGACGCGGGAGCGCGCGTGATGAGCGCCGCCTTCAACACCCGGCCCGACCCGGTGCCCTACGCGGCCGAGAAGCCGCGCATTCCGCTCGATGCCCGCAACCCCGCCGCCACGGCCGCGGCACAACGCGCGCGCAACCTGCGCTTCGATGAAGCCGACGAAAACGACGACGACGAAATGAACGATATGCTCTGGCGGGCCATCCGCAACGACGCCCCGCCTCCGCCCGTCCGCAGCATTTTCGGGCGCTAGGGCATAAAAGCGACAATCCCATGCCACGCATTTACCTGTGCTTCCTATGGCACATGCACCAGCCTTTTTACAAGGACCTTGATTCGGGCGAGTACAAGCTACCCTGGACGCGCATGCACGCGCTCAAGGACTACTACGGGATGGTGCACGTCCTGGAAGAGTTCCCCAAGGTGCGGCAGACCTTCAACCTGGTGCCCTCGATGATGGCGCAGGTGGAAGAGTATGCCGCGGGCGAGGCGCACGACCCCTTCCTGGAGCTGGCGCTCAAGCCCGCCGAGTCGCTCACGGCCGACGAAAAAGCTTTCCTGCTCAAGCACAGCTTCTACAGCGACCCGCACCACATGATTCACCGCTATCCGCGCTACGGCGAATTGTTCGACGCGCGCAACACGCAGGCGGGCGGCGGCGGGCGCAATCTCTTCGGCGCGCAGGAATTCCGCGACGTACAGATGTGGTCGCAACTGGCCTGGTTCGACGAGGAGTTTCAGGAACACGACGCCGAGGTCCGGGAATGGCTCGCGCGCGGCCGCAACTTCACGCTCGACGATCAGCAGCGGATGGGCCGCAAGCAGCGCGAGATCGTTGGCAAGGTGCTGCCCGAGTACGCCCGCCTGGCGCGCGCCGGACAGATCGAAATCTCCACCACCCCGTACTACCATCCCATCCTGCCGCTGCTGTGCGATTCCAATATCGCCGGCGTATCCCATCCCAACGTTCCGCTGCCGCCGCGCTTCCGCCATCCCGAGGACGCGCGCCGGCAACTCACGCTGGCCCGCGATTACATCGAGCAGCATTTCGGAGTCGCGCCGGTCGGGCTGTGGCCGAGCGAAGGCTCGGTCTCCGACGAAGTGTTCGCGCTGGCCGCGGAGATCGGCTTCCAGTGGACCGCCACCGATAGCGGCGTGCTCAACCGCACGAAACAGTACGCCGTCCCGGTGGACCAGCTCTACCGCCCCTACGAGTGGCGCCAGGGGGGACGCGCGCTGCGCGTGATCTTCCGCGACCACTTCATGAGCGATCTGATCGGCTTCGTCTATTCGAAGATGGACCCGGCGCAGGCCGCGGCGGACTTTCTTTCACGCATCCGCGAAAACTCCTCCGCCATCCTCGCCGCCGGGCGGGACGCGCTGGTGCCCATCATCCTCGATGGCGAGAATGCCTGGGAGTATTACTACCGCAACGGCCGGCCCTTCCTGCGCGAACTCTACCGCCGCATCTCCGAGGACGGCGGGATGGAGGCGGTCACGGTGAGCGAGGGTCTGCGGTTGCTGGCGCCCGAGCCGCTCAACCACATCTTCCCCGGCTCGTGGATCAACGCCAACTTCGACGTGTGGATCGGCGCCGAAGAGGACAACGAAGCCTGGACGCAACTCCTGCGCGCGCGCTCCACCTACGAAGCCGCGACCGGCGTGTCCGAGGATCTCCGCCGCCTGGCCTTGGAGGAACTGCTCATCGCCGAGGGCAGCGACTGGTGCTGGTGGTACGGCCCGGAGCACGACTCGGCCAACCGCATCGAGTTCGATCAGCTCTACCGCAGCCACCTGGCCAACGTCTACCGCTTCCTCGGACTGACCCCGCCCGAGGAACTCTCGCGCCCCATCCTGCGCATCGCGGCGCGCGACGAACGCATCCCGCCCGCAGCGGCTTTGACCCCAGTGATCGACGGCGAAGTGACCTCTTACTTCGAATGGCTGGGCGCCGGGCTGTATCGGGTCGACGAGCGCAGCGGATCCATGCACGGCAAGAAATTCCTGGTGCACGAGGTGCACTACGGCAGCGACGGCGCCAGCCTTTTCGTGCGCATCGACTTCCGGCCGGGAGTCGAGATGGAGCTCAACGGCATGGAGGTGCGCTTCAACCTGCAGGCGCTGGACGGCACGCCGCCCGCGGATGCCACCATCGCCTTCGACGGTGCGCGGGTGCGCGGCAGCGGGCAGGTGGAGTGCGCCTTCGCGCGCGTGCTGGAGGCGAAACTCCCGCTCGCCGTCGCCGGGATCGGGAAGGGCCAGGGCGTGCGCTTCCAGTTCTCCCTGTGGCAGGAAGGGCTGCCCATGGACGCCGTCCCGCAGCAGGGCTGGATCGAACTCGCCAGCACCAATCCGGCGGATTTCATCGAGTAGGGCATGCCGGGGGCACTGCCGCCCGAAGCGCTCACTTGTGAATCGCGATCAGCGTGCCTGTCTGGGTGGAGATTCCTCCATAGGTCGCGGCGATCGCCTGATCGCCGTCCCCGAGCGACGGCGGGATCACCACGTTGAACTGAAATTCCCCGGGCGCCACCAGACCCGCGAACTGAACCGTCGCCGCGACACCGCCGATCTGCACCGCGGGCAGCGGCGACAGCGTCCCCGACTGCACCGTGGACCCGCTCGTCACCGGTACGCTGGCCGGTCCAAACCCGTTGGCGTAGAGCAGAATGGTCTCGCCCGGCCGGGCGGGAGTTGTGGCTCCCGGATACAACGCCGTGGGGCCGATCAAGGCTCCGTTGGCATGGACAGCCGCGACGTACGGTCCGCCGTTGAACACGAAGAATGACGGCGACAGAGGCTGCGCCTGAGCCGTGAAACCGGACGCCGCGGCACCGTTGTTCGTCACCTGCACCTGCACCGGCCCCGCCAAAGCATCCGGCGGCGTGAGGATGTTCACTTGCGTGGGGCTGATGTAGTAGACATAGGCGCTTCGGCCGTTCACCGTGGCGCCGACGTGATCCAATTGCGACGGCATCTGATCGCCGGTGAAATCCGACGCCCGCCAGATGCGCGAATCTCCCGTCGGCGCGAGATTGGCCCCCTTGATCTCCACCCACGTATTCGGAGCGATGACGGGGCTTTCGCCTTCCGCGTTGGCAACCTCGGCGATCACCGGACCGGACGCCTCGGCGCGAGTGCCTGCAAAGTACGCGGTCACGAACAGGTTGTTGAGCAGGACATCGGTACCTTCGAAGCCGTTCCCAAACGAAAAACTCCACTCCTGATTCGTGACCGGCCCGGCGGCCTGGCACGGATCCTGGATCGACGCGGCCTGGCAGGACCAATACAGGTACGGTTGGACATTGTGGAACGGTCCCACCGCGGTCTCCGGCGTGGTGACGGCGGACATGCCCCTGCTCAGGCCGAACTGCCCGTAAAAGAGTTCGCCCATGGGATTGCGGGCGCTCCCGCAATCCCACCCCGAACAGCCCGGATCGACCGGCGGCAGTTGCCAGTTCTTCTGCGCGAGATAGCCGGTGCCGTGGTCGCTGTTCATGTTCGCGATGAACTGGTTGGCAGATTCCAGATTCAGGGCGCCGTCCAGATTCACGCAGATCGAAGGCGTGGCCGGTCCCTGGCAAGGCGCCAGTCCGAAGGCGTTGGATGCGGCCAGATTCGCGTTCGCGAGCCAGGTTACGTTCGAGACGGGGTCGTACACAGTCTGTCCGCCGGGATTGACCTGCAGCCCCTGGCCGTTGGCGGGCGGCGTCCCCGGCAGTTTGCCAGGAATCATCGGGAGCACGTACATGACGTGTGTCGGGGTATTCGCGCCCTGCCACCCGGTATCAAAGGAAAACGTGTTGTTCCCGTTCGAGCCGGCGTTCGTTTGCGACCAGTACAGATAGGGCTGCAGGTTGCTGAATGGACCGGCGGCGCCGGCGGAAATCGGAACGGCAGTGTTCGGCGCTTTGAGCCCCAGGGTGTTGTAGTATAGAGATCCGAGAGCGCTCGCCGTGCAGCCGTAGCCGAAGGAGTTGCCGTTGGCCCCTGTCTTGGTGCAGCCGCGATCGAGCGGCGGTGTGGCCGGCAGTTGCCAGTTGTTGTGCCCGAGATAGTTGGCGGCGTTCATGGCCTTCACCCACGCCGCGGCGGACACATAGTCCATCGAGCCGTTTGCGTTCACGCACGGCTCCGCCCCGGTCGCGGTGCAGAGCGGAAGCGTGAAGCGGTTGGCGGCCGCCGGATTCGCGTCGGCCAGCCAGGTAATGTTGTTGGTGGAATCGTAGACGGTGAGGCCGTCGAGGCTGAGGGCCGAACCCGGCTTCGTCTGCCCGGACACGAACCCGGATGCCAGCAGAGCAATGGACGCAATCCACGTTCCCGAGCGAAAGTCTCGCGACATGGTCTCCCTCCGAGGCGGATCTCCGGCATTTTACACCACGATGCTCCTCCTGAGCCTGATCAATCGGGGTTGTGAGGGGTTGTGACTGGCCTGGCCTCCAAAGTCGCCGAATTCGCGTGGTAAACTGTATAAGTTATGGCAATTCCGAATGTGAAGCGTTTCCGGCCCTTCTGCCCTACCTGCAATGAGAATTTCACGGTGATGGCCGTGCTGCCGAAGGAAGCAAGCGTCGACAAGTACCTTGCCGACGCCGTGGCGCGCCACGACCACAAGGCGTTCCAGGAAGCCAAGCAGTTGCACTTCAAGGTCCGCGTCGGTCAGCAGAAGCAGAAGAAAGCGAAGTAGCGCTCTCCTCGTTTTCCGGACGGGGCGGGCGTGCCGTCTGCCCCGTTCAAAGTCTCGCCTGCAGGTTCCTCATCGCACGCACCCCTTCACTGGCGACCGCGGAATCCGTGTCGTTGCTCAGCTTCTGCAGATAGGGGAGGCTGGCTTTGTCGCCGCTCGCGGCCAGCACGTGCGCCAGCCCGATCTTCTCGTCCTTCGTTCCCCCCGCAATCGCCGGATAGAGCGCCTCACGCACCTGCTGCTGGCGCGCCAACTCGATTAAGTACGGCTCGGCGACGCCCTTGTATGCGCTCGAATTCAGGTTGTCGATGAGGTAGCGAAGGGGGCTGAACTCGCTCAATTCCAGGCGCCCCAGCATCACCAAAGCGAAGGCGTCGGCCAGGCGCGGCGGTGTCTTGCCCTCGCCCTGCCAGGCTTTGTCGATGGTGGCCATGTCGTTGGGATCGCGCAGGCGCGCGAAGCCTTCCGCCGCTGCGGCGCGCAGCTTATCGTCTTTATCCGACAGGTACTGCTGGAAGACCGGCCGGCTCTTGGGATCGGGCAGCATGGCCAGCGCGCCCAGGGCGGAGCGGCGGACCTTGTCGTTCCTGGTGTCGCGCAGCACGCCGAGCAGGTCCGGAACGGCCTGCATATTGCGCAACAACCCCATTGCCTCCACCGCCGCGATCTGTACCTTCGGCTCCGGATCGCGCAGCAGGAAGACAATACGCGGCCCCACCGATTCATCGCGGATCTTTTGGAGCGCGATCAGCGATTCGTAGAGCACGTCGGTATCCTTGGTGCGCAGCGCGGCGAGTAACTGCGGGACTGCCGCCTTGCCGCGCAGGATGCCGACGTCGCGCGCCGCCTCCGCGCGCACAGGCATGCCGTTGCCGCCGGCCACCAGCGCGCCAATGGCGTCGATCACGTCCGGCCGCACCGTGATGAAGGGATCGACCACCTGGTCGTTGGTGTCCGTGAACCGCCCCTTCACCGAGCCGCCGACGCGCGAGATCGAGGCCGCGAAGCCGCTGCGCACGTAGCCTGGCAGGTAGAAGTTCACCAGTCCGTCGGCGGCGCGGACCTGCACCTCGCTGTCGTTGTCATGAGTCGCTTTAATGAGCAGGTCCAGGCTGGCCAGCCCGCCGATGTCCGTGATCTGTTTTACCGCCTCGATCCGGATGGCGGTATCCGGGTTACTCAGCAGTTCGCCGAGCCGCGGCAGGGCGTTGGTGCCGGCCTTGGCGATGTCACGGACGTCTTTCGGCTCCAGGGTCTGCGCCGGAAGCACCAGGGCGCCGGCGAGGATGAGTGGAAGCGCACGGTGTAGACGCATACCCTATTATCACCTGCCGGCCCCTGCCTTGACGCTCCTGTCCGGACCCTACTTTACGTACATCGTGGCCGCGTTGCTGTCCACGCCGTTGACCGTGATCACCACCGGGTACTTGCCGGGGCTGAGGTTGGGCACTTCCAGGTTGGCCTGCGCCAGCCCAACGAAATTCGGCGTCATCCCCAGGAACTTGATGTTCGTGTCGAAGCCGCCGATCAGCGCGTGGGAGGGCAGAGTCGCGCGGAAGAGATCCGCCGGGGTCGCTGCACCGGTCGCGACCGGCTTATCCAGCGGTCCGATGCCGATCAGGTAGACAGTCACAATACTGCCCTTGGGAGCCGGGTTGGATGGCGAATTGAAGCTGTAGTCCTGGTTCTGCACCAGGGCATCGCCGCCGGCGCCGAGCAGCAGGTAGGGCGCCGCCGCGGCCACCGGGAAACTCACTGCCACGCTGGGACCGCACCCGCTGGTTACCGTGGCGCTCGCCGTGCCGGGCGCCGTCTCAAACGGCAACTGGAAGTTGATCTGCCCCGGGCTCACGTACAGTAGCGGCACGGTCGCCCCGTTTACCGTAACGGTGACTCCGTTGAGCGAATTCGGCAGCGGAGTGGATGCGGCGCCGCCGATGGATCCCGCCAGGCTGGTGCCGTAGATGCTCACCAGCGATCCCGGAGACACGGGCGAAGCCGAACTCGTGGCCGCATTCACAATGCCGCCGGTCGCGATGGTGGGCGACGCCGTCCCCGCCGCCACCTTGGCTACGAAACCGATCGCCGCCCCCTGCGAGTAGGAGAGAGCGGGCGCGCTGCCCAGCGTTGAAGGGAAGTTCGTGGATTGCGAACTGCCCGCCACCACCAGCCCCGCCGTGCAGTTCAGTGCCAGCGAATTCACGTAATCGGTGGCCGCTCCGCCCAGGTAGCTGGAGAAGACCAACTGCGACCCGTCGGCGGAAAGCTCGCTCACGGTGCCGTCGGTGCCGCCCTTGTTCGAGGTCTGCCACGCAGAGCTGTTCGGGAAATTGGTGGAAGCGGTGCTCCCCGCGATGTAGACGTTGCCCGCGGCGTCCAGTCCCACGGAATTGGCCAGGTCGTCTCCGCTGCCGCCCAGGTAGGTGGACCACAGCAGCTTGTTGCCGTCGGGGCTGATCCTGCTGACGAACATGTCGCGCGCGCCGCCGGCGCTGGCCGGCTGGTAGGGCGCGGCCGTGGGGAAATTGGTGGATGCCGTGCCGCCCACGACCACCACCGCGCCCGACGCGTCCACCGCAAGGCTGGTGGCCTCGTCGTCGCCGCTGCCGCCCAGGTAGGTGAGCCAGGCGAGGGCGCCTGCCGCCGAGTACTTCGCCACGAAAGCGTCCACGCCGCCCTGCGCGCTCTGCTGCAGCGCCCCGCCGGTCGCCGCCAGGTTAGTGGATCCGGTGTGACCGGCGGCGAACATATTGCCCGCGGCGTCGGCCCCGACCGAGTAAACGTAATCGTCCCCGGATCCGCCGAGATAGGTGCAGTAGACCAGGCTGCCGTTGGGATCCATCTTGGCGATGAAACCGTCCCACCCGCCCGCCTGGGCCGGCTGCGGCGCGCTGTGCGTCACGGGAAGGTTGGGCGAAGCGGTCTGTCCTCCGAAATGCAAATTGCCAGCAGCATCCACCATGCAGGAGTAGGCCGCGTCGGTGGATCCGCCGCCGAAGAAGCCGGCGTACACGTAGTTGCTGAAGGTCGGGTCGATCTTGGCGTAAAACGCATCCGTGCCCAGCCCTTCGTAAGTGGTCGAAATCTGCCAGTAGTAGGGGGAGGAACTCGTCGCACCCACCACGTATACCGCTCCCGTGGAATCCACCGCGACGCCATAGCCGTCGTCGTTGCCGTCTCCTCCGATGGTCACGCGGTTCAGCACGTTGCCGTTCGGATCCATCTTTACGACGAAGGTGTCGTCGTCGCCGTAGCCGGAGAGCGTGATCCCGGCTACATACACGTTGCCCGTCGCATCCACCGCCACCGATTGCGCGTCGTCGTACATCGTGTTCTGCGCGGTGCCGGTGTAACCCGCCCAGGTCAGGGCCGGATCGATCACCAGCGTCCGCCGCCGGTCCCACTCGCCCAGCCGCAGGCTCACGCGATTCCCACTGAGCACGTATCGCACGGCCACATCGCGGCGTGCGCCGCCGGTTTCCTGGTAGGCCACGGGGCGCCGCTGCCGCAGCGTGCCGGCGGGGGTTTCGATGAGCAGGTCGCCGCCTTCATCGAGCGATACACGGCGCGCGCCGGCGATGTCCAGCCGGATGCGCCCGGGATCGGCGCCCGCCGCCACCTCAAAGTCGTACTCCACGCTTCCGGCCGCACCGTAGTAGCGCACGTCGATCCCCGGATAGATTCCCGCGTAGCGCACCGCGCCGAATGCGGGGATATCGCGTCTCCAGCGGGATGAGGGGCCCACCAGGTAGGTGCTGGTGAACGGCAGGGGGTGTTCCGTGGAAGGACGCGCGGCGCGGGCACCCGCCAGCCGGGCGCTGACACGCGCTCCTCGAAAGAGGAACTCGGCGGCGCCGCCGCGCAAGGTCACGGTGTAGCCGGCCGCGTGCGCCAGAAATTCAGGACCAGCGCCCCACTGCCCCCGATTGGGCTCAAAGGCTACCGGAACCCGGACCGCGGCGGAAACAGCGAGCGCCCCAAGAGAGAGAAGGGCGAAGACTTTCATGCTAACTAGCAGAACACGTCTCGACGCGGAAAGCTGCGGGAAAATGCGAAAGACCGGAGCACGCTGCGTGCGCCGGCCTTTGCGCCTGTCTGTGGTGTAACTCGGACTATCGGCGGGCCAGCCGCTTGCGGCCCAGCATGCCCAAGCCGATCAGCGCACCGCCCACCATCGCCATGGTTTCCGGTTCGGGAACCCCCGATGTGGGAAGCGGCGGGGTGGCAAACGTGCCGGAATAGGTTACGGCACCGGTGGCGCCACCCGACTGTGTGAAGGTTAGCGATAGCGATCCTGGCGCTGTGTTGTAGAAGCCCAGGGAATCGGAGAACATCCCCGAGTAGGCCAGGTTCAGGAAGTCCGAGTTGGCGAGCGAGGCGGTGTTTTTCAACCCTCCGGTGGCGGTGAAGGTGAAGCGGTCCGAATTCTGGCCGGTGAAGTGGAAGACCGGAAGCGCCACGAGCGTGAGATCGAACGTGTAGCTACTGAATGTGACATCGTCGTTTACGTGCAGCGGCGTGTTTCCACCCGCAGCGAAATCGTTCTGGAGCGTGAGGTAGGTGGGCGGAATCGAAGTGATCTGCTCACAAACGTTCATCGCGACGCCGCAACCGCTGCTCGCGTTCGGCGTCGGAATCGTGATCGTGCTTGCGTTGAGGATCGAGCCGTTCGGGGTATAGGTGATGAGCCCTCCGGTGCTGTTAAACCCAAAGGAGCCGTTTGCGATCGTCCCGCCGAATCCTGGGACGGATAGCGCCAGCAGCAGGGCGGCCGACGCGATGCCTGGGAATAACCTGAGAATCTTCATAGGGTGCTTGAGCTTTCCTCCGTTGCCTGTCTCTTTTGGTACTAGTAGCTATAGACATACCACTAAAGACATGCTGGGATCTTATCACGGTCACGCCCAAATAAAAGTGCGTAACTCCATATTTCAATTGTATTTAGAGAGATTCTTCACTCAGGATAGTACCCCGGTTTCCTGTGTGCGGAAGAACAGATCGGAGGGGAAAGGCGGGAAGACAGGTTGGTCGGAACAAGTTCCGCGTCCGGCGTCGCACCCTTTGCACGGGAACGCCGGACGCGGGATTTTTTCAGGGATTGCCTCCCGGCAGCTCGGATCGCGCCGGAACTGCTAAACCGCGGTGGTGGGCGGCGGCAGCGTTTCCTGCGGAGGGGGAGTCGCCAACACGGCTGCGGCCATCAGCGGGGTCGGCTGCGGCTTGGTCACTTTCTTCGCCGGCTTCCTGACGGCTTTTTTGACCACCTTCTTGACGGCTTTCTTCGCGGGCGCCTTCTTCACCGCCTTCTTGGCCGGCGCTTTCTTGACGGCTTTCTTCGGGGGTGCCTTCTTCGCCGCCTTCTTGGCCGGCGCCTTCTTCGCCGCCTTCTTTACCGGTTTCTTAGCAGCCTTCTTCGCGGCCTTCTTGGCGGCCTTCTTCATCGCCATTCGGGTTCTCCTCATCGTTTGTGAATTCCCGTTGCGGGTGAGTTTATCTTATACCCAATTGCCGGGGATTGACAGAGTTCCGTTAGGGAGCAAAAGGAGAAATGGCGTCGGCCGGATTCACTCGAGCAACATCCGTAGTTTTGAGCCGGTGGAACCCCGGCGCGGTTTTGCCCGCGAGAGAGGGGACCGGTTTCGGGGAAGGGATGTGGTGGCGGCGCGCGGACTCGAACCGCGGACCCAGGGATGATGAGAGGCCATTCCCCAATTTCGAAACAGACGCAGATGGGTCTAATGTCTTTGATTTAGAAGAGGATACCCTGCCGTGATCTTCGGGTAATTGCTACCCATTTTGAGCGAACGGCCAGGAAACGGATTTTCAAGCTTGCCCTGGAGCGGTCTCTTTGGCCTCTCGCCGCCGCGCTGCCAGGGGTTCGGGAAGGTCGGTCTGCCTGGCGGCCATTTCCTGCCAGAGCCTACCCTGATCTTTCAGGTACGCCTCAACCTTGTCTTTGTTCTCAAGGTAGAAGGTGACCGCGCCGTAGATTCGGACCAACGGACCGGCCATGGGAAACGAACGCAGAATGGTTTCAGGGGATTCGCCAGCCTTGAAGGCGCCGATAATGCTGTCGAGCGCAATCCGCGCGCCGGCGATATAGTACCCGCCGCCCTCGCGTTCCTCGACGTATTGGGACATGATCCAAGGCTCCGACTTCAGCTTACGAGGAGGCAACCAGCCTGAGCAACTCGGGACGGCTTATACGGATATGCGGCGAGAATCTCATCCGTCGTATGGCCGGAAGCGACGAGCCCGACAATCATGCCCACGGTGACACGCATTCCGCGCAGGCAGGGCTTGCCCCCCATCACCGTCGGGGTCCTCGGGATAACACGACAACTGCAACGCTCCTTTTTATGGCCGATAGCCGGGCGTTAGTTTTCTCATTCCCGGCCCTTGTCAGCCCTGTCGCGTCCTTAAGCCCAGCCTGTCCAGCATCTCTCCGAAACGTGCATCGGAGCGCAGCGGATCGAACAGCGGAAGGGAGCGGAGCCAGAGGAGCCGTGGCTCCCGCACTCGGTAGCACTTTTCCAGCCAGTCAAACGCTTGGTCCATCTCGCCCAGGCCGCAGTAGAGGAAAACGAAAGTCAGATCCGCCACGTACTCGCGCTCGCGTTTGGCGATCATCTGGTCGAGCAGCTTGCGAGCCTCGCCGATCCGGCCTGCTTTGGCGTAAGCCTGGCCCAGCGCTCCCAAGGCCGTCGCGTCGGGTGACAACGCCGCCACTCTCTCAAACGCCGCGATGGCCTCTTCGTACATAGACTGCGCGCCCTTGGCGCACCCCAACACATACAGCGCGTGAATCGCGTCGGGGTACATCTCCAGCGTTCTGGACGCCTGCGCGATGGCCGACTCGTAATCGCGTAAGAGCAGCAGTGGCCAGCCCACGGCGGAGTTGCCGTAGGGTGAAAGCGGGTCTAGTTCCAGCACTCGACTCACCTCCCCCAGCGCACCTGCACGATCCTCGCGAGCCGTCGCCAGGAACACGGCGTAGTAGATGTGAGCGTCGACGCTGTTGCGGTTCAGTTCCAGCGCGCGGCGGATCTCTCGCTCGAAAGCCGCCATATCCCAATCGAACCAACCTACCCAGGCCATCACCACGTGCGCTTCACTCAAGTCCTCGTCCAGTTCGAGCGCTTTCATGGCGAACTGTTTCATCCTGGGATAAGCTTCCTGATGCGGGATGAACCCCCACAAACCGAGAAAGCCAACGGTGCTGGCCATGCCCTCGTAGGCCGGCGCATAGCTAGGGTCCTGCTCAATGGCGGACTGAAGATACGCCATGCCCTTCTGGAAATCGGGCATGGTGACCTTCGCGAAGTAATACCGCGCCTTCAGGTAAGCCGCCTGTGCCTCGGGGTTAACCGTGCGCGCGCGCTCCAGTCTGTTCACGTCCGTTGGGGTCACCGTGGCATGAATCGCTTCGGCTATGGCCCGCGCCACTTTTGCCTGCACAGTCAGGATATCCGCCAGCTCGCACTCGTAGCTCTCGGCCCACAGGTGTTGCTCCTGCTCCACCCGAACCAACTGCGCGGTAATGCGAAGTCGCTCTCCAGCGCGCAAAACTGAACCCTCCACGATCGCGTCCACGTGCAGGTCCGCGCCGATGTCCGGCACCTTCTTTGGCGACCTTTTCAGATGCAAGACGGACTGGCGCGAGATCACATGCAGGCTCCCGATCCTCGCCAGCTCTGTTGTCAGCAGGTCCGTGATCCCGTCGGCCAGGTACTCCTGGTCAGGGTCGTGATTCAGATTCTCAAAAGGCAGGATCGCCAGCCGATTTTCAGCGAACTGCCGGCCCGGCACAATCGCCGCAATCACCCGGTAGCCGCGCTTTGGGAGCGTCTCAATGTACTGGGGCTGGTGTTCATTATCACCCAAGAGCTGCCGCAGCTCAGCGATGCTCCGGGTCAGTGCCGACTCCCCAACAAAGCGGCTCTTCCAGACGTGGTCAAGGATCTCGTCCTTGGACACTGCCGAACCGGCGTGCTCCGCCAGCAGAACCAACAGGTCCATGAGCATCGATCGGAGATGGCGGCGGGTCCCGGCGCTCGCTATATAGCCGCTCGCCGGTTCCACCACCCATTCACCGATTCGGAAATCGATGCCGAGGCTACCGCAGCGGCTTGGAGCAGCGCGCCCCACACCGCCATTATAGTGTCCGGCTCCTTGCAATGATTCGACCAGCTAAACGCGAGTCGCGGCTTCGGCTGGCGCTGGCGTGTTCGTCACCTCCAGTTTGTCACCCACCTGGAGTTGAAGACGGTCGCATCGGTTTGCCTGCGATACTCTACGGACTTACGCTGAATATCAGCGTCGGTGTGGCCGCAATCCCACCCACGTACCAGATTTGCGTGTACGATCCGAGATCGCTGGCGCCCCAGCTTCCACTAACACTCCAGTTCCCTTGCGCATCTGTGAGACCAAGTTGTACGGGTCCGGCACCATTCTGCACGACCGACACTGGCTTGGCCGCGTAGCCGGGCGCCATGATCCTGAGAACAAAGCTATCCCCCGCCTTGTAGGCTGTGCCATTCTGTGGCCCAGTGACGGCCAGCGTCACTGCCACATTCGAATTCTGCTTCGGGGGCAACACCCGCGCGATAAAGGTTCCGACCGGCTGGCCCGAGTACACGGCATCGTACATCACCTGCATTCCTTCCAGTGCATCGCCTTGACCAAACCCGGGGGCAGTGTACCTGGTGTTGAGAGTCTGCAGATCGAAATCGCCGAACCACACCCCACTCCACACGCCTTTTTTGGGAATCGTCCAACGGTAAGTTCCCCAGCAGTATCCGGTCATGGCGCCATTGAGGTTGCAGTTGGTCACGATGTCGTTCAGTCCGTTGAACATGTCTGCCGCCGTCCCTGCCAGGTTCTGGTATGCGGCCTGTGAGATTCGGTCCCGCAGGCGGATGACGGTGGTTCCCGGAGAGCAGAGCGTGAAAGGAGTCGGTGGAGCTGCTATAGGCGTCCCGCCGACGCATTCCACTGTGCCGGGGGACGCCATGGAGATATTCACTTCCTGCCCGGTGGCGGTGAGCAGGCTCGATTGAGCTTGCGCTGGAATCAGCAAGATACTCGCTGCGATTGGCACAGCTGCTCGTGCCAGATATGTGTTCCATGCCATTGTAATGACCTCCACAGGCATGATCGCCGGAAAGGGCCCGCCAAGACCTTACAAAAACCCTCGATTTTCCCTACGTTGTGGCAGGTTTGCAGGCTTGTGCCTGCGGGGCTCAGAACGCGCATGGTCCGCTACGATCCGCCGCATGATCTGGGAGCACAGCGCCAGAAAATGCACCCGGTCTTCGCACCGGATTCCTCCGGTGCGAACCAGTTTGAGATATGCCTCGTTGGCCAGCGCCCCGACTCGAGACTCTCGCCGGGGGGCGATTCAGGAAACAGACCGTCAGCAGGGGCGGAACCGTCAGCGAACTCACCATGCAGGGAACCTACACGGTAAACGCCGACTGCACGGGTACGATCACAGTCCGCATCTATGACCAGTCGGGAAACCCGAGCAGCAATGCGACTTGGGCTACTGTAAGCGTCAACAAGCTCCGAGTGACACTCAGATTGGGACAAGCGCTTCGCGCCCGCGAGAGAGGGACCGGTTCCGGGGAAGGGATGTGGTGGCGGCGCGCGGACTCGAACCGCGGACCTAGGGATTATGAGACCCTCGCTCTAGCCAGCTGAGCTACGCCGCCAAGTGGGAATCTCCAGTTTAGCAGAGGGTTCCGGTGGCGCGCCACGCTCTCACGACACAGGACCCGATTCGTCCACTAATTGGGGGATTTACCGGATTGTCATGTGGAAAACCCAGGGCGCCTCCCTCGATTGGGGGTACTCCCCGGACAGTGCACAGCCGGGCCGCCCGCAGGCTCACGTAACGCTAGCAGAATCAGGCGCTTTCGTCAACTGCCGCAAACTGGTTCAAAATGGGCCAAGTGACGGCCATTGCAGCCGTTCGGGCGGGTGCCACACACGATTTCGACAGACTTTTCCACAGATCTATGGAACCTAGCCCAGGGCGTTCAGTCGCCGCGCCAGCGACTTGGGAACCTCCGCCTCCACCAACACCAGATTCCCCTGGTACTGCGTCTCGATGACCCGCCCGAACTCGTGCAGCATGGCCAGCGTCGCCCCGTCGCCGGCGTCGAGTTCGAAACGCGTGCGTACCACCGGATCGACCGGCAGGACTTCGTCGATGACCGCTCGCAGGCGATCCAGTCCCTCACCGGAAAGCGCGCTCAACGCCACGGCGCGGATGGCCTCATGCTCTCCGCCGTGGCCCAGTAAGCGCTGGCGGAGGACGTTCGAATCGGCCGCGCCCGGTTCCAGCAGGTCGGTCTTGTTCAGGATCAGAATCTGCGGAATCGCGGCCGCGCCGATTTCCTCGAGTACCTTCAGTACGTGCGCCGTATGCGCTTCCGCCCAGGGCGCCGAGGCGTCCACCACGTGCAGGACCAGCGCGGCCTCGGTGACCTCTTCCAAGGTCGCGCGGAAGGCCTTCACCAGCGTAGTGGGCAGGTTGCGGATGAACCCCACCGTGTCGCTTAACAGCACGCGGCGCCGCGAGGGCAGGGTGAGCGGGCGTACCGTTGGATCGAGCGTGGCGAACATGCGCGCGTCGGCCAGCACGCCGGCCTGCGTCAGCCGGTTGAAGAGCGTGGACTTTCCGGCATTGGTGTATCCCGCCACCGCCAGCGTGGCCAGCGGAACCGCGCCGCGCCGCTTCCGGTGCAGCGCGCGCCCGGCGCGCACGCCCTCCAGATCGTCTTCGACTTTCTTGATGCGTTTGGAGATGCGCCGCCGGTCCGTCTCCAACTGAGTTTCACCCGGACCGCGCGTGCCGATACCGCCGCCGAGTCGCGACATCGCCGCTCCACGTCCGGTGAGCCGCGGCAACAGGTAGTTGAGTTGCGCGAGTTCCACCTGCAGGCGCCCTTCGCGGGTCCGCGCCCGCGAGGCGAAAATATCGAGGATCAACTGCGTCCGGTCGATGACCTTGGTGTCCAGCGCCTTTTCGAGATTGCGCTGCTGCGTGGGGGTGAGGTCGTGATCGAAGATCACCACGTCGGCGTCGAGGGAAACCACCGCGCCGGCAACTTCCTCCACCTTGCCCTGGCCGATGAGTGTCGCGGCTTCGGGCGCGCCGCGGGTTTGCAGCACGCGTTCGAGCACCCGCGCACCCGCGCTGCAAGCCAGTTCCGCCAGTTCCTCTAAGGATTCTTCGGCAGAGATCGCGTTCTCGCGCGCCGCGCCGGCCCGCGTCTTCCATTCCACCCCGACCAGAATGGCGCGTTCGGATCCGGGTC
>JAFDVU010000070.1 GCA_018268835.1 Acidobacteriota bacterium | reverse complement strand
GCATCGTGTAGGTATTGAAGCCGACGGTGCTGTTCTTCAGCTTGTCGTAGGAGAAGAAGAAGAAGAGTTTCTGCCGGCCCTTGTTGAACCGCGTGCCTGGAATGATCAGTGGGCCGCCGATGGTGCCGCCGGGATTCTGGTAGCGGTAGCGGGGCCTGGCCACGCTGGTCTTGTTGTTGAAGAACTCGTTGGCGTTGAACATCTCGTGGCGCCAGTAGTAGTACACGCTGCCGTGGAACTGCGGGGTGCCGTTTTTCGTGGTGAGGGTCAGCTGGCCGGCGGTGCGCCCGCCGTACTCGGCCGTGTAGTTGCTGGTCAGCAGTTTCACTTCGCTAATGGCATCCATGCTGGGTGAGATGTAGCCTGGGTTCAGGTTGCCCGAGTCCTGGCTGGCCGCGCCATCCATGTTGAGAATGATCTGGCCCTGTTGCCCGCCGTTGACGCCGGGGATGCCGCCGCCGCTCCAGCCGCGGTAGTCATACGACTGAGCCAGGGACTGCACGCCGGGCAGCGTCATGATGACGCTGATGGGGTTGCGGCCGCGAGTCGGCGTGTCGTCGATCTGCCGGGTATCGATCGAAATGGAGCGGTCCGAACTGTCGGTGGCCACGTGGACCGCGTTGGCCGCGACTTCCACAGTGCTGCTCACGTCGCCGACCGCGAGTGAGATTTCGTGCAGGTCAACGCGTTCCTGCGCCGCCACCGTGATCGACTTTTGCTCGTAGTTCTTAAAACCAGCCATGGAGACCTTGATGCTGTAAGCTCCCGGAACCAGGCCGGTGAAAACGAAGGCCCCGTTCCCGCTGGTGGTATACGTTCGCTGCGTCTGCGACAGGTCATGCGTCAGGGTGACCGTTGCGCCGACGATGGCGCCACCGCTGGAATCAACGATGATGCCGGAAATTTGCCCGGTGACGCTTTGGGCATACGCCGCAGGCAACATAGCCAGCAGCAGACAGAGTACTCCCGCGATTGCACGAAGTCGATGCACGACTAACCTCCAAGTCCCTTTCTCGTAATTCCGATTCCAAGACTGGATTCCGCAGTGATCAAGAATCCATACGGCCGCTGCCGCTAGAAATCCCCGGACGCCGCGAGCGCAGAAACGGCCCCGAACCCGCCGTTGCGGGCGCGATTCATCGGGCCATTGCGTGCTCCTCGCGACTTCCGGATCGCCAGCCTACACCGCCTCCAAAACCAAAGTGATTTGCGAGTCTTGAAACGATTCAACCTAAATTGAAGGTAGAATATATTCGCGGCGCGGCAGTGTCAATAGAACAAGGCGGTATAAGGCCGTGAAATCCCAAATATGGCTCGAAAGAGTGATCGAGGAGTAACTCAGATGGACCAGAGCAGCTAGCGGCAGGCTGCGCGCCTCACGCAGGCCTGTCCTATTCCGCCACCGCACGATAGGAAAAACGCGAGGAATCGCGGACCTTGAGGGTGGCGGGAAGGCGCAACGTCACCGGTTCGGCCCCCGCATCGCCGCCGCCTTCGATGCGCCGGAGCAGGATCTCCGCGGCGCGGTGGCCGATTTCGTAGGCGGGTTGCACGACGGTCGTGACGGCGGGGCGGAACAGGTCGTCCACGGTCAGTTCATCGAAAGTCACCAGCGCGACATCCTCGGGAGTCCGCAGGCCGCTGTCATAGATCGCGCGCAGCACCCCCAGGCCGGTAGGGCCGTTGGTGGAGAAGATGGCGTCGGGGCGGCGACCGGGATCGCGCAGGCGCTCGCGGCACATGGCCGTTACATCGTCGGTGAGGATGTTGCCCTCCCAGATGAGGTCCGTGTCGGCGCGTTTGCCGGCGCGTTCCAGCGCCTGGTGATAGCCGAGCAGCCGCTGGCGTTCGTTCTTGAGCGTGAGCGGACCGGTGACGATAGCAATGCGCTCGTGTCCCATGGCGAGCAGGTGGTCGATGGCGAGTTCGGCGGCGGACACGTCTTCGACGGACACGGAATCCACCGGAAGGCGGTCGGGGATGCGGTCCACGCAGACCAGGCGGATGCCGGCGGACATGATGCGGTTGATCTGCGCCAGCGGCGTGGGTCCGGCGGAGACGGCGAGCAGGATGCCCTCCACGCGCTGTGAGCGCAGCAGGGAGAGCAGTTCCTTCTGCCGCCCGGGGTTATCGTCGGAATTGACGGCGATCAGGGAGTAGCCCTGGGCGCGCGCCGCCGCCTCCGCGCCGCGAATGACGTGCGGAAAGTAGGGAATCGTCATATCCGGCACGATGATGCCGAGGGTGCGGGTGCGGCTGGTCTTGAGGCTGCGCGCGACGTGGTTGGGATGGTAATCCAGTTCACGAATCGCCGCCTGCACCTTGCGCCGCAGAGAATCGCTGACCGGCACGCTGCCGTTGATGACGTGCGAGACGGTGCCGACCGCCACCCCGGCGCGATCGGCCACTTCCTTGATGGTGGGCATCGAATGTACCAGCTTAACAAGCGGCCGCCGTGCCGCACCGGCGGCCGCCGGATGCTATTCCTTCAGCCGGATGTTCTTCGCTTCGATCTTCATGGGTCCGGTGGTGCGGTGCAACTGAATTCCGATGAGACCGCTCATCTTGCGATTGGCCTTGTCGTCGTCGAGGAGCATGCTCATCACGTGGCCGTTGATCATCTGTACGATCATGTTGCCGCGGGCGACGATGTGCATCTCGTTCCAATCGTCGTTCTTGATGAAGCTCTTCAACTCGGCGTTATCGCCGACGGAGCTGAGCATGCCGACCTTACCGCCGTCGGGCACGTAGCTGAACATGCCGCGGATGGCCAGGAAGCCGCGCCCGCGTTCTTCGTAGACCTGGCCGCTCCACTGCTGCGCCATATCGAGATCGGCCTGGTAACCCTTGAGGACCCACTTGGCGACCTCGGGCAGTTCGACGCTGCGGTATTGAATGCCGCTGTTACCGGTGTTGGCGCCAGTGAGGCGGTAGGAAAGCTTGAGTTCGAAATCGCCGGGTTCGCCGCCGCGCCAGATGCAGAAGATGTTCTGCTTGGGCTGGTGGTCCTGCTTGGTTTCGCCGGTGATTACGCCATCGACCACGCTCCAGAAGTCGGGGTCGCAGTCCCAACCCTTCAGTGTGCTGCCGTCGAAGATGGGGCGGAAGCCGGTTTCGGCCAGAGGGCCGACGATGGGACCACGGGGACCGCCGCGGCCCCGGCCGCCCGGCTGACCGGCGGGCGGCTGCTGCTGGGCGAAAACGAGAATCGCTGCGAGAGCGCCCGTTGTGAGGATGGTAAGAACTCGTTTCATGATTGCCCTTTCTTGAGCTAGTGGCAGGCCGGGAGGCCTACCCTACTTTTTCCCAGGTGCGATTTTTGGCCGAGGCCAGGACTGCGTCGGTGACCAGGTCGGTGGCCAGTCCGTCGCGGAACGTGGGCTGCGCGCTCTTGCCTTCGCCGGCGGCGATGAGGAAGTCGGCCGCCTGGTGAATGAAGGAGTGCTCGTAGCCGATTTGCAGGCCGGGCACCCACCAGTGCCCCATGTAGGGATGATCACGGTCCGTGATGTGCAGGCTGCGCCAGCCGCGCAGCGTGCCTTCGTCGCGATGATCAAACCACTGCAGACGATGCAGATCGTGGAGGTCCCAGAAAATACTGGCGTGCTCGCCGTTGATTTCCAGCGTGTAGAGCGCCTTGTGCCCGCGCGCGTAGCGGGTGGCTTCGAAGGTGGCCAGCGAGCCGTTGTTGAAGCGGGCAAGGAACAGGCTGGCGTCGTCGATGCCCACGGGCGCGACTTCGCCGGTGAGCGTGTGCTTGCGCTGCTTGATGAAAGTTTCGGTGACGGCGCTGACTTCCTCGATGCCGCCGTTGAGCCACATAGCGGTATCGATGCAGTGGGCCAGCAGATCGCCGGTGACGCCGCTGCCGGCGACCGCCACATCCAAGCGCCAAAGGCCTTCCCCGCCCTGCGGCAGGTCCGCGGAAATGGTCCAATCCTGGAGGAACTTGGCGCGGTAGTGGAAGATGCGGCCGAGCCTGCCTTCGTCAATCAACTGCTTGGCGAGCGTGACTGCGGGGATGCGGCGGTAGTTGTACCAGACGCTGTTGGGCACTCCGGCGGCTTCCACGGCGTCGACCATCGTGCGCGCTTCGGCGGCGTTGCGGCCAAGCGGCTTTTCGCACATCACCATCTTGCCGGCCTTGGCGGCGGCGACGGCGATCTCGCAGTGGGTATCGTTGGGGCTGGCGATGTCGATGAGATCGATCTCCTTGTCGGCGACGACCTCGCGCCAGTCGGTGACCGCCTTCTCAAAGCCCCAGTTGGCGGCGAAGGCCGCCCCACGTTCGGCGTTGCGCGCGCACACGGTCTTGAGCACCGGCTCGCAGGGCAGGCTGAAGAACTTCGGGGCCTGCCGGAACGCGTTGGAGTGGGTGCGTCCCATGAACCCGTATCCGATGACGGCGACGTTGAGTTTCTTCATGTTCGGCTCCTAGTTCCACCCGTGAGCGTCGCGGACTTTGATCATCATGCCCAGCACGTCGTTCCAGGTGTGGGAATCCATCATCATCGCGTTGGGGAACATGCAGCCGTCCCAGCAGAGGTGCTGGACGGCGCGCGTGGGCTGGCCGTCATCGCCGCGCAGCCAGGCGCCGGAATCGCGCACCACATCGAGTTTGCCGTTGGGATCGTTGGGCGGGCAGTGGCGGCCGGTCTTATCGTGCGAGCCGGATCCCTTTACGGTGCCGTCGTTCTGCGCCACGTGGAAATCGAAGAGCCAGGGACGGAGTGCGCGCGCCATCGTGGCGTAGGCTTCGTGGAGGTCGCCAGGGATGGCGTCCTCGGGGGCGTTGAAGCCCATGGTGAAGAGCATAGTGTGAGCCATATCCGCCTGGAAGCCGACGGTTTTGGGGCGGCCCACCATCTCCAGCAGTTCCACGTTGCGCCGCCAGCTATGCATGCCGGCCCAGCAGATTTCGCCTTCCGCCGCGAGGCGCTCGCCGAAGCTTTCGGCGATGTCGCCCGCCTGACGGAAGGTGTCGGCGATCTTCTTCGTGTTGCCGGCGGGATCCTCGGCCCAGTGCGCGGGGCTGTCGGCGGAGTCGATGCGGATAATGCCGTACTTGCGGATGCCGAGGTCGCGCAGCTTTTGTCCGATGCGGCAGGACTTCTTCACCTGGGTGAGAAAAGCGGCGCGTTCGCTCTCGCTGCCCATGGCGGAGCCGCCGCCGGTAGGCGGCCACACCGGCGCGACCAGCGAACCGGCGCGCAGGTTCCTCGCGGCCAGTTTATCGGCGAGACGCTTGAGATCGTCGTCGGAGGAATCGATATCGGTGTGCGGCAGGGAGAGGAAGAGGTCGACGCCATCGAACTTCACGCCGTTCACACTGGCGGCGGCCGTCAGTTCGATCATCGTATCGAGATCGATCGGCGGTTCGGAGTCGGGGCCCTTGCCTACCAGGCCGGGCCACATCGCGTTGTGCAGGTAGGGATAGCGGTTGCTCATGGGTTAGTGCTCCATCGGGATTCCGAAACAATAGAAAGTGCTGTCGGTTGTGCCGAAATAGACGCGCCCGTTGACCGCGGTGAGTCCGGTGAGCGCGGCGGGCGCGGTGACCAGCAATTTGCTGGACCAGATTTCTTTGCCGGTGGCGGCGTCGAGCGCGTAGAGCGTGGCATGCGCGCCCGGCCGGGGCTTCTCTTCGGCGAGGAAGATGCCGCCCGGGTTTTGCTTCACGGTACGAGTGTACTCGCCCGCGGAGAGCGCGAACACCACCCCCCCGGCGACAGCGGGTGGAACCGGCGCCACGAGGTCGCGCGAGACCCACATCTGCTTGAGTTCCGGCTGCCCGCCATTGTCCTGGATCTTGAAGGCCACGATGGCGCCATTGGGATTGGCGGGCGAACCCGGCGGCCCCCACACGGAAGCGCCGATCCAGCGACCGAGCGACTGATCTTCCCAACTGGCCAGACCGTAGATGCCGCGCGCGGCGGCGGCGCCGTCGCTGAGCACGTTGCTGCGCGAAAGGAAGGTGTGGTGATCGGCGCCGCCGATGTTCGCGGCATCGAGCAGGTAGACGCGGCCGTCCTTGCCGGTGGCGGCGGCCAGCGTGCGATTCCGCCAGCGGAAGACCACCGGCGTCGCAGCGTTCATGCCCGCGTTTTTCGCCGGGCCGGCGGGCAATTCCGGCGGAGTGAAGTACTGCTTGAGTTCGAGCGAACGGGGCGCGAGCGCGACCAGGGAGTTCGAGAACTTCTGTGCGGCAGGCTCGAGCCCGCCGTCGCCGAGTTGCGCGTAGACGGTGTCGTCGGGGCCGAGTGCCACGCCGCCCACGCCCCACACACCGCCGCCTCCGGTTTTGAAGGAGGTGACGGCGGGAGGATCGGCGGCGAAGTCGATGGCCCACACCGCGTTCTCCACCGCGCCGCAGCCCTGGTTGGTGGAAGTGTAGACCACGTTATCGGCCACGTTGAGCATGGAGGGCTTCGAGTTGGGGGGCAGGAAGCGCACCGGCGGTCCGCCGATGTCGTCGCCGTTGGCGGCGTTCAAGCGGTGCAGGCGGCCGTCGCTGGCGAGCACGAGGACGGGGCGGGTGGCGCCGAATCCGCCGTTGCTCAATCCGCGGCCCGGAGTCTGCATCGCGCCGCGGCCCGGTCCACCGCGCGCGGGCGGAGGAACCAGCGAGACGGCGGGCGCGAGTCCGCCGCCGCAGGGCTGTTCGGCATCGCTTAACCGCGGGATGTCCGAGGAATAGATCAGGGGCATCTGCCAGAACATTCGGCCGAGGTCCGCGTTAATAGCGTAGATGCTGTTATCGGTGCCGCCGGAGAAGGCGAGTTCCTTGAAGCCGCGGTAGGAGATCAGGGTGGAGATCACCACCGGCGGCGTGACGGTGCGCTGGCCCTTGGCCTGCGCGGCGTCGAGTTTGAGCTTGTAGAGCAGGGCGAACTCTTTGGCCACGCTTCCCGGGTTGAGTTGCCCCTCGATACGCTCGAAGCCCGAGCGGCCTGTATCGCCGCCGAAGGTGTCCCAGTCCTGCGTGCGTCCGATTTGGGCGGGCGCGGCGACCGCGCACAGAAGGCCGATCAGGGTCAGGGTAAGTTCTCTCTTCATCGTCGACCTCCCGTGTCAGTGTGCAATTCCGAAGCAGTAGAGCACGTTATCGAACGTGCCCAGGTAGACCCGGCCGTTGGCGACGGAGAGTCCGGTGAAATGCGCGAAGGACTTGATGTCGCCGCCCGAGTTCCACAGTTCCTTGCCGGTTTCGGCGTCGAGCGCGTAGATCACGGCGTGTGTGGAGTTGGCGATACGGCGGGCGCTGGAGTTGGCGCCGAGCCCGAGTTCGGGCGTTGCCTGCACGCTGGATTCGCCGTTACCGTAGGCGAAGACCACGCCGTTTGCGATCACCGGCGGTTCGGCCTGGTCCATGTCGCGCGACATCCACGCGGGCGTCATCGTGATCTTGCCGTTGCGCTCTTCGACCTTCCAGGCGACGATGGCGCCGTGCACTACCGGACCATAGGAGACGGGCACTTTGAAATCCGGATGCGGCGGACCCCAGATAGGGCTGAGCAGCCAGCGCGTGCCCTTCGCGTCCTGCCACGTGGCCATGCTGCCCCACGCGCCGGCGGCGGCGAAGTTGACCTCCTCGTTGCACATCCAGGTGGTGCGGACGAGCGGCGTGCGATGGTCGCCGCCCCCCATGTCGTCGCGGTCGAGCAGGAAGATGCGGCACTCCTTGCTGGAGGTGGCCAGCAGGTGGCGTCCCTTGAAATCGAAGAGCGTGGGAGTAACCTGCATGTCCAGGTCCATCTTCCACATCCAGTGCGCGTTGGTGGGGGAGAAGTAGTCCTTGATTGAGCCGTCTTTGTTGACCGCGACTATGGCCTCCGCCCAGCGGTTGCGGGAGGGGTCGAATTCGCCGTCGCCGGTGGGCGCGTAGGCCACGCCGTTCGAGTCCACCGCGGGTCCGCTGCGTCCCCAGCTTCCCCCGGTGGTGCCGAAGTAGTGAACCGTGTGGGCGGGGTCGCCGAGATCCATGGTGTATACGCGGTTGGGATTGCCGCCGCAGCCCTGCGCGGTGGTGGTGTAGAGCACGTTGTTAAAGAGGTTGAGCGAGTAGGGCTTGCCGTTGGGCGGCAGAAACTTGACGGGCGGCGCGAGATCCTGGCCGTCGGCAGCGTTCACCTGGTGCATGCGACCATCCCAGCCGATGGCGTAGACGGTGTACTTGCCGGGCGCGTTGCCGGGGCCGACCACGGGTGTCGCGGTCTGTCCGCCGGGACACAGCGGACCGCCGGGGCGCGCGTTCGCCGGCGGAGTCCACGTGCTGTCCCAGTGACGCTTCCAGAGAACCTCGCCCTTGGCGACGTCGATGCCGTAGAGGTTGTCGTTGATGTTGGAGACAATCGCGACTTCGCGCGGGGCGCCGTTCACATCGACGGCGCCGATGATGAGCGGGGGAAAGAGTGCGTGGAGTTCGCGGACTTCGTTGGGGAGTTGGAGTTTCCACAGCAACTTCATGCCGGGAGCGGATGCGGTGCTGAGGATTTTTTCGTCCTTCTGCCATCCGTTCCGCTGCGGGTTGCCGCCGTCGGTGAGCCAGTCCGCTGCGGGAAGCACAGCGCAACCGGCGAGAATCGCCACGACAAGGTCGCGTTTTCGCATGCAGTCTTGAAACGTATCAAGGCCGGCGGAGTCTGTCAACCGGGAATATGAGGGCGCGAGATCGCCGCCGCTGCCACTGGGGCCGGCGTGGTATGGTTCGGTTTCAGGAGGCGTATGACGGAGACGACGTTTCAGGGACGCCGCGCCGCGTCCATCGAGAACGACCGCCTGCGGGTGACGGTGCTCGCCGAAGGCGGACACATCGCGGAAATCTTTCATAAGCCATGCGGAGTGAACCCGTTGTGGGTGCCGCCGTGGCCCTCGATCGAGCCTTCGGCGTTTCGCCCGGGACCGGGAAATCCGTACGGCGACGGGATCGAGGCGAAACTGCTGAGCGGCATCATGGGACACAACCTGTGCCTGGACGTTTTCGGCGGACCGTCGGAGGAAGAAGCGGCGGCGGGACTCGGGGTGCACGGCGAATCGAGCGTGAACGCTTATGCGATCGAAGCCGAGGGCGATGGTCTGGTAATGGACGTCACCCTGCCGCTGGCCGGGTTGCGTTTCGACCGCCGCATTTCCCTGGATGGTGAGACCGTGCGCATTCGCGAGGCGGTGGAGAACGGATCGGCAACCGACCGGCCGATCGCCTGGACGCACCACGTCACGCTGGGGCCGCCGTTCCTGGCCAAGGGGGCGACGCGGTTCCTGGCATCCGCAACGCGGTCGAAGACGTTCGAGGGCGCGTTCGGAGCGCACGATTACCTGGCGCCGGACACGGAGTTCGACTGGCCGATGGCGCCGCGCATCGGGGGCGGAGAGGCGGACCTGCGCGTGTTCACGGACGCGCCGCGGTCGAGCGCCTTCACCACGCACATGATGGATCAGGGTCGCGAGGAGGCCTACTTCGCGGCGTGGTCGCCCGCCTCGCGGCTGTTGTTCGGGTACGTGTGGAAGAGCGCGGATTTCCCGTGGCTGGCGATCTGGGAAGAGAACCTGAGCCGCACGCACGCACCGTGGAACGGGCGCGCGATCACGCGCGGCATGGAGTTCGGGGTATCGCCGATGGCGGAGACGCGGCGGCGGATGATCGATCGCGGAAAAATGTTCGGCGTGCCGTGCTACCGCTGGATCCCGGCACGGACGCGCGTGGAAGTGGAATATCGCGTCGTGACTCGGGAAGCGCCGGAGGTCGAGGGGCTTTAGCGGGTTGAGGGAGGACCACGGAGGGGCACTTCTCAATAACGCGCGACTCCTGAGCCGGAGGAGCCCGGCCGCGCGGTCAGCGCTCAGAAGAGTACTTTGTCGCGAGCGGCGTCGAGTTTGGCGCCGTCCACACCGGGCACTTTCTTGAGGTCGTCCAGCGTGCGGTAGGGGCCGTTTTTGCCGCGCCAGTTGACCAGAGCCTGGGCCGAAGGATAGGGCAGCGCGAGCGTGGCGGCAAGATCCTCGGCCGGCGCCTGGTTGACGTTGACCTTGTCGAGTTTGGGGAAGGCGCGGGCCAGGTAGTCCACGATCCGGTCGAACTCTTCGTCGGTACCGGTAGCGCCGGTATCGATCATCTTTTCGATGACCTTCTCCCATTCATCGCGGGTGTGCCGTTTTGTGGCCACGGTCTCCGGCGGATGGCAACTCTTGCAGGTCTTCAGCAGGACTGCTTTGCCGGGGCCGTCGGGGAGTTTGTCCTGGGCGGGCACCGGGAGGGTGGCGGCGAACAGGAGACAAGATAGAATCGCGGCGCGGAGCATGGACCCATTATGCGATATTGTGGAAGTTTGAAACGTATCAACGATTGACTTGACTTTCGCCCCAACGCGGATCATTGTGACAGATACGGCCGTGGGCAAGCCGAAGAGGATGGAATGAGTACCAAGACAAGAACGGCTCTTACAGTCAAACTTTACCGCTCAGACCTGCCGATCGTCGAGGAAGGCGCGGCGGATTCGGTGCAGACCGCGGCCGAAGCCGGCGGGGGCGTACTTCGCTGCTTTCCGAGTTTCGTGGGACGCAAGTTCTGCCTTCCCGGCAAGAACCTGGAACTGGTGGATTCGGATTACTTCCCCGAGGGTCCCAACGGATGGGCCATCGATGAGAGGTGGAACGGCAGCGCGATTCTGGCCGACACCGGCAACGGAATCCACGGCGAAGGTCTGTGCCACTTCCATCACCCGGACGGGTTCCTGATCCCGATGGATGCGGCGGTGCACGGCGCGCCCGCGTTCATGGTCGGTCCGCTCTACCGGACCCTGGGCGGGACAGGTTTCTATAACAAGGAGTTCGACAACCTGTACCCGCTCGGACACCATATGCATCCGTGGAAGCCCGAAGCGTACAACTTCAACCCCTGGCGCAATAAGCGCTACCGGAACGATTGTCACACCTCGGTCGGGCTGATGCACTACTTCACCGAGGAAATGATGGCCGATGCCGTGCGCGACTTCATCGCCGGCAGGGACAACCATCTGCGCAGCCACGCACGCAACCTGCTGATCCGGATGGGCACCGGCTTCTTCACCCCGACCCGGATCCTGCACGGACCGGCCGCCGTGAACACGGAGGAGCCGCAGCGGGACCGTGACGACTTCCGGTTCTACCAGAGCCACGTGCTGTGTCCGGACGGCGAGGTGTTCCTGGGGCAGGAACTGCTTTTCCGCCACCTGCCGGAGGGACTGGAAGGGGAGGACCGCGTGCAGCGCCTGGTGGCGGACATCGACATGCGGCGCAACATGGATCCGCACATCGTGGAGAAGCACTTCCTGCTCCCGATTGTGGACCGGGAAGTGAGCCACGGCGGTTTCCGCGACGAGTGGCGGGTGTACGGTAAACCCAACGGAGACGAACTGTTCAGCCTGCGGCAGTTTGAGTTGGCGCCCGGCGCCGAAACGGTGCTGACCGGACCGGCGGCGTTGTGCATCATCCACTTCAGCCATGGGCAGGGAAAGATCGGCAACCATCCGGTGGAGGTGAAGTCGGGCATTCGTCTGGGCGAACCGCTGCACGACGAGTTCGTCATCCCCTACGACGCGGCCAAGAACGGCACCGGCGTGCGCCTGGTTAACACCAGTGCTACCGAGCCGCTGGTGGGTACGCGCTGCTGGGGACCGGAAGCCTGGGGCCACAAGATGCCGAAGGCGCCGTTCGAGACCTGGGTTGACTGATCCGGATCGCGCCAGAGCCATTGCCATCGCCGGCGCGGGAGCAGTCGCGCAGGCGATGGGGTGGGCGCTGGGGGAACGCGGCGTTCGAATCGAGTGCATCGCAAGCCGCGGCCTTGAGCACGCCCGGGCCGCGGCCTCACTCTTTGGCAAGACGCTCGCGGTCAGCTACGGCGAAATCGCGCGGCACGCGTCGCATGTGCTGGTCGCGGTCAGCGATCGCGCAATCGAAGCCGTGGCGGCGGAAATCGCTGGCGGAGGCGGCGGGGTGCGGGTGGCACTGCACACGTGCGGCGCCCGCGGGGCGGAGGCGCTGGCGCCGCTCGCCGCGGCGGGCGCACGGTGCGGGACGCTCCATCCGCTGCAGACGATTCGCGATCCTGTTCGCGGCGCGGCCGCGCTGCGCGGCGCGGCATTCGCGGTGTCGGGCGATCCGGAAGCCGTGGCGTGGGCGGTGGAGATCGCGGGCGCGCTCCAGGGGCAGGTGCTGCGCATCGCCGATAATACGCGTCCCCTGTATCACGCCGCCGCGGTGATGGCCAGCAACTACGTCGCGGTGCTGGTGGACTGCGCCGCGCAGCTCATGGAGCGCGCGGGCGTGTCTCGCGAAGAAGCGCTGCGCGCGCTCGCGCCTTTGGTGCGCACCGCCGTCGAAAACGTCGCGGAGCAGGGCGCGGTTGGAGCACTGACCGGACCGGTGGTGCGCGGCGACGCGGCGACGGTCGCGGGACACATGCGGGCGCTCACGGAGGGTGACGAATCGGTCGCCGCGCTGTATCGCGCCGCGGGACTCCACGCGCTGCGCATGGCCCTTCAGAGGGGGCTTGGCGAGAAGGAAGCGGAGGCTGTGCGGCAGGCGCTCCTCGGGGGAAGATAGAAGTATGGGCAAGCAGGGCAGGGTTCGGGTTCCCGATCTCCACGAAATGAAACGCAGCAGGCGGAAGATCGCGATGCTGACGGCGTACGACGCCACCATGGCCGGCATCCTCGATAGCGCGGGAGTCGATGTGCTGCTGGTGGGCGACTCGCTGGGGATGGTGGTGATGGGCGAGGACACGACAATCGGGGTCACGCTCGACATGATGGTGCACCACTGCCGCGCCGTCGCCCGGGGGGCGTCACGGGCGCTGCTGGTCGCGGACCTGCCGTTCCTCACCTACCACACGAGCGCAGCGGAGGCGATCCGCAACGCCGGGCGGCTGATGCAAGAGGGACGCGCGGCGGCGGTGAAGGTGGAAGGCGGCGCGCCGTGCGCGGGCATCGTGCGCGCACTGACGGAGGCCGGGATTCCGGTGATGGGACATCTCGGACTGCTGCCGCAGCATGTGCACCAGTTGGGCGGATTTCGCGCGGTGGGAAAGTCGCGCGATGAAGCCGAACAGGTGCTCGCCGGCGCTCAGGCGGTCGAAGAGGCGGGAGCGTTCGCGGTAGTGCTGGAGTCCGTCCCCGCGGAACTGGCGCGGCGCGTCACCGGGGCAGTGTCGATCCCGACCATCGGGATCGGCGCGGGGCCGCATTGCGACGGGCAGGTGCTGGTGAGCTACGATGCCTTCGGACTCTACCAGGGGTTTGTGCCGCGCTTCGTAAAGCGCTATGCGGAGTTGGGCTCCGCGATGGCGGTTGCGGCGCGTAATTACATCGACGAAGTACGCGGGGGAACGTTCCCGGAAGCGGAGCACTCCATCGGCGCGGCGGGCGCTCACGGAGTGCTGGCGAAGTGAGCGCGCGACTGCTCACCACGATCGCTCAGGTGCGCGAGTTCACCGGCGTCGCGCGGCGGCAAGGGCATGTCATCGGGTGCGTCCCGACCATGGGGGATCTTCACGCCGGGCACGGCGCGTTGATCGAACGCGCGCGCACCGAGTGCGGCTCGGTGGTGGTCACGGTGTTCGTGAATCCGATCCAGTTCGACCGCCAGGACGATTACGAACGCTACACACGGCGGCTGGAAGGGGACCTGGAGTTCTGCGCGGCGCGCAGCGTCGATGCGGTCTTCGCGCCGGCGGTGGAGGAGATGTATCCGGAGCCGATGGCCACGTTCGTTGATGTGCCGGACCTGGCGCGGCACTTGTGCGGCGAATTCCGCCCGGGGCATTTCCGCGGGGTAGCAACGGTGGTGGCCAAGTTGTTCCACATCGTGCAGCCGGACGCGGCATACTTCGGTGAGAAGGACGCGCAGCAACTGGCGATCATCCAACGGATGGTGCGCGACCTGAACATGGCGGTGCGGATCGTGCCGGTGCCGACGGTGCGCGAACCGGACGGGCTGGCCATGAGTTCACGCAACCGGCGGCTGTCTCCGGAAGAGCGCGCGGCGGCACCGGTGCTGTACCGCGCGTTGCGCGCCGCGGAGAACGCGGTCGTGACCGGTGAGCGGGATGCGGCCAAGGTGAAATCCGCCGCGCTCGGAGTGATCGCCGGCGAACCGGCGATGCGCGTGGAGTACCTGGAAGTGGTGGACGCGATGATGCAGCCGGTCGCGGAAGTGAGCGGGACGGTACGGCTGGTGGCCGCGGCGTGGCTCGGGCAGACGCGGTTGATCGACAACCTGGCGTGCGAGGACCAGCGTCGGCGGGAACATCGGCCGGGCCGCTAACGGCCGCGACTACGCTACACCCTGCTTGACGTCGGGCACTTCGGCGTTGGGATTGGCGAACGTGTAGAGGAACTCCGGCGTGACGCGGCGCGTTTTGCGGCGTTCGCGCAGGCCGAGGCGGTGCATAATGCGGCCGGCATGGTCGGGATCGTACTTCACGCCGAAACGGGCCTGGATCGCCTCCGAGAACTTCGCGGTGGTCCAGCGGTCCGTGTCGAACCCGGCTGCCTGCGGGCCCGCCGCGTACATTTCTTTAATAGAGGCGAGTTGATCGCCGTTCAGGCGGCTGGGGCGGCCCGGGGCGCGACGCTTTTTCAGGGCATCGACGCCTTTCACCTCCAGCGACCGGTTCCAGCGCGAAGCCGTGGTACGGCTGACCCCGAACTTACGCGCAACCTGGGACTGCGAGAGCCCCGTTTGCAGGTCCTGTGCGGCTAACAGACGCCTGCTTTCCATTTCATCGCGAGTGAGAGTGCCCGGTGTGGCTGTGTACATAGATCTCGCGCGGTTTGTTGAGTGCCAGAGCACAACCAGAATATCAGAAAACAATTTAGCTGCAAATTGTTTTTTGCAGGTTTCTTTGGTAGTTTTCCGCACTTCCGCGACGTCCCCCCCCTCCGCCCCGTGTCCGGCCGGCAGGCACCGGCGGGCGGCAAAGGTCTTGAAACCCTACCGGTGCAGAACGCGTCCGAAGTGGTGTATGGCCGCGACTGCAAGCATCAGCGGCCTCCTGGATTCCACACGCAACCATAGGAGGAGTGTGCCTTGAAATTTTTATTGCGCTTCACCCCGGTTTTGCTCGCGTCCCTGCTCGCCATCGGCACCGCCGGCGCGCAGTCCAGCCTGGATGTCCACCTTGGCGTCTCCGGCGCCAACGCCAAGTCCACGGGACAGGCTGTCGACACCTTCGGCGACGGCACGCTGTACAATCCGCCGTCTCTGGACGGCGTATTTATGAACATCGGCGCCGGCGTGATGTTGACCCCTCACTTCGGCTTCGGCGGCGAGTTTTCCTTTAAGCCCGCCCAGAGCAATTACGCCGGCCTCAACTATCGGCCCCTGTTCTACGACTTCAATGGGATCTTCCATCCAATGCCAAGCAGTAAGCGCGTTGTGCCGGAACTTCAGACCGGCATCGGCGGCGTTAACCTCCGCTTCTATTATCCGCAGGGCGGTTGCACCGCGTTCGCGGGATGCTATTCGCAGAACATCTACTTGCAGAGCTCGAACCACTTCCAGTGGCACTCCGGAGTGGGCGTGAAAGTGTTCGTGACGGACAGCATTTACGTGGAGCCCAGGTTTGACCTGCACTGGGTGAACAACTTCTTCCAGTTCGGATCGAATTGGGTACCGCAGTACGGCGTGAACGTCGGCTTCAAGTTCGGCGATTAGTCCGGGACGGCGCGCGCGGCGCGGTCTAGGACATGGCGACGCGCGTGCCGCCTTCGAATTCCTCGAAAGACTCCGGCGGATTGTAGTAGAGGATCCGCTGACAGCTTTCGCACATCAGAATCGAATCCCCACGCTTCAGGTCCTGGTAGTATTGCAGCCGCAGCGCGATCTGGCACGCGGTGCAGCGCCCCTCCACCACTTCGGCGACCGCCTGTCCGCGGCGCGAAACCTTTACCCGCTCGTAGCGCTGGTAGAGCGACGGGGGAACCGATTTCACGATTTCCGCGCGCTCAACTTTCACTTCCTGCGCGGCCTTCTGGTCCGCCGCCGTGCGCTGCTCGGCCTGCGCCTTTTCGGCGTCGACTTCGGCCTTCTCGGCCTTGAGCGCGGCCTCGGCGGCTTTCACGTTCTTATCCAGAAGTTCCGACTCGCTCATGAGTTCGAGGATGCGATCCTCGCTCTTGCGAATCTCCTTCTGGCAGAACTCGATTTCGTTTTGAAAGGCCCGATACTGCTCGTTGGTAATTTTCGAGCCGGTCATCTGGTCCTTCAGGCGAGAAATCTTCTGGTCCTGGACCTGGATGTCGCCCTCGCATTTCTTGCGGTCTTTCTGGTTGGCGGCGAGCGCGGCGCGGTCGGCGTCCAGCTTGCGCTGGTGCGAGAGGAGTTTTTTCTCGATTTCCGCGACGTGCCGGGGAAGTGCCGCAATCTCCTTCGCCAGTTCCGCTAGACGGTGATCAAGGTCCTGGAGACGGATGACCTGCTTCAGATCGGGGAGCATTGCTTAAGGAAAGTGTAACACGCTCTACTCGGCGCTCCGGAGTTCGACGCGCGCGTACATCTCCCTGGTCTGGTCGAGCGAGGCGAACTGCATGCCCGGCAAACGCGCCGACGCCGTGCCGCAGGCCACGCCCCAACGCAGCGCGTCCACCGGATCGGGCGTACGCTCCATGCTCCAGACGTAAGCCGCGGTAAGGGCGTCGCCCGCTCCGATCGGGCAGACGGCGTCGATGCGCGGCGGCAGCGCCTCCCACACGCCCTCGGCGAAGGCGCCCACCGCGCCCCGACTGCCCAGCGAGAGCACCACCGAATCGGCCCCCATGGCGCGAATCCGGCGGGCCGCTTCAAGGTAGTGGGTGCGGGTCAGCAGCGTGCGCCCGAGCAGGCGTTCGGCTTCCTGTTGGTTGGGTGTGACCACGGTGGGCTTGGCTTCGATGGCGTGGCGCAGCGCTTCGCCATCGGCGTGCAGCATGGTGCGCACCTTCCTCTTCCGGGCCATGGCGATGAGTTTGCCGTAGAAGGTGTCAGGCACGCCGGGAGGCAGGCTGCCGCAAAGCAGCAGCCAACTCGCCTTACCGAGCGCGCCGCGCACCGCCGCTTCCACACGCCCGGCTTCCGAAGCGCTGAGCTCCGGACCTTTCTCGTTGAGGTTCACGGTGAGGCCGTGGCGGTCCGTGATGGTCAGGTTCGTGCGAATTTCCCTGGCCACCGGAACGATCTCGAACGGCAGGCAGCCGCGCAGCAGGCCCTCCATCCGCTTTCCGGTCTCCCCACCCGAGATCAGCAGCGCCAGCGTCTGGCCTCCGAAGGCGTGGATTACGCACGACGCGTTGATGCCGCGCCCTCCCGGGGATTCGTAGGTCGAATTGATGTAGGCGCGGTCTTCGAAGGCGAGGCGGTCGACCGAGTAGACGCGGTCGATCGTCGGATTGATGGTGAGGGTGACGATCAAGAGATCATTCTAACCCTGGGAGCGGCGGGCGCCGGCGGCTGACCGCAGGTGATCCCAGCCGCCGCGGTGCAGCGGGGCGCCGGAGAGATCCACGCGGCCCGGCTCGCCGCGGCGCATGCGGCCGATTCGCGTCAGCGGGATGCCCTGGAAGCGCTCCGGCACGCGGATTCCTTCGCGGACGGTGAAGAGCAGTTCGTAGTCCTCACCGCCGTGCAGCGCCTGTTCGAGCGTCGCCCCCGGGTACACCGGCGGTGCGTCGATCTCGGCGCGCAGCCCGCTGGCCGCGCACAGGCGGTAAAGATCGAGCGAAAGGCCGTCGCTTAAATCCATCGCGGCGGTGGCGCACAACCGGCGCCGCAGGAAGCGGCCCAGCGCCAGACGCGGCTCGGGACGCTTGTGGCGGCGCCACGCCGCGCCGCGACGCGACGCGAGCCCCAGGGCGGAGACGCCGAGCCGTCCAGAGACGTAGATCCCATCGCCCGCGCGAGCGCCATCGCGCCGCAGGGCGCTGCCGCGCGGCACGGCGCCGCCCACCACGATGTCGCACGCCATGCGATCGCCGCCCCCCACGTCGCCACCGATGAGCGGGGCGCCCGCGATCCCGGCAAGTTCCAGCAGCCCGTCGTAGAAGCGTTCCACCCAGCGCGCGCCCGTCCACTCCGCAAGCGCCAGCGAGACCAGGCAGAAGCGTGGTTCGCCGCCCATGGCCGCGATGTCGCTGAGTCCGCGCGCCAGAGCCTTCCATCCGGCGTCCCCGGCGCGGTGAGTGTCGCGCAGAAAGTGGGTTCCTTCGATCAGCAGGTCGGTGGTGAAAAGCAGGTCCTCGCGGGCTCCGCGCGGCCGCACTATCGCACAATCGTCGCCGATCCCGAGTACGATTCCGGAACCGCGCGGCACCAGTGCGCGCCGGCGCAGCGTTTCGACAAACTCCGGTTCTCCGTTGTGGCCCGCGCGGGCGCGGGGAGTGTGCTTGACCATACCACCGCCATCTGAGAGAATACCGTACGCAGTTGCAAGAATTACGGTTGTTTGGGCGCGCCTCGAAAGTTCTTAGCAAGCCTCGAAAGTCATCTTTCCTTGTCTGGGAATCCCAAGAGCACGACGAACGATTGTTCAGGAGAATTGTGGTGAAGGAAAAAGGTACGGTGAAGTGGTTTAACGCCGCCAAGGGATACGGTTTTATCCAGCGCGCGAGCGGTGATGATGTTTTTGTGCACTTTTCGGCCATCCAGTCGTCGGGCTATCGCACCCTGGATGAAGGTGCCGAAGTGGAGTTCGAGGTGAAGCAAGGACCCAAGGGCCTGCAAGCCGAGAACGTCAACCGCGTCTGAGCGTTCCCAAAGAGACTACAACGATCAGAGAAAAGGCCCGCCGTCGCGGGCCTTTTTTGCGTTTATTCCCTGAAAATCCGGCGTGAAGCGCAGGCCCGGGCAAGAGGCCTGCCCTACTCCAGCACCGGGATGTTCTTGCGCGCGCACATGTCCTTCAGCACCTGCGGCCACACGCTTACCGTCACCTCGCCCAGGTGCGCCTTGCGCAACAGCAGCATCATCACCCGCGACTGACCGATGCCGCCGCCGATCGAAAGCGGCAGTTCGTGGTTGCGGATCATCTGGTGATACGGGTATTTGAGGAAGTCCATCTGGCCGGCGATCTGCAACTGCTTGAGCAGGGCTTCGGCGTTCACCCGGATTCCCATCGAACTCAGTTCGTGCCGCCGCTGCGTCACCTGGTTCCACACCAGGATGTCGCCGTTCAGTCCGTGGCACGGGCGGCCGTCCACCGAATGCGTCTCGGTGGACCAGTCGTCGTAATCCGCCGCCCGCATCTCGTGCGGGTAGCCGTCCTTCAGCGTCCAACCGATGCCGATCAGGAACACGGCCGGACACTCCCGCAGCAGCATGGTCTCGCGCTCTTTACGCGGATGGTCGGGATACATGTCCAGCACGTCTTCCGTGTGCAGGAACGTGATCTTCCTGGGGAGGCTGGGATAGCGCCGGTCTCTGAGCGCGGGGAACATCTCCTGCACGAACTCTTCGGCCTCCACCAGCACGTTCCAGATGGCACTGACGGTCTGCTTGAGGTACTCGAGATCGTGCTCGTAGAAGTGAATCGCCTTTTCCCAGTCCCACTGGTCGACATAGCAGGAGTGGTCGTGGTCCAGGAAGTAGTCCTTGCGGACGGCGCGCATGTCGGTGCACAGCCCTTCGCCCGGCTCCATGCCGAAACGCTTGAGCGCCATGCGCTTCCACTTGGTGGCCGCCTGCACGATCTGCGCGTCCACGGGGTGGGCTTCGCGGTCGTTGGCGATATGGAACGAGATCGGCGTGCGCGAGCCGTCGCGGTCCAGGTAATCGTTGATGCCGCTCCGCGTATCCACGATGAGGGGCACCGTGACCATCATCAGGTTGAGCGCCTTGCACAGGCGGTCCTCGATGAAGGCCTTGGTTGCGAAGATGGCCTTCTGCGTCTCTTTGAGCGAGAGCAGGGATGAATAGTTGGGTGGAAGAATCCGGTCCAGTTCCTCGTAGCTCCCGATGCCGGGGCCGGCGAGATCGGCGCGAAAGTCGGCCATATCAGAGTTTGACCTCCGGACATACTATACTCCCGCGCGCGCGCCAGACCAACCCTACAGTGGTGGTAGCCTGAAAGCAGATCCCCGATGCCCTCCTTCCCGAAGCCCGAAGTCATGAGTCCCGCCGGATATTGGCCGCAGTTGCGCGCCGCGATCGAAGCCGGCGCGGACGCGGTGTATTTCGGACTCAAGCACTTCACGGCGCGCGCCAAAGTCGGGTTCTCGCTGGCCGAGTTGCCGGAGGTGATGCGCACGTTGCACCGCCGGGGCGTGAAGGGCTACGTCACGTTCAACACCCTGGTATTCAACCACGAACTCGACGAAGCCGCCCGCGCGCTGGCGGAGATCGCCGGGGCGGGCGCGGACGCGGTCATCGTGCAGGATCTCGGCGTGGTGAAGATGGTCAGGCAGATCGCGCCGGATCTCGAAATTCACGGCAGCACGCAGATGAGCGTGACCAGCGCGGAAGGCGTGCGGCTGGCGGAAAGCTTCGGCGTGCACCGGGTGACGCTGGCGCGCGAACTTTCGCTCGACGAGATCCGCGCCATCCGCGCCGCGGTGAATTGCGAGCTCGAAATCTTCGTGCACGGCGCTCTGTGCGTCGCTTACTCCGGGCAGTGCTTTTCGAGCGAGGCGTGGGGCGGGCGCAGCGCCAATCGCGGGCAGTGCGCGCAGGCCTGCCGGCTGCCCTACGAAATGCTGGTGGACGGCGCGGTGCAACCGCTCGGCGACGCCCGCTACCTGCTCTCGCCGGGCGATCTCTACGCGCTGCGCCAGATCCCGGAGATCTGCCGGGCCGGCGTCTCCACGCTGAAGATCGAGGGCCGCTACAAGGACGCCGATTACGTCGCGCTGACCACCGCCGCCTACCGTAAAGCGGTGGACGAGGCCTGCGCGGGCAGTCCGCTTTCGGTCACGCCGGCCGAGGAGTTGCGGCTGGAACAGGTCTATTCGCGCGGGCTGGGCGCCTTCTTCCTCAACGGTACCGATCACCAGGCGGTGGTCCGAGGCCGCGCGCCGCGGCATCGCGGGGTGCTGGTGGGCAAGGTGCTGCGGACGACTCAGCGCGGCGTGGTCATCGAGCCCGCGGAGGCGCAGCGCATCGCACCGCTCAAACCGGGCGACGGCGTGGTCTTCGACGCCGCATCCTGGCGCAGCCCCGAGGAACCCGAGGAGGGCGGACGCATCTTCGAGATCGACGGCAACGAACTGCGCTTCGCCAACCGCGCGATCGATGCCGGACGCATCCGGCCGGGCGACCTGGTGTGGCGCACGCACGATCCGGAGTTGGACAAGCTCTCGCGCGTGTATGCCGAGGCCGCGGCGCCCCTGCGCCGGCAGGCGGTAAGCGTGCGCGTGCTCGCGCGCGAAGGCGAGCCGCTGCGCACGGATTGGAGCGTGGGCAGGCACCGGGTCGCGGTCGATTCGGCGGAGCCTCTGGGTCGCGCGGCGAACCGGCCGATCGACGCGGAGTATCTGCGCGCGCAGTTCGGCCGGCTCGGCGGGACTGCGTACGAGTTGGGCGAGATCGCCGTGGAACTCGAAGGCGCGCCGTTTGCGCCGAGTTCCGTGCTGAACCGGATCCGGCGCGACGCCGTGGAGAAATTGCAGGAAGCGCAAGGCGTCGCGGGCTTGCCGGCCCGCCCCTGGGTCAAGCCGAACGGAGCCGAAACCACAGGCCGTGAGGACGGCGCTACTCTGCACCTGCTGGTCCGGACGCCGGAGCAGTTGGATGCCGCGATCGAGTTGCGCCCGGATTCGATCACGCTCGACTACCTGGACCTCTACGGCCTGAAGCCCTCGCTGGCGCGCATCCGCGACGCCGGCCTCAATCCGCGGGTGGCCGCGCCGCGCATCCTCAAACCCGGCGAGGAGAAGATCGCCGACTTCCTGCTCTCCTGCGAATGCCCGATCCTGCTGCGCTCCACCGGGCTGCTGGAAATGCTGCGTTCACGGCCGCATCCCGCGCTCACCGGCGACTTCAGCCTCAACGCCGCCAACACCCTCACCGCGCGCGAACTGCTCGCGCTCGGGCTCGATCTGCTCACCCCCACGCACGACCTGAACGGCGAGCAGATCGCCGATCTCGCCCGTGAAGCCGGCGCCGGCCGCATCGAAGCCGTCGCGTATCACCACCTGCCCGTCTTCCACACCGAGCACTGCGTGTTCGCGCGCTTCCTCTCCACCGGCACGAGCTACCGCGATTGTGGCCGCCCGTGTGAACACCACACCGTGGCGTTGCGTGACGCCGCCGGACGCGCGCATCCCGTGCTGGCCGATGTGGGATGCCGCAACACGGTCTTCGGCGCCGAAGCGCAGGAGGCCAGCGCGCACCTCGCGTTGTGGCGTGCCGCCGGGATCGCGCGCTTCCGTGTGGAGTTCGCCCACGAATCGGCCGAGCAGGTGGAGGGCGTCACGCGCGCGTTCCATTCCGCCCTCGCCGGGCGGCTCGATGCCGCCGGGTTGGCGCGCGAGTTGCGCCGGCACACGCCGCAGGGCATCACGCAGGGTAGCCTCTTCGTCCCCGGCAATTACCTGACCCTGCCTGTGCTCGGCTAGCCACGCCGCCACCCGCATCCGCCGCACTTCGCGGCAAGCTGCCGCCATGCGCGCGATCCCGTTCGTTTAAGCCCCATTCTTTTCAGAGGGCCGCGCCATGGCATCTTTCTTGCTGTTACCGACCCGCCCGACAAAACCACGTACGAGGCAACTATGAAGAAACCAATTCTCGCAGCAGCAGCAATCGCCATCCTCTCCACCGTGAGCGTGATGGCACAACCGGCCGACCACCACGGCTTCGGCGGACCGGGAACCGGCAGCGGGTCCACCGGCACCACCGGTACCGCCCCAACCACCGACCCCGCGACCCTGGCCGCGCGCCAGGTCACGTTCCTGACCCAACTGCTGACCCTGACCACCGGGCAGCAGACGCAGGCGACCACCATCTTCACCGCGGCTATCACGGCCAACCAGGCGCTGGAAACCCAGGAGACGGCCGCCCGGACCGCGCTGGTCACCGCGGTGAAGGCCAATAACACCGCCAACATCACCACGCAGGCGAACGCAATCGGCACCATCGCGGCGCAGCGCACGGCCAACACCGCCAAAGCCGACGCCGCCTTCTACGCCCTGCTCACCACCGACCAGCAGACCAGGCTGGATTCGATCAACGACGACGGCTTCTTCGGGCCGGGATCCGGAATCCACGTGCCCGGCGGACGCTAAAACCCTCCCTCTACTGCCTGCTGCTGGAACTTTTGGGTGTCGCCTCCGTATGATAAGACGTGCGGAGGTGACCCCATGTTCTGCGATCGTTGTGGCGCCCGGGTAGACAGTCCCGCGAACTTCTGCCCCATCTGCGGGAGAAATTTCGCCCCCGCCGGAGGGGGCGCGCCCTACGCTCTTCCCGGCGGACGCGTCACGCGCCACGTGCGCACATTGGGCATCCTCTGGCTGGTCTACGCCGGACTGCGCGTTCTACAATCGGTCACGCTGAACAGCTTTCTCAACCGGGACTGGTGGTTTTTCGACCGCGCCCCGTTCTTCGTCCACGAGGTGTTCCGCGGCGTCAGCGCGTTCATGCTGATTGCCGGCCTGGTGGGAGTGCTGCTCGGATGGGGCCTGATGGAACGCAGGCCGTGGGCACGCGTGCTCGGCATCGTACTCGGCATCCTGGTGCTGTTCAACATCCCGCTCGGCACCGCGCTCGGCATCTTCACGTTATGGGTGCTGGCGCCGGCGCAATCGGAGATGGAATACCGCTCGATCCAGCGTCCGGATTAGTTCATGCGCCGCCGGAGTGTTCGCCGTTGGTCAGCGAACGCACGGTCTTTTCGACAGGCTCCAGCGCCGGGATTTCCACGCCGAGCGGCGCGGTTTTCAGGTCGGCGAAGCGCCGCGCACTGACCATGACGCGGCCTTCCAGGGAGCCTACCGCGCTGTTGTAGGCGTCCACCGCGCGCTCCAGTCCGAGGCCCATTTTGGCGAAATGCGCGGCCATGTCGCCAAGGCGCTTATACAGGTCCTTGCCCAGCGCGCTGATTTCGGCCGCGTTCTGCGCCAGCTTTTCCTGCCGCCAGCCGTAGGCCACGGCGCGCAGCAGCGCGATCAGCGTCGTCGGGGTGGCCAGGATGATGTTCTGCTCCACGCCCGATTCGATCAGGGCGGGGTCGCTCTCCAGCGCCGCGCTGAAGAAGCATTCGCCCGGCAGGAACAGCACGGCGAACTCCGGCGCGTGGTCGAACTGCTCCCAATACGATTTGCGTCCCAGCGACGCGAGGTGCGCGCGCACCTGCCGCGCATGATCCGCCAGGCACTGACGGCGTGCGTCTTCGTCGGATGCCTCGACGGCCCGCAGGTAGCCTTCGAGCGGCGTCTTGGCGTCCACCACGATAGTCTTGCCGGCGGGCAGTCGCACAACCAGGTCCGGACGCAGCCGGCCCTCTTCGCCGAAGAGGGTGGCCTGCGCCTGAAAGTCGCAGTACTCCACCATGCCGGCCATTTCCACCACGCGGCGCAACTGAATCTCACCCCAGCGGCCGCGCGCCGCCGGCGATCGCAGCGCGGTCACCAGCCTACCGGTCTCGCCGCGGAGCTGTGTTTGGGTATCGGCCAGTCCGCGCACCTGCTCGCTGAGGGAAGCGTAGGCGCTGACCCGCGCCTTTTCGAGTTCCTGGATCTGCCGGTCCACTTTGTCGAGCGATTCCCGCACCGGCGTGACCGCTTCGGCGATGGCGCGGCGCTCCAGTTGCAAATCGCCGCGGACGGCTTCGCGCGTCTGCGCCAGCGTGGCTCCCGCCAGTTGCAGGAACGCCTGATTGTTGCGCGCCAGGGCTTCGGCGCTGAGCGCGGCGAAGGACTCCGCGAGTTTCTGGCGCGACTCTTCGACCAACGCCAGTTTCTCCGCCGCGGCGCGGCGTTCGGCCTCCACCGTGGCTTCGAGCGCGGCCTCGCGCGCCCCGCGGCGTCCACGCAACACAAGCCACGCCAGGGCAAAGCCGGCGATAAAACACACTACCGGCAAAATGTTCTGCATCGGCTCCATTATCGCGCGCCCGCGATCACTTGATGCGCAGCAGATAGTAGCGCCCGGCATCGGCCGCGCGCTCCATGCCCCATTCGGCCTCGTGTCCCACGATCACGTTGCCGATGGGTGCGTTGCCGCCTTCGCCGGTAGCCACCAGCAGGTAGCGGAACCCGGCGGCGCGGAGGGCACGCGCCGCGTCCAGCCGCAGATCCTGCGGCGCGCGCGGGATGGCCGGAACGTCCTTCGTGAGCAGCCGCCATCCACCCTTGGGGGCCAGCCCCCACACCTCGAGCGACACGCGGAATACCGGCGTATGGGTCACCAGCACTGCCGAAGTGATGCGCTGCGCGTGGCCGAAGTTCACTACGAAGGTCATGCCGGCGCGCACCGGCTCCCACGTGCGCCAGCGCGTGGCCAGGTTGCCGTCGAAGGCCAGCGGCCCTTCCCACGGATTCGGCCGCCCGGAGAAGGTCCACTGCGGGCTGCTCGCCACGGCGTAATCGCCGGAGAGGATCTGTACCTCGTTGATGTCCCACTCGCCGCCGTAGGAGACCGGGATGCGGAAGCGCAGGGCGGTCGCGTCGGTCAGGGGCCAGGTGGCTTTCCAGTCGAACACCGGTGTGCTGGAGTAGAGCGACGCCAGGCGCAGCGTGTCCAGCAGGGTGTCCGCTTCGGCCGATTGCCAGTACACCGCCACGTCGCGGTCCAGGTAGGCGCTTGCCACGCTGAGCAGCGCCAGCGTGCGCGAGTTCGGCGGCGTGGCGCGCTCGATCATGCGGGCAACCGTGTACTCGTCCAGGTGCCGGCCCAGATAGGCGGGCTCGGGCTCAATCCCCAGCGCGGCCGCGGCCGGGAATTCGTGCAGGCGGAAGCTGTACGGCGGCTGGAGACGGTCCAGCACGTGCGGCCAGCACAGCACCGCCTGAATCGCCACCGCCGCCCACGCCGCCGGACGCGGCAGCACCATCGCCAGCGCGAACATGGCCAGCACCAGCGGCTGCATCAGAAAGCGCGCGCCGCTATTGGTGAACCACGGCGCCGCCAGCACCGCCGCCGCCAGCCACAGGAGGCGCCCTTCGCGGCGGCGCAGCGTGAGCAGGCCCAGCGGTAAGGCCAGCAGCAGCGGTCCGTAGGTGCCGCCGAAGCGGTCGCCGAACGCGAGCTGCCACGGAACCTGCGCCGCGCTCACGCCGTTCATCGAGCGGAGGCCCTCGGCGAGTCCCGTCTCGGTGGCGATGTGGAAGTAGGGGTTCGGGAAGACGCGATTGCCCAGCGGCGCCACCGGATTTCCGGTGATCGCGGCGGCGCGCGCCATCCACGGCAGGATCGCGATGGCCGCGCCCACCGCCAGGATCGCCGCCGGCCTCCACCGCCGCCGTCCGAGCAGCCACACCACGGCGCACGCGGCCACCAGGATGCCGGGCATCTTGATCGCGTAGCAGAAACCGGCGCACATCCCGGCTTCGACCCAGCGCTCTTCGAGCACCCGGTCCAGCGCGGCCAGCAGGAAGAACACGCCCGCCGCGTCATTATAGGAGGACGATCCCGTAAGTCCGATCACGGGCGCGGTGAAGTAGAAGACCGCCACCACGAGCGACGCCGCGCGGCTCAGCCCGAGCCGCCGCCCCAATCGCGCGATCAGCGGCAGCCCGGCGACGAAGAACACGAACTCCGCCAGTTTCGCCGCCGCGTGGCGGCCGAACGCGTACGCCACCGTGTAGAGCATCTCCATGCCCTGCGGGACCAGGTCGAAGAACGCGGCGCGGTCCGGAAAGGCGCCGGTCCGCACGTATTCGCGCGGCAATCCCAGGTGATACGTGATGCCGTCGGGTGTGACCTCCGGAGCGAGAGCGTTCACGAGGTACCAGACACCGTATGCGCCCAGGATGACGAATGCCCACCAGGGCCACTCCCAGCGCGATGCCGTCCGCCGCCAACCGGTCTTCCACGCGGCCACGGCGGCGACCGCCGTAACGCCGGCGAACACCGCCCCGTTTGCCGCGCCCAACAGCAGGAGCACGAAGACGATTCCGCTCTCCAGCACCGCGCCGAGGGCGAGCGCGATTTCAAACGGCGCCTCGCGGCGGCGCAGCACGACCACACCCAGCGCGAACGCGGCAATAAGAGCGACGAGTGCGCCCCCCAGCGAGGAAAATACGGTCAGCAACTCACCACGGTACTACAGTGCCACCCACACCGACGCTTGCGCCAGGCACGCTGCGAACTCCGCCGCGCCCGGATCCCGATCATCCCGCCGGTTCTCTAGAGGACGCCGATGGTGACTCCCACGTATGCCAGGGTCAGCCCGATCATGAACACCACCATGAACCACGAGACGCCGTTGACCCAACCCGAGTTGGTCCACTCGCCCATCAGTTCCTTCTTGTTGATGAGCAGGATCATGAAAATCAGCACCAGCGGCAGCAGGACCCCGTTGAGCACCTGGGAAAGCAGGATCATTTGCACCAGCGGGAACTTGGGGATGAGGATCACGCCCGCGCCCACCACGATCAGCGCCGTGTACAGAAAGTAGAAAATCGGGGCCTCGCGCATCCGCTTGTTCACGCCCGATTCGAACCCCAGCCCCTCGCACACCGAGTACGCCGTGGAAAGCGGCAGGATGCACGCCGCGAAGATCGACGCGTTGAACAGCCCCGCGCTGAACAGCAGGAACGCATACTGGCCGAAGGGCTTGAGGCCGAGCGCCGCCTCCGAGGCGTCCCGGATGTCGGTGGGACCTTTGGAGTGGTAGATCGCCCCCGCGCAGGCAACGATGATGAAGAACGCGATCACGCTGGTCATGAAGCAGCCTACGATGACTTCGATGCGCGACTCCGCGTATTCCTTGGCGGTGACACCCTTCTCTACCACCGCCGCCTGCAGGTAGAACTGCATCCACGGCGCGATGGTCGTACCCACCATCCCGATCAGCATGTAGATGTACGCCGGTTCCACCAGCAGCACGGGCTTCACACTGTAGAGCGCGGCCGATTTCCAGTCCGGCTTCACCAGGAATCCGCTGATCACGTAAGTGACGTAGAACACGCACGCGAACAGGAAGATCTTCTCCACGCTCTGGTAATTGCCCTTCACCACCAGGAACCACACCGCCACCGCGCACAGCGGCACGCTGATGTACTTGCTGATGCCGAACAGTTCGAGCGAAGTGGCCACGCCGGCGAACTCGCTCATCACGTTGGTCAGGTTTACCAGCACCAACAGCGCCATCATGATGAACGTGATGCGCAGCCCGAACTCTTCGCGGATCAGGTCGCTCAGCCCCTTGCCCGTGACCGCGCCCATGCGTGAGCACATCTCCTGAGCGATGATCAGCAGGACCGTGATCGGCAGCAGCGTCCACAACGGCAGGTAGCCGAACCTGGCTCCCGCCTGAGAATACGTGAGGATGCCGCCGGAATCGTTATCGACGACCGCGGTAATGAAGCCCGGCCCGATGACCGCGAAGAAGACCGCGAAGTGATAGCGGAATCGAGAGACCAGTTCCTTCATCCGTCACCTGGCCCTGAGTACGGAGATGACGTCGTCGGCGGTGATCACCCCGGCGAGTTTGCCTTCCTCGTCCACTACCGGCAGGGTCAGCAGGTTGTACTTGTCGAAGGTCTCGGTAACGCGATTCTCTTTTTCGCCCACCGGCACCTGAATCAGGGTGTCGCTGGCCAGTTCCTTGAGCCGCGTGTCCGGCGTAGCGATGAGCACGCGCGCCAGGGGCACCGCCGCGGTGAGGCGCTCCTCCTCGTCGATCAGGAAGAGCGTGTTCAGCCCCTCCAACAGGTCTTCGTTACCGCGCAGCGCGGCCATCGCGTCGTTCACCGTGGCGTTGTCATGCAGCGCCACGTACTCGGTGTTCATCATGCCGCCGGCGGTATCCTCGCGGAATTCCAGCAGTTCCTGGACCTCGGTCTTCTCGGCCGAATCCATCTCCTCGAGGATCTCTTCGCTGGTCTCGTCTTCGAGTTCGTTCAGCAGGTCGGCGGCCTCGTCCGGCGCCATCTCTTCGACGATGTCCGCCGCCTTTTCCGGCTCAAGCGATTCCAGGATGTTGGCCTGCATCTTGGGATCCTCGACCTCGGAGAGGGCGTCCGCCGCCACTTCGCTGTCGATGGTTTCGAAGATCGCGCCGCGCTCCGCCGGACCCAGTTCCTCAACGATGTCGGCGAGGTCCGCCGGGTGCATCTCCTCGAGCTTCGTGTAGGAGATGTTCAGCCGCAGGCGCCGCTGCGGATCCGGTTCCACCACGTTGGCGAATTCCCAGCGGATGGAGTTGGGCGGGATGCGGTGTTGCAGACGCCGGATCCAGCGCGGCGGCAACACCCCCTGCAGCACCCTGCGGAAGATGCTGCGGATGCCGATATCGACCTCGAGCACTGCGATCGTGTCGCGCAGGCTCTCCCGGGAGACCGTCAGCGTGACGTCGTTCACGCGCACCACTTTGCGCCCGGTCACGTCGATGATCTGCTGATCCAGCAGGTCGCGCCCGATGCGCAGCATGTACTCGTCGTCGTGATACGGGACCAGTTGTTCGTCGCTGAGCCGGATGCCCTCGTCCAGGCTGATGGAGCGGACCTGGTCGTAGCGGATGGTCAGCCAGGAGTACTCGCCCCCCACCAGAAAGCGGTCGATACGCGACGCGTGCACCAGGGGAACGACGGCGGCGTCTTTCACACGTCCGATTCGCAGACCCTTCAGGTCGTAAACCGGCATCGAGATCAGTTCCGTGAAATAGAGCAGTTGTTCCGTCATTGCCAACGCCCCGCTACGCGCGGAAACAGGTAGCGCGCCCCGGGGTCATCGGGCTGAAACGGACGGTACTGGACTGCGCTCTACACGGCTTTCCGACGCTAATCTCAATATGGCGTATCGGATAGGGGCGCCGCAACAGAAAAAACACAAGGGCGGCGGAATGTCCTCCCGGCGGCCGCCCGGCGGCGGCAATCCGGCCTGTTGCGGGATCGTAAAAGCCTGGTAAAAACAGCCTCCCGGCGGTTGGGGCGAACCGCGCCTCCGCTATCATGCGAGTATGCAAGCGGCGGCGAAACGTCGCCGCTTGCGGCCATCCGATTGCTACAGGGAGAGACCATGCGCACATCGCTGCTGTTGCTGCTCGCCGCCGGCGCCGCCCTCGCGCAAAGTCCTGGGGCCGGGCCTCCGGGCGGCGGTTTCGTCGGCAGCAACGCCTGCAAAACGTGCCACGCCGATATCTGGCTGAACTTCTACAAGAATCCGCACTACAAAAGCATCGCCAGCGGCAACCAGACCCCGGAGCGGGCCGGCTGCGAAGGCTGCCACGGCCCGGCCAAGGCGCACATCGACGCCCACGGCGGCAGGACCACCATCCCGCGCGCATTTTCCCTGATGCCCCCGAGCCGGGTGCTCGAAACCTGCCTGGGATGCCACGCCAAGGACCTCTCCCGAGCCAACATCCGCCACAGCCCCCACACCCTCAACGACGTGGCCTGTACCAGTTGCCACTCCATCCACCACTCCCCCACACCCAGGCACTTGCTCGCCAAGCAGCAGAACGAACTGTGCTATGGCTGCCACACCCAGGTGCGCGCCCAGTTCTCCATGCCCCACAAACACCGCGTCAACGAAGGCTTCATGCAGTGTACCGACTGCCACAACCCGCACGGTTCCTTCGACGCCACCTGGGGGATGGGTCAACGCCCGAGCATGATGCAACAGGCGCCCGGCACCGACGAGCCCTGCCTGAAGTGCCACATCGACAAGCGCGGGCCGTTCGTCTTCGAACACGCTCCAGTGCGCGTCGAAGGCTGCGAAACCTGCCACTCGCCGCACGGCTCCATGAACGCCAAACTGCTGCGCCGTCCCGTGGTTTTCACCGTCTGCCTGGAATGCCACACCGGCGCCGACGACTTCGGCACGCGCAACAACGGCGTCCCGCTACAGACCTCCAAACACAACCTGCTGGACCCCAAGTACCAGAAATGCGTCACGTGCCACGTGATGATCCACGGGTCCAACGGCGACCCCTTCTTCCTGAGGTGAGCCGCATGCTGAAAACCATCGCAATCCTAGTTACGGCATCCGGAGCGCTCCTCGCGCAGCAGGCCGTTGCGCCCACCACGGAGCAGGTCGGCTCCCCGCGCGGCCAGGATACAGGCGCCTACAACATCACGAATTCCATCGAGTTCGGCTACCGCTGGAGCCTGGTCGGCGGCGACCTCGGCGAATACCGCAGCGACGTCAATTACCGGAACGGCCTGCGCGTCCTCGGCGCCGCCTTCTCCATGACGTCCAAGGACGGCCACGGCCGCTACTTCGACCAGATCGTGCTCAACACCACGGGGCTTGGCAACGACCCCTACCAGTCCGCCACACTGCGCGTGGAGAAAAACAGCCTCTACCGCTACGACATGAACTGGCGGCTCAACGATTACTACAACCCCGGCCTCACCATCGCCGGAGGACTCCACCTGCTCGATACCGTGCACCGTCTGCAGGATCACGAACTGCTCCTGCTGCCGCAATCCCACTACCGCCTGCGCGTCGGCTACAGCCGCAATACGCAGGACGGCCCCGCACTTTCCACCGCGCAGCAATTCGACGCCAACGGCGTCGGGCTGCCCATTTTCGAAAACGTGCGGCGGCGGTGGAACGAATACCGCGTCGGTGGCGACATCGATTTCGCCGGTTTCAAATTCACCGTGATGCGCCGCTGGGATTACTACACCGAGGAGCCCCTTTACAACGGGATCGGCGCCGTCTCCGGACCTTCGATCGGAGTGGCCAGTGACCCCACCGTGCTGAACACCTTCAGCCGCACAGCGCCGCAGCACGGGCGCAATCCCGGCTGGTTCGGCAACCTGCTGGCCAACCACAAGCACTGGGCGGTGAACGCGCGCGCCAGCTACATGCACGGCTACAACGATTTCTCTCTCGGGGAGATGGCCACCGGAATCAGCCGCTTCGGCGCCGCCGCCAACCGCCAGATCCTGGTGACCGGCACAGGCGACCGGCCTTACGTCGCCGGCGACCTCACCCTGAGCGTCTACCCCACCAGCAACCTGACGCTGGTCAACACCACCAGTGTCAACAGCATGCGGATCAACGGGCCATCCAGCTACACCGAGATCTCTAACGGCGTGAATTTCGGCACGTCGCTGTACTTCCGCTACCTCGGGGTGCGACGCGTGGTCAACTCGAGCGACGCCAACCTGCGCATCACGCGCTGGCTCGACGTCTACGGCGGATACCACTGCACGGACCGCCTGGTGAGCACCGTGGAAGGTTTCTCGCTACCGGCGATTCCGGATTCCTCGACCCAAGCCGCGTACGCGAACTCGAACACCCTCAAGAGCGGCACGTTCGGCATCCGCGTGCGCCCGCTCAAGGCGCTCACCGCGAACCTCGGCGGTGAAATCGGCCGCGCCGACAACCCGCTGACTCCGGTCAGCGACCGCAACTATCACGCGATCAACGGGCGCATCGACTATCGCACGCGCCGCGTCCAGCTATCCGCCGCCTACAAGCAGTTCTACAACCTCAATGCGCCGGTCGACTTCACCGCGTTCAGTTCGCACTCGCGCAACTACTCGGCGAGCGCCTCGTGGTCGCCCAATGACTGGTTCTCACTCGATGCCTCCTACATGAAGCTGCATCTGGACACGATGACCGGCATCAACTACTTCGCCGGGACCGGCTTCCGCCCCAGCCAGGAATCGGCGCTTTCGTATTACCTGAGCAACGTGCACGCCGCGAACCTCGGCGTCCGCATCGATTTCCGGCGCAAGGCCGACCTGTACCTGGGCTACACCATCACGAAGGATACCGGCGGCAATCGCGTGGGCTTCGATCCCGCCACAACCCT
>JAFDVU010000006.1 GCA_018268835.1 Acidobacteriota bacterium | reverse complement strand
CAGCTCCGCAGCTTCATCGAGACCTCGATGAAGCAGAAGCTGACCGATAGCCAGGTCGCCAAGTACCTGAAGAATGTGAAACTCGCTCAGAGACTGGACGACCGCACGATCGAGGACTGGCTGTCGCTCGGCATCGGCCCCAAGACGCGCACCGCGCTCGAAGCCCTGCGCGACGAGACCAAGGACCTCGCCTCCGCCCGGTTCGTACCCCCGCCCGCCCCCGAACCGCCGCCCAGCAGCGAAGAGCAGGGGAAGATCATCGACGAGGCGCGCGAATACGCCATCAACTACACCAAGAACCTGCCCAACTTCCTCTGTACCCAGGTCACGCGCCGCCGGGCCGCGCCTGCCAACCGGGTCGGCAACGACGGCGAGCCATCCTGGCAGACCATGGATACCCTCACCCTTCGGCTCAGCTATTTCGAGCAGAAGGAAGATTACAAGCTCATCATGGTGAACAACCAGATGACCACCCAGAAGTACGAGACGCTGGGCGGCGCCACGTCCACCGGCGAATTCGGCAGCATGCTGCGCGAGATTTTCTCGCCGTCCACCGAGGCCCGTTTCGATTGGGACCACTGGGGCACGCTGCGCGGCCGCAGAATGATGGTCTTCCGCTACCAGGTGGCGCAGTCACACTCGCAGTGGGGACTGGATTACGAGCGCAAGCAGCATATGTACCCCGGCTACCACGGGCTGGTCTACATCGATAACGAACTGCAGGTGATCAAGCGCATCACGCTGGAAGCCGACGACATTCCCGCAACTTTCCCGATCCGCGCCGCCGAGACCATCCTGGACTACGACTTCGAGGACATTTCCGGCCACGACTATCTGCTGCCGCTGAAATCGCAGACCAACATGAGCGCCGACGGCATCCTGACCCGTAACGACATCGAATTCCGGCTCTACCGCAAGTATTCGGCCGAAGCCGAGATCAAGTACGACATCACGCCCGATCCGCTGCCCGCCGACCAGACCGTGGACTGCAAGGATCCCAGGAACGCGTCGAACCCGGTGTGCAAGAAGCAGTAGGAAGAAGTTAGAAGTTGAGAAGGAGGGGGCGTACGCTGCCGGCACCGGCGCCTTCACCTTCTAACTTCCAACTTCTAACTTCTCAACTTCTATCTATACCCCTTCTCGTACTTATTCCTGCTGTTTACCAGGCGGAACTCGCCATCCTTCATGACCTCCACGCGGATGCCCTTGCCTTCGCAGATCTCATCCAGGTTGGCGATGAAGGGATCGGCCGTGTTGTGGTCCTTGCCCCCGGCCACGGCGAAGTGCAACTGCCAGATGTCCTCCAGGCCCGGCGTGCCGTGCAGGGTATCCCAGGTTTCGGGCGAACCGCCCTTGCGCGCCCCGTTATTCATCAACGCCACCTTGGGATGAATCGCGTGCACCAGTTGCGGCGAGTTGCTCTGGTTGATGCCGTGGTGCGAGACGACGAACAGGTCCACCGTGCCGATCTTGTTCACCGGGCACACCAGGTCTTTCTCCTTGTTCCAGGTCAGGTCGCCCAGATCCAGCATGCGGAACTTGCCGTAAGTGATCAGCACCCCGACCGACTGCGCGTTCTCCGTCGGATCCACGGCCTTCTCCTGGAAGCCGGCGCACTCCGGATTCGGCTGGCCCGCGCCCGGCAGCGGCCGGTCGATCACCTTGCCCGCCGCCGACAGTACCTTCACCTCGATGCCCTTGATCGGAATCGTGTCGCCCGGTTTGACCTCGATGTGATTCCCCTTGTCGCGGAACGCCGAGTACGCGTTGAACAGCACCTGCGCCTGCTTGGAACTCTCCACGCTGGGACCGTGGTCCACGAAGTTCACGATCGGCATCTTCTCGGCCAGTTGCGGGACGCCGCCCACGTGGTCGGCGTGGTAGTGCGTGATCAGCAGGTAGTCGATCTTCTTCACGCCCGCGGATTTGGCCGTGGCTACGATGCGGTCGGCGTCGCGTTTATTGAATCCACCCCATCCGGTATCGATCAGCATCGATTCTCCGGAAGGCGATACGATGAGGGTTGTCTGGCCCCCCTCGACATCGATAGAGTAAACTTCAAGATTCCGGGCCGCGCACAACGCAGGCAACGCGGCCAGCAGAAGAAGACCAGGGAGCAGCTTTCGCATGGCGAAATGTTATCACGCCCGGAGTGCCGGGCGGCGGGAACACAGGCGCCGCGCGGAGCGTATGTACGGATAGATGCCCTTTTGCAGCCAGTGCGGAAATCAGGTGACGGCGGCGGATCAGTTTTGCGGGCGCTGCGGCGCGGCCCAACCCGGCGCCACGGCGCCGCCTCCGCCGCCGCCGCGCGGCGCGCCCTATCCGCAGCCGGGATCCGGCCGCGATCCGCTCGACTCCATCGATAGCCGCACCGCGTCGATCCTCTGCTATATCCCGGGTCTCGGCTGGATCATGGCCATCATCGTGCTCGCCGCCGACCGCTTCCGCAACGACCGCGCGGTCCGCTTCCACGGCTTCCAGGCGCTCTACCTGTTCGTCGCCTGGCTCATCGAGCAGCAAGTGATCGCCCCGCTGTTGCGCGATAGCCAGCTCTATCCCGTGCACAACATCCTGCAACTGGTGCTGCTGGGCGCCTCGATCCTGATGATGGTCAAGGCCGCGCACCAGGAGCAATATTCACTCCCGCTGGTGGGCGATCTTGCGCGGAAATCCATGTCGGAGCATTGAGCGCTTCCGAAGGTTTGCGTTCGACCCTGTGTGAACGGTGTTCGGCCGCGCTCCGCTGCTTCCGCTCCCGGCTTTCCCGTATCTCCTCGAACAACTTGAATCCGCCGACGATTATCGCGAAGAAGCCCGCTACCGACGACAGCGCAATCACCCCGAGGAGCATGTAGTCCTGTTCGTAAAGAGGTCGCATGGGGTCCATGAAGCCCACCCTAACGCGGGCGGCCTCGCAGGGGCGGTCCCGTAGCGCACAGTGAGCGCTACTGACGCCGGGGTGCGTGCGTTTCCCACCGGTTGCACGCCGCAAATGTACGGTATATGCTATACCGCCGGTCCGGATACCGGACCGCTCGAAAGGAGCCCCTCGATGGCTCAATACCTGGTACAAGTCGCCTACACGCAGGAAGCCTGGGCGTCACTCATGCACTCGCCGCAGGACCGTTCGCAGGCGGTCGGAACGGCAATCGCCAACCTCGGCGGAAAGATGGAGAACTTCTGGCTCGCCTTCGGCGATTTCGACGTTGTCGGCATCATCGACATGCCGGACAACGTCGGCGCGGCGTCGTTCGCCATGGCCCTCGCCGCGGGCGGCGCCTGCAAGTCCGTGAAGACCACGCCGCTGCTGAATTTGCAGCAGGGCGTGGAAGCCATGAAGAATGCCGCCACCTGCGGCTATAAGCCAGTGAGCAAAGGCTGACGCCATCCGATACGAACCAGCGGGCCGCGCACAGCGGCGTGCGCCCCGTCTACGGTTGCGGCGCCGTCAATTCGCCGACGGCTTTTCCACGTGGTCGATCACCAGGATCTCTACTGGCGCCTTTGCACCCTCCAGCTTCAACCCCATTTGCTGCTGGACAGCGGTCATCAGATCCGGCGGAGCATCGGCCGCATCGGCGGGAGGTCTTGGCAATCCTGCGCCGAAACTACGGAACTGGAATTCGTCGGGAGTCCACTTGAGGGTAAAGTCGAACCTCCCGCTCAGCCCCGTCTGGTCTACCACCGGGCGGTCCAGCACGGCGGATTGCAGTAGGGAAGCGAAATCGGACATGTTCGCATTCCGCGCCGCCAGGTCGCCCAAACCGCGGAAGCCCAGCCCGGGAAGACCGTTCGGGTCGGAAGCGCTCTTGGTGAGCTTGGGCCCGTTCTTCCCCAGGGTGATGGCGTAGACCGACAGCTCTTTCTTCTCCCGGTGGAACGCCAACTTGAACCGCTCGGTGAGCAACTTCTGCAGCATCCCCTCGAGTTGCGTGCGATTCGGCAGGCCGTCGGCTTCCGGCTTCGCGTTGATATCGTACTGCTCCGATTCGAACCAACCCGGCGCCCCGGAGATTTGCCGGACGTGGATCCCGTAGGCGAACGTGATCAGGTCGTTGAGCGAGGTGTTGATCGTGACGAACTCCTTGGGACCCCGCATCGTGACGGCCTTGCCCGGTCTTCCGGGCTGGCTCGGCTTGATGGTGGCCACCTCGAATTCGAGCGGCGCGTCCGCGGCCATCGGCTTCAACCGGACCGGTTCCGGTATCGGCCACGCTTCCTCGGTCTTCACGTGCTTCAGGTTCAACGCCATGCTTCCGGGACCCTGGCTCCAGGTTCCCGTCATGTTCACGGCGTCGGAGTCGAGTTTGCCCTCGTAATTGCCCCCGATGCCCGGCACCGCGATCTTCACCACCGGCGCCTGCAGGTTCACCGTCCCGGCGATCCCCTGTCCGCCCTGGTCGATGCTGTACATCATGGCCTTGAGCCCCTGCCCCGCCTTCTCAACCTTGATGACGATGCGCAGGTCCCGCTGCGGGGTCTGCAGAGTACCCTGCCACATACCGGTAATGTCCTGGGCGCACAGGCACGATGCGGCAAGAACCGCGAGCGCGATGATCTTCATGACGAACCTCCGCAAGACTGGACGCTGCTGATTGTACGTTGTTTCATGTGAGCGAGTTCCGCCTAAGCCTCCTGATGGTATAATCATTCAGAACAACGAATTTTTATTCATGAAACAGCCAGTCGGCATCGTCGGTCACCGCGGATACAGCGGAGCGGAGCTCATCCGCATCCTGGAACATCACCCCCACGTCACCCCCGTCCTCCTGGAGCACCGCGAGGATGCCGGCGGACACAGCCCAATCCGCAACCGCCCCGGCCGCAAGACCCTGCCCTGTACTGCGGAAGCCGTTCGCAATGAAGGACTTGTCGCCGTCTTCCTGGCCACTCCGCCGGAGGTCTCGATGGACCTCGCGCCGGCCATGCTCGCCGCCGGAGCCCGCGTCATCGACCTCAGCGGCGCCTTCCGCCTGGGCACCCCCGACCACTACACCGCCTGGTACAAGGAGCCCCACACCCAGCCCGCGCTCCTCGCCGAAGCCGTCTACGGGCTGCCCGAATTCTGCCGCTCGCGCGTCCCGGCGGCGCGCCTGCTCTCCAACCCCGGCTGCTACCCGACCGCGGCCAACCTCGCCCTCCGGCCTCTGGTGGAAGCCGGCGCCATCGACCGCGCCGCCGGCATCGTCTGCGACGCCAAAAGCGGCGTCAGCGGCGCCGGACGCAAGCCCAGCCTCAAGACCAGCTTCTGCGAGGTCACGGAAAACTTCTCCGCCTACTCCATCCTCAAGCACCGTCACGTTCCCGAGGTCCTCATGATCTCCGGCCTCGAGGAGCGCGAATTCAGCTTCACCGCGCAACTCATCCCCATCGACCGTGGCATCCTGGAGACCATCTACTTCCGCGCCACCGTAGCCTCCGCCGCCGACCTCGTCGCCATCTACGAAAAGCAGTACGCCGCCGAACCCTTCGTGCGCATCTACAACCCCGGCCACGTCCCCGACCTGCACGCCGTTGCCCACACCAACTTCTGCGATATCGGGGTCACGCTGGATGCGCGCACCGGCCGCGCCGTGGTGGTCAGCGCCATCGATAACCTGGTGAAGGGCGCCGCCGGACAGGCCGTGCAGAACATGAACCTGATGCTCGGATTCGCCGAGACCGAGGCGCTGCTGTGAAACTCCTGGTCAAGCTCGGCGGCACGCTGCTGGACGCGCCGGAATCGCGCGCCGCGCTGGCCGCGCAACTCGCCGCCGCCCGCGCCGCCGGCCACGAACTCGTGGTCGTGCACGGCGGTGGCAAGCAGATGACCCGCTACCTCACCGAGCGCGGCGTGGAGAGCCGCTTCGTCAACGGCCTGCGCGTGACTACGCCGGAGACCGTGGACGCGCTGCTCAAGGTCTTCGCCGGCACCGTCAATCACGAACTGGTGGCCGAACTCGGCCGCGCCGGCGCGCTCGCCGTCGGGCTCAGCGGCATCGACAGTTTCCTGGCCGAGGCCGAACAGATGGACCCCGCGCTCGGCGCCGTGGGCCGCGTCACCCGTGCCAACCCGGCGATCCTGCACCTGCTCGCCGCAAACGGCTACGTGCCGGTGGTGGCCTGCGTGGCGGGCGACCGCCAGGGCCGGATCTTCAACGTGAACGCCGACCAGATGGCCGTAGCCTGCGCCACCGCGTTCGGAGCCGAGCAACTGGTTTTTCTTACCGATGTCGAAGGCGTGCTCGACGCCGCCAAGCAGGTGCGCCCCGTGCTCACCGCCGCCGAAAGCCGGGCGCTCATCGCTGACGGCGTGGCCACCGGCGGCATGCAGGCGAAACTCAACGCCGCGCTCGCCGCCCTGGCCGGAGGGGTGGCGGCGGTGCGTATCGCGCCCGGCGCGGCGCCCGGCATCCTGGATCGCGTACTCGCCGGCGAACCCGCCGGTACCCGGATGGTGACGTCATGATCAGCAGCGTCCGCGAAGATGCTTTCACCGAAACCGTGCCCGTCCACGGCCTGGTGGTCCGCAAGGCGGCGATGCGCGACATTCCCCCCATCCTCGACCTGATCAATGGCTACGCCGCCCGGGGCATTATGCTGCCGCGGACCGAGTTCGAACTCTCTGAGGCGATTCGCGACTTTACCGTGGTCATGCTCGACGGCACCCTCCTCGGCTGTGGCGCACTCCACTTCTACAGCCCGACCGTCGCCGAGATCCGCTCGCTCGCCGTAGCGGAGAGTGCCAAATCGCACGGCGTCGGCCGCAAACTCGTGGAAGCGCTCTGCGCCGAGGCCGAGGCGTACCAACTCGACGCCGTCTTTGCCTTCACCTACGTCGTGGAGTTCTTCAGTAGGGTCGGCTTCCACGTAGTCGAGCGCGGCATGTTGCCGCTCAAGGCGTGGAAGGACTGCGTGCGTTGCCCTAAGTTCAACGCCTGCGACGAGATCGCCGTGCTGCGCATCCTGCGCTCGGACCGGTGGGAACATTCCCAACCGCAGCCGTGGGGTGTCGCGATGACGGCTCCCGCCGACGAACTGATTCAAATTCCCACACCGAGCCGGTCCGCCTAGCTGCCTCCGGTGTCGTCGATCCCCCCAAACATGGGGAATTCGTCTTTCCCCCCAAAAGACCGTTCAAATAATCCGCACATCGGCACAATCCAACATTAAGATTATATTTAGGATCCACTAGCCTGAAATAGTCCATTGGAGTCAGGTGGACAGGCGGAGGAAGCGTCATGCGAGCACAAACGGTTGATGTGAAAAGTTCCACGGGACGCGTGCTATGTTGCACGGTATTCCGGCCCGGCGGGAAGAAGCTGCTGGCCAAGGGCCATGTGATCAGCGAAGAAGATATCCGGGTATTGGAATCCGAAGGCATGGAAACCATCTGGGTAACCGAACTGGAGGAAGGTGAAATCGGCGAGGACGATGCGGTTTGCGCCGTCGCCAGTGAAATGGGATGCGGGAGTTTTGAGATCCGTCTCGCCGCCGGTGGACGCGCCAACCTGCTGGCTACAGAAAACTGCTGCGTCCTGGTGGATGACGAGCTGCTCAAGCAGCTTAATTTCCCCGCCAGCGTGGTGATTGCCACCTCGGCCAATTTCAGCTACGCGGTGGCCGGACAGCGCATTGCCACCGTCAAGAGCGCTCCCTTCGCCGTGGCCAAGGAGCAACTCGACGCCATCACCGGGATTCTCAAGGAGCGCGGTCCCATCCTGCAGGCCCGCCCCGTGCGCACGCCCAGCGTCGGCGTTCTCTACACGGACCCGGTCAGCGGTGAGCGCGCCCGCCAGTTGTTCGAAAATATCATGCGCCAGCGCCTGGAGCGCTTCGGCGTAAACCCGAATTTCGTTTTGGCCTGCACGGAAGATGAGAACTCCGTTGCCCGCTGCCTACAACACCTGTTGAGATCGAAGCCATGCGTGATCCTGGTGGCTTCCACTACCGCCCCGGCCGGTCCGGAAGACGTGATCGGTCAGGCGATGCTGAAGGTCGGCGGTCAGGTGGAGCGGTTCCTGGCACCGGTGGAGCCGGGTAATCTGCTGCTTCTGTCGTACAAGGATGAAGTTCCCATCGTCTCGGCACCGGGCTGCTTCCGCTCGGCCAAACCGAACGTGGTCGATCTGGTCCTGCCGCCGCTGCTGGCGCGCTATCACGTGACCGGATGGGAAGTCGCCTGCCTCGGCCACGGCGGTCTGCTGGCGTAGGACGAAGTTCCCTCCACCCCTGCAATCTGCACCCTCCGAGCAGACTGCGGGTCTCAATGACCGGGCGTCTCTCCTCCGTGACGCCCGGTCGTTTTTGTCCCTGCTTCACGAGCAGCCCCTCCCTTCGCTGAGATAACATGGCGGGCATGATCTCCCGACGCGAGTTGCTCGCCGGTACCGCCGTCGCTGCCGCCTCCGCACAATCCCGCCCCTCCGGATCCCGTAAACCCAACGTCATCCTCATCCTGGCCGACGATCTCGGCTGCCACGATCTCGGCTGCCTTGGCGCGTCCGACCTCAAAACCCCCAACATCGATGCCCTTGCCGCCGCCGGCACCCGCTTCACCAACTGGTACGCCGCCGCGCCGGTCTGCGCCCCGTCCCGCGCCTCCCTGCTCAGCGGCCGATACCCGATCCGCTGCGGCGTCCCCGATAACGGTCCCCCGCTCGCCGCGTCCGAACAAACGATCGCTGCCGTGGTGAAAGGCGCCGGGTACGCGACCGGCATCTTCGGCAAGTGGCACCTCGGCGCCACCCCGGAGACCGATCCCAACGCCCACGGCTTCGACCGCTTCTTCGGCTTCCACTCCGGCTGCATCGACTTCTTCTCCCACCGCTTCTACTGGGGCGAGCCCCGCCTGGCCAACTACCACGACCTCTGGCGCGACCGCACTGAGGTCTTCGAAAACGGCCAGTACACCACGGAGATGTTCGCCCGGGAAGCGGTGCAGTTCATCCGCGACCACCACGCCAACCCGTTCTTCTGCTACCTGCCCTTCAACGGCGTCCACTACCCCATGCACGCACCGCGGAAGTACGTGGAGCGCTTTCCCAACCTCGAGCCGGAGCGCCGCACGTACGCCGCCATGCTCTCCGCGGTCGATGACGGCGTCGGCCAGGTGGTCCAGACCCTGCGCGACCTGCGCCTCTTCGACAACACCCTGATCGTCTTCACCGGCGACAACGGCGCCACCCGCGAAGCCCGCGCCGGGCTGAACAACAAGCCCGCCACCGCCGGCAACAACGCTCCCTTCCGCGGCAACAAGTTCAGCGCCTTCGATGGCGGCATGCACGTCCCCATGGTCATGCACTGGCCCGGCGTCGTGCCCCGCGGCAAAATCGCGAGCGAAGTCGGTAGCCACCTGGACCTGCTGCCCACCATCGCCGCCGCCACCGGCGCGCCCCTGCCTAAGGACCGCACCCTCGACGGCTTCGACGCGCTCGCCCCCGGCTATCGCGGGCACGAAGCCATCTTCTGGCACCAGGGCGGCCAACTCGCCGTACGCCGCGGTACGTGGAAGTTGGTGAAGGACGGCAAAACCTACGACGGCACGCCCGAGGGCAACAAGCCGCTCACCGGCGATGACGCGATTTTCCTTTCCAACCTCGCCGAAGACCCCGGTGAAAGCGTCAACCTCCGTCACCGTCATCCCGAGGTCGCCGACGAGTTGCTGACCATGGCCGAGAAGTGGCTCGTTGACGTGAAAACTCGCTAGCCGGCGCCGCTGATATGATGAGGCAGGAATGACCCAGCTCCCAATTTACGAGGCCGGTCCGGTACCCCGCATCGCCTCCCTGTTGATCAAGCCCGCCAGCGCGGTCTGCAACCTCGACTGCGAGTACTGCTTCTACCTCGACCGCGCAGCCGACCCCTACAGCGCCCTCCCCGGGCGCCGCATGACCTTCGACACGCTCGAGCGCCTGGTCGATACCTACCTCTTCTACTCCTACCCCAACAGCGTGTTCGCCTTTCAGGGCGGCGAGCCCACGCTCGCCGGACTGCCCTTCTTCGAAAAACTGGTCGAACTCCAGCAGCGCTACGGACGCTCTAACCAGGCCGTGAGCAATGCGCTGCAGACCAACGCGGTGTTGATCGATAAGAACTGGTGCGACCTCTTCCGCCAGTACAACTGGCTGCTCGGCGTCTCGCTCGACGGGCCGCAGGAAATCAACGATCTCTACCGATTCAACAAGGAAAAGCGCGGCACCTGGAAGCGCGTCATGCAGAGCGTGGAAACTCTGCAGGCCAACAAGGTGGAGTTCAACATCCTCTGCGTGCTGAGCAGCGCCAACGTTGAGAAGCCCAAGGAACTCTACCGCTTCTACCGCTCCATCGGAGTCGACAACATCCAGTTCATTCCGCTGGCGGAATTCGACGGTCTCGGCAACCGCCTGCCCTTCACCATCACGCCGGAACAGTACGGCCGGTTCATGGTGGAGATGTTCGAGTTGTGGTGGCCGGAGCGGCGCAAGGTGCGCATCCGCGCCTTCGACAACATCGCCGAAGCCGTTGCCGGGCAGAAGCCGGGCAACTGCACCATGCACGAAACCTGCGACAGCTACGTGGTGGTGGAGTACAACGGTGACGTCTACCCCTGCGACTTCTTCGTGGAGAATCCCTGGAAACTCGGCAACATCAACGACGATTCGTGGACCGAAATCGCGCGCCGCACCAAGCGCTACTCCTTCGCCGGCAAGAAGACCATCGCGCACCCCGAATGCCAGGTCTGCGAATGGCAGTCCTTGTGCCACGGCGGCTGCCCCAAGTTCCGCCACGGGCCGCGCGGCAACTTCGAAGATCTCGACTACTTCTGCTCCGCCTACAAGATGATGTTCAGCCGCAGCGTCGAGCCGCTGAAGAAAGAACTCACGCGCCTCGGCATGATGACGCCCGCCGCGCGTTGATCCGCTCCGCTACCAGTTCGTGATCGAGCCGTCGGGACGGTGGTAAACCGGGCGCGCCGGACCGGGCTGCGTGATCTCCATGACCTGCGTCAGCGGCTTGAAGTCCAGTTCCACCCCGAGACCGGGACGGTCGTTCGGATACAGCTTCCCCTCGCGGAACTCCAGGCACACCGGCAGGTGCGGCAGCACGCGCCCGGGGTTGTTGTACTCCATCAGGACCGGTCCCGGATACGCCGCCAGCGTGTGCACCAGCGCCGCGGTGGCGATCGGTCCGGTGAAATGCGGCACGATCCCGACGAAGTGCGTCTCGCACATGGCCGCGATCTTGCGCATCTCGGTGATGCCGCCGACGTTGGGCAGCGTGACCCGGACGAAGTCGAGATCGTGCGCTTCCACAAGCTGGTTGAAGTCCCAGCGGTAGCCCCACTCTTCGCCGGCGGCGATCGGCACCCGCACGGTACGGCGCAGGATCGGCAGGTCCTGCGCGAAAGCCTCGGTGCGGACGGGGTCTTCCACGAAGAAGGGCGCGAGGTCCTTGATGAGGTCGCAGCCGCGTATGGCTTCGTCGAGGTCGAAGCGCTGGTGGAAGTCGATGCACCAGTCGCCGTTCTTGCCCACGCCCTCGCGCACCTGCACGCAGTCCTCGTAGAGTTGGTTGAGCCGTTCGCGGGTGTTGTAAGTGGTGGTGCCGCGCGGAGCGTCGGCCGCGCCCATGCGGAACGCGCGGTAGCCTGCCGCGATGGTGGCCTGCGCGCGCTCGCGCAGCGTCATGCGGTTGCTGACACCGGCCACGACGCCGCTGGTGTTGTAGCACTCGCAGTAGTTCCGCACCGCGCCGCCGAGCAGCGCGTGCACCGGGACTTTGAGCGTCTTGCCGCGGATGTCCCACAGGGCCAGATCCAGCGCACCGAGCGCATGCAGCTTTTCGCGTCCCGGCGGGTAGAACCACGACCGTGCCATATCCTGCCACAGGTACTCGATCCGCAGCGGGTCCTGCCCGATCAGCCGTCCCGCGCACTGCTCCAGCATGTCGCGCGAACCGCCCTCGCCGATGCCGGTAACGCCGGCGTCGGTCTCCACCGTGACCACCATGTCGCTCTGGTTGAAGGTCTGGTTACGGTTGGGAGGCGAGTAAGCGCGGATGCGCGTAATCTTCATCTTCGCCGCGGATTGCGCGGCAGCGGGTGCGGGAAAGGCGGCCATTCCGAGCGCCGGCCCCGCGGCCAGAAAGCTTCGCCGGTTCATTGGTAAAAGTTTAGCGCGGTACCGGCCTGGGGCAGCCCGTTTCCAATTAACCGTGTGTGCCGTCTTCCGGCGCAAGGCTGAACGCCCGCGGGACGCGTCCCGACAAATTCGATCGGGCGCCCACGCCCTGGCCCATTGCGCAAAGTACCGTCTTCGCGCCGGCGATCATGGCGCCGTAGCAGCCGCGGTCACTACCTCCTCAACCTCGTGGGCGAGTGTGATCAGATGCGGATGGCGGGAACGGCGCAGGTCGCCCAGTAGATCCTCCGGGTCATAGCCGCGATCCGAGGCATCCTCCACCAGCGCGGCGACGTCCGCAAAACCCGATGAGTCCCGCTCGCCGCCTGGGTCTTCGCAGCGGATCATCCATTCCCCGTCGCTCCGCTCGATGGTGTACTCCACGGTCCAGGAATCCACCGAGCCGCACTCGACATATCTACCGAGGTGCCGTCGTGGCAAGAAATCCGGTACGGAACTGCGCAACCACTTCTTCACTGCGCCCCGGTCCGCGGCCGTGATCGGCGTTACGTTTGCCGCCGCGCAGGGTGGACCGGCCTGACAAGGTCTAACCGGCTGATCCGGCCTGCGGTAGATCCGTCGCGCGGAACCCCTCAGTTCGCGCTCGCCCACTATCTTCAAGCTCCCTTGCGTATCGCGCAGGCGCAAGAAACGCCTTCCCTCTTGATCGAGATGACCCTCGAAGTCGTAGCGGCCTGCCAGAAGGCAGGTAGTGTACGAACTGCCATCGGACAGAATCGCCAGGCAGGGGATGTCCGCGCCCTCTTTGACCCAGACGTGAGAGATTTCGGCTTTCATTGGTGACACACGCTCCTTCACAAACGTGCATCAGGAAGGTTGGAAACGATTCAGCGCTCCGCGCCGCGTATCCGAAGACCAAACGGTCCTCCTAAGCACCGTGCGTTTCCCGCCGGTTGCCGCGACTCGAAACCGAGTCGACTCCTGATACCTCTTCCAGAATTACAGACGAATGACCTTGCGTCAACCTGACCCTTCCGATCCGCCACCTGGGAGGTCCGGCTTGATTTCGTCCTGCTGACCAAGCTTGAGATGCCGTGATCGGTCGCGGCAACCCCGGCGAGGCAGCCGTCGGGCTCTCCGGTCAATAAAGCAGGCCTGCGCACTGCGTCCTGATGGAGTACGCTGGCATCTCGGCCGCACCAGGGCCCGCGAACTCGCTCGCGCGGCTTGCTTCTCGCGCGCTTCGCAGGGATAGCGGCCGAGGCGGCGAATCGCCCCCGGTTCTGTTTGAGCGAGTCTCCCAAGCCGCTCCCGCAGTACAATCAGAGTGGCTGATCCGCGCGGAGTTCGCAGATGGGCGCGACAAGTGCTGAACATGGCGCGTCGCTGGTGACACCAGGAGCAGCGGGCAGGATTTTCAGCTCGCCGGTCCGAACGTTCATTCTCATATTCCTTCTCTCTTTCGCGATCCGGGCTGCCCTGCTTGCCGTTTGGGTGAGCAATCACCAGGACTTCTATCGTCTTGGCGGCGAGATAGGGAGAGTGACGCTGTCGCTCCTGCGCACCGGGCAGTTCGCGGATCCTTATATGATCCCGACCGGGCCTACCGCACACCCGACGCCTCTTTCACCGGCTCTGCTTGCCCTGATCTATCATGTTTTCGGAATCACTGCGAGCGCCGGGTATGTGCGTGCGCTGGTGGGAATCAGTAGTCATTCTCTGTTGTACGCCCTGCTGCCGTGGTTTGCACGCAGACTGGGACTGGGCACGTGTGCCGGCATCTTCGCCGGAGTCGCCTGCGCCCTGATTCCAATGCAGGGTCTGGGTGAAGCTATCGGCCCGGGGGCCACGGCTCACGCCTCGCTCGCCTTGGCCTTGCTGACCGTCGCCTTTGCGCACCGTTGGACTGCGGATCGCCCGTCCGCGGCGGGCTCGTTCCTGCTCGGACTCGGGTGCGGCGCCGCATTTCACGTATTACCCCCCTTGCTTCTTGTCCTGGTGGGCTACCTGATGTTTGAACTCTGGTGGAAGCGCGGCCGGCGCCAGTGGCTCCTCTCCGCTTGCGTTGCCGCCGGCGCAATTCTGGCCTGCGTTCCCTGGACGTGGCGCAACTACACGGCCCTTCACGGTTTCTTTTTTATCCGCAGCAATTTCGGCCTGGAATTCCGGATCGCCAATCAGCCTGGAGCCGACGCGGACATCGAGGTCAGCATGGCCCGCGCCGGGACGTTGCGTCACCCCAGCGAGAACCTGGAGGAGGCCCGTCAGGTGCGAGAACTGGGAGAAGCCGAGTATAACCGGCGCGCCGTGAACGAGGCTCTTGCCTGGATCAGAACTCATCCTGCTGAGTTCTGGCGCCTCACGCTGATGCGCTTTCTCCATTTCTGGTGTGGTCCACTGCGCTACCCGTTGCTCGCGGGGCTCTTCACCGCGGTGACGATGCTTGCGATCCTTGGTCTGCGCCGTACCTTGCCTGCGCTCGACGCTCCGCGCCGGGTCACCCTCCTCGTTCCGCTCGCGACGTTTCCTCTGGTCTACTACGTCGTCAGCTATGTCGCGCATTACCCGGCGCCGCTGGCGTGGATGCTGCTCCTGCTGGCAAGCGCCGAAGTCCGCCACTGGAGGGGACGCAGAGCAATCGAGGTGTAAGATGGACGCGCTGATTTTGAAACGCCGACGCCTGCAGCTGCTGGCGGCCGCCATTGGTCTGGTTGGCTGGGCCGGCTTCGGCGCCTATGGCAGGCCGGCCGGCGGATTCACCGGTGGATTGTACGATCCCGAGTATCGCGTACCGGGAGTTATCCACGGTGGATGGGCGGACAGGTCGGGCTTCGAGGCCGGAGACCGCGTGATCAGCGTCGAGGGAAGGCCGGTCGAGGAACTCGGCATGGAGTCCCGCTGGCCGCTGGCCTTGGCACCAAGAGTTGGGCAGAAACACCGGTTTGTTGTCGAGCGCTAGGGCGAGAGGGTGACGCTCGACGTCGTGTACGAGCCGCCGTTTCGGGCTGCGGTGAACGCCAGGATTGCGGCCACGCTGGCCGGACTCGGGTTTCTCTGCCTCGGGCTGTGGGCCTTCTTCACGGAAGAGACGTCACCCGCGCTCACGATGGCGCACATCGGCCTGGCCGCGGGTGTGGCCATGCTTCCTGGCCGGGGGCCCAGCCTGGGAGTCTGGAATGGCGTGAAGGATCATGTGTCCGCGGCCGCCACCGTTCTCCTGTGGATCCTGCTGCTCCGATTTTTCGTCATGTTCCCCAGACCGAAGCGGATAGGCGAGAGCCGTCTTATCGCCGGGGTCATCTACGGAGCATGGGGCTGCTTTCTGGTCTTTTTGGTGGCCGAACTGATCGTCCATCCGGTTCTGTATTACACCACCGGCTCGGTGGCGGGCTTGCTCATGTTGGTGTACGGCCTGCTGATCTTCGTTGCGATCGCACACACGGTGCTGCAGAGCACTCGCGTAGAACTGCGGGAATCGGGGATGAACTTGATCCTCGGCGGATTCCTGGTCGCCATCGGGGGGATTGTGGCGGCGTTCATCCCCGGCTTGAACTTGCCAGGCTGGACCTCCGCGCTGTCAATCCTGGCGATTCCGCTGACGATGGCTCTGGCGGTGCGAAGACAAGCGCGGCTGGAAGAGATGCGGGTGAATAAGCGCGGGCCGTCGCCTGAGCTAACGTAAGGCATCGCAGACATCGGGCTTGCCGGTATGCACGCCTTGCCTGTCCCGGCATCCAGGTTCACGCCTTCCACTGCAGGCCGAGGACCTCGGAGATGCGCGCGCCGGTAGCGATGCAGGTTTCGAGGATGAGTTTGTTGGGCTCCTCCATCCGGGCCAGCACGCGCGCAGTCTCCTCTAAAGTCAGGATGCGCCGACTCCACACTCGTTCTACCCTCGCGCGCGGTTGCCCACGCACTCTTCAAATCGCCTTGAGACGAACTCAGATGTTGTTCCTTATGGAGAGATTGGTCCCTGAGCCTGGCGGGACCGAGCGTTCCGGCGTCTTCTCGAGCCACTTCCACTCAGGTAAAGAGTGACGTGGGCCGATTGTGAGACACGGGCCACGAACGGCGCCGGCACGGATTGCAGGACTCTGAAGATCCGCGGCAGTGCCGCCAGGAAGGCCCCCGCGATTTCCAGGTCCAGGGAAGTGGCCCCCACGCGATATGGCACGAGCCGAGCGCCTAAGCCAGTTCCGAGTCCCAGAATCGTCCGGAACTATGTAAATAGATGGCGTGTTATGCTTGGACGGCTTAAGAGTCGCCAGAAATGGACAGACTGCATCACGAGGAGCGCACGTTCGACGAAGGAGACCGCCTTGAGAAGATTCGCATCCGTATTCCCCGTTTTGTTAGGTTGCTTGGTCCTAACAACCGTTTCGGAGGCTGCTCCGTTGACCAACGGAGGCTTTGAGACGGGCGATTTTACTGGCTGGACCGTCACCGGCGGCTGCATCCTCGTATCCGCCAGCGAGTCCACTCTTGCTCCGCCGTGCAACGCCGGCGTGGATACTGATCCCGGCCCTCACGGAGGTCGCTACGCAGCATACTTCGGCGACCCCCTCCTTGGCAGCATCAGCCAGTCCTTCGACACCACCGTGGGCCAGGGGTACGTGATTTCCTTTTACCTGGCGAACACCAGTTTCGGCGGGTTAGCCGCACCGAACTCGATGGACGTGACTCTCGACGGCAACACGCTGCTGACCGTGACGAACTCCGGGACTTTCCCCTATCTCCTGTATACCTACTCGACCGTTGCGACCTCGACCAGCAGCACCCTGACGTTTTCAGCGTCGCAAAATCCGGCATTCTGGGTGTTGGACGATGTGACGGTGTCCCCGGTACCGGAACCCGGTCCGGTGTTGCTCATGGGCACCGGCTTGATCGGTCTGGGCGCGCGGGAGCGGAGACGTCGCGGTTAGGCCTGCAGCCGCCTCCTCCGGATTGGTACCCCGCTCCAGTCCTCTGCGGTCACGAAGCCGGTCTGGATTAGCCGTTCATCGGCCTCGCGCGAACGAAATCCGCGCGGTGATCCGTCGGACGCGTAGAGAGGAATTTGGGATCGGTCTTGTGAGACACTTCGGCTGTTGAAGCGGAGGGAAGGGGATTAACGAGCGTCCCATCGCTCGGATACGGCTGACATGAACGCCTCGACAGCGTCCACCCCCTCAGTGGCATCCGAAGAGCTCAGCGCCCACGATGCCCACACCCGAAGGCGCATTTGCCGCGGGGTAGTCCGGCCCGTCGGCGTACGACTCATGCAGGGCCGCGACTTTCTCGTAGATGGCTTCCCACTCCTTGTGGAGCTTGATGTCCTCCCAAACGTGGATGTGGCGCCAGATCGCTGGCTCGATATCGCGTAGCCGGATGTAAAGCTGGAAGACGGCGCGGCGCTTCTTTACCCTCACCGCGAGGCACCTCGCTCGTCTTCGCCGAGGTCGATCCCCTGTTCCTCACAGAAGTAGCTGACAAAACCGGGCACACTCTTAGCGAGGCTGCGAAGCAACCGTTGGAGCGGCACTCCAATCGCGCCCGCCTGCTCGTGCAACTTGGTGACGAACAAGCCTGCGTCCAGATCGTGGAGGCCACGCAGGAAAGCGGATGGTCCTTCTACCTCGATCTCCCAGGTCTGCATCGACTCGGGCGGGAAATGACGGCGATTGTAGGTGACGATCAAATCCGAGCGGGAACGCACGGCCGCGGCGAGGACATGGCGGTCTCCGGCATCGTTGGTCATCGTCTCGATGAGCGGCTCAAAGCCCTCCACCCACGCCTCAGGGAAGTGGCGACGTATCTCTTGCTCGCGGCGCTGCGCCTTATCGGCCGGCATTCCCCATTTGGCGATGAGGTTGCGTGTCACCTCATCCATAATGGTTTGCGTCCACTGGGGCAAGTACAACCGCGGCGCCTCCGCCATGCGCAGCAGCGTGTCGGCAAGAGGCATCGGGATGAGGACGCACGCGTCGAGCACGACGCGGTAATCGGCTCTCATTCGTCTTCGCCGTCTTCGGGAGTGCCTGTCCGATCGTACAGGCCGGACTCGAATGCCTCCTTCGCGATGCGGTCCAGAGCGGCCTTGCGCTCCGCGTTGCGACGTTTCTGGTAAGCGAGCAGATCCTTTAGGTAAATGCGGCGATGGCTGCCGGCCTTGTGGTAGGGCAGTTCTCCTGCTTCGAGGAGCTTGATCAGGTGAGGCCGGGAGACGCCGAGCAGGTCGGCAGATCGTTGCGTCGTCAGTTGCTGGTTTTCCGGGATGAGGACAACCGCTCGCCCCAACTGCATGTTGCGCGCGATGTCCTTCAAGAGTCGGAAAACGGAATCCGGCAACTCTACGCGCTCGCCATCGGCACCGACCAGTGCCGGCGTCCCGAGTTGGAGCATTCGGTTCAGCTCCCGGATCTGCCCTTCCTCCGATTCGGGCAAGGTGACAGGTTCATGCGGCATGGCTACCTCCGAGTTCTAGTGTAGCCAATAATCGAAATAATCGCAAATCGTACGAAATATACGAAATCGGATGCTCAGTTCTCACCCACGGTGATCTCACTGCCGCCACGACGCGGTCATTCGGTGGTAGTTTCCACGTGAACCGTGGGTTCCAGACGGGCCGTTCGCCAGCGGCTTCTATCCTGGCAACGTTATCCCCTGTTTCAGCAGAGCACAGGCACACCCATTTCGGATCTTGTGAAACCGGGGCGGTTGTCGATTCTGTGTCTCAATTGCGCATTCCGATGATGTCGATCACGGTGATTGCGTTGACGCGTCGCGAGCAGGCAGTGCGTCGTGTGCAGGAACGGCTCTTCGGCTCGCAGGAGAAGAAGGGCCCGACAGTTGCTTCCTTCAAAATTGTGCGGGATTGTGCGGGATAATGCGGGATGAAATTGGGGTCTGTGGTGTCTAAGTTATTCTATAAAAGGGAATGTCAAGAGAAATATTCCCCCACCGGGCTGAAAGCCTGGCGGGAGTGGCTGGCATTCAGCCCCTGGGCTCGATCGAGGCGGCTGTGGCGGAGCGGTGTTTTCCATCTCGAGGGTCCTGGGAGCCGGTGGCCGACCAACGGGAGGCCGGCATGCGCGGCTCGGTTTAGTTCCTGACTTTCCCTCTTGTCAGGAAGTGTTCGTCAGAACGGCCCGGAGCCGTCAAGGGCGCGCCGACAGGCGCGGCGGAGCGAAACCTTGACGGCGAGGACCGTTCTGCGAGGATGGCAAGAGGGAAAGGGAGCGCGGCGCGTCGAATCCTGAAACGCAACAAGCAATGCGGATGGAGGGTGCCAACCATGATTCTATTTGAGGCTCGGGGCCTATGGCTTTCTTGGGTTGTCCGAGGGGGCATACGATTGAAACAGAGACTCGGTGCATAAGTGCACACCCTGCGCCTAACAACTTAATAGATACTCGCCCTCGAACCCGAGCGTTTGGCAAATCCGACAGGCCAGCGGCAGGAAGACCCTGGGGTGGTATCGGCTCTGCTCAGACACTCAAGCTGCTTGCCGTTTCAGCTGTTGTGGATCGAACGGCTCTCCTTTCTTCCAAATGGTCAAAACGATGGCCGCGATCTTGCGGGCCACGGTCAGACGGGCCATCGTAGGCCTCATCCCCGTGGCCAGCAAGGCGGCATAGAAGTCTCCGAAAGGGCCGGCCGCGGTGCTGGCCCGCGTGGCGGTGCTCTTGAACAGAGCTTTCAGCTCATGGTTGTGATTCTGATTGAGACCGCGCAGGGACGGCTGTCTCTTGGCACGCTGCAGTTGGCCGTCCGTCATGCGATATTCGCCGCTGACTCGCGTCTGCAGGGCCAACCCACTGTATGCCCAGAGTTGCCGTTTGGTCCGGAACCGATGTGGTGTCTGAATCAACGCAATCAGGAGGGCAACCCGGATCGGGCCCAGCCAGGGAACCTGGCGGAGCACAGTGTGCGCGGGGTGCTTGTGGCTCTCTGCCAGCAGCTGTTGCCGCGCTTCTCGGCGTAGTGGTTGCAGATCGTCCAGTTGTCGATACAACCACTCCGCCCGGCGCCGCACCCCCACTTCCGTCAGTTGCGTCAACCACGCACTGCGGTACCGCGGAGAATACACCTTTTGACCGGCACAGGGAATGGCCCAGCTTCGATACATGCCCTTGATCCGATTCCTCACCCGCGTCAGATCCTTCGTGATTGTCAGGTAGCTGCGCGCCAGTTCTTTCAGCGTACGTACGCCCGCCCCTCCGTGGTAGACCGGCGAGAGGAGTCCGCTCCGCAACAAGTCGGCGAGCTTGCGGGCATCGATTCGATCATTCTTGTTGCCGGCCTTCAGGAGCGCGTTTTTTCGCGGATCGCAAACCACCACCTTGGTGACGTGCGGTTTCAAGAGGTCGTACAGCCAGGCCGTACTGGTACCTTCCTCGAATGTCACCGATAGCGTTCCGCGCACTCCCTGGATGAACCCCAGGATGGTAGCCGCCTTGGTTTCGATTACCGAGTCCATCACCACCTTGCCGCCCGAATCCATAACGGCAATCGAGACGGTTGCCTGATGGACGTCCATGCCAATATACTTCTTGCTGTCCATAAGGGTGCTCCTTTCCGTGGGCTGAGTTCGACGCTCAAAGCCTACCTCGAAAGGGGCGCCCTTTTATAATGCGTTGAAAAGATGGTCGGGCCGCCGAGATTTGAACCCGGGACCTCTTGCACCCCAAGCAAGCCCAGGGGGCCCCTTGGCGTGTGTGGGTGTTGATTCTCAGATACTTACGCGCGGGACAGGGTTTTTCATTCGCGGGAATTGTGCGGGATTTTCGCGCCTTTTGAGAATTCTGCGGGATTGTGCGGGGGAAAACTCAGGCTCGACAGGATTGACTCTCCCCCGGCGTCCGTGTGGTTCTCCTACGGTTGCTTTGCTGTGGTCAGTCATTTGAAATTCGCATCAAGTTGTGCACTCCCTCTACTGCCGACTCGAGGGGTTCGCTGGACTATGCCGATCCGCAGGCTGAGACTCCAACGCGAGAATGGAACGTCAGACTCACCGTCGTCCATCTCGTTCGCCCCGTGACGGCCCGCTCTGGCTGGTCCGGTCCGACCTGGTTACTTCCTGAACCTGGTCACACTCGTTTGGTCGCCGACTCTAGCTTGGGCGTTCCCGCCGAACCTTTCCGTTCGAACGATCCCTTCGCCTTCCCGGATCACGATCAGCCGGTCGGCCGCGACCTTTGCGATCGATTCCTTCGTCCCGCTGGGCCAACGAATTTCCAGGTCCACCCGCTCCGCTAGGCCGAGACCGAAATGAAGCCGGAAGTCGTTCACTGAGTAGAAACTCGCCTGACTCAGCACCTCCTGGGCCTGCACGCGGTCCCCATAGCGCACCGTGACGCGGGCTCCGATGGCGCTGCGGTTCGACTTGACGCCGATCAGCTTCACTTTCAGCCAGTGGTTTCCGCCTGTCACGTCGTTGCGCAGCAACGAGGGTGGCTCGTTCAGGTTTACGACCAGCACGTCCACGTCGCCATCATTATCGAAATCACCGAAGGCGCATCCGCGGCTGCAGTGAGGTGCCGTAATTCCCGGTCCTGCTTCGTCGATCAACTCCTCGAACCTGCCGCTGCCCAGATTCCGAAAAACTACGCGCGGAGTCTCCATCGGGTAGCGCGGCAACTGGCGCGCGACTTCCGGAAATACGCCACCCGTCACGATCAGCAGATCGGGCAGGCCGTCGTTGTCCAGGTCCGTCATACCGGCGCCCCAGCCGACGAAGCGCGTTTCCACCCCGAGTCCAGTCATCTCAGTCACGCCATCGAACGAACCCCTGCCGTCGTTGCGGAACAGGATGCTGGTGTCGTCCGAGAAGTGCGTCTTGAGGATGTCGAGGCTACCGTCGAGATTGTAGTCGCCGATTCCCAGGCCCATGCCGGCCTGCGGATTGCCGTCCTCGCTCAGCGCTACGCCCCGGATCATTCCGGTTTCGGTGAAGGTGCCGTCCCGATTGTTGCGAAACAGAAAGCTAGGCGTTGAGTCGCAGGCGACATAGATGTCAGGCCAGCCGTCGTTATCGAAATCCGCGGCTACCGCGGTCATCATGTAGCTGCCCGTCGACTTCGCCACACCCGAGGCGACGCTGACGTCCGTAAACGTGTCGTCGCCGTTATTCCGATAGAGCATCGGCGTGCCGGTGGGAAGCCCACGCGGGCCGCAGTGGACCGGGATTCCGTTCCAGTTGCAGTAGGACTCGCTTCCCGGTTTCGGCGCGGTCTGCAGGTCGAAGTCCACATAGCTGGCAATGAAGAGATCGAGAAGACCGTTGCGGTCGTAGTCGAGAAAGGTACAGCCGGAGCCCCAACGAGGCTTGTCGTGCAGCAGGCCGGCCCCTTTGGTGACATCGGTGAAGGTTCCGTCACCGTTGTTCCGGTAGAGAACATTGTGGCCGTATCCCGTGATGAAGAGGTCGTCGAAGCCGTCGTTGTTATAGTCGCCGACCGTCACTGCGGAGGCCCATCCCGAGCGATGAAGGCCGGCCTTCTCGGTGACATCGGTGAAGGTTCCATCCCGATTGTTCTTATACAGGCGATTGGTCGCGGACGAACCCGAAAGTCGCGTGCCGCTCAAAATGAGGACGTCTAGCCAGCCGTCGTTGTCGTAGTCGAAGAAGGCAGCGCCGCAGCCGATGGTCTCGAGGATGTACGTCTTGTGATCGACCTCGCCGCAGATCACCGGCTCACGCAGACCGGCCGCCCGGGCAACGTCGGTAAACTTCGCGCGAAACGGCAGGCCAGAAGGCTTACCGCGTGGTGCAGGCCTTACCCCGCGAGTCGCCATCCCCTGTCCCGAGAGCCGGCAGGAGAGGAACGGCAGCAGGCGGAGCAGACTGCGGCGGGTGCGCTTCATTGTCGACATCGACGGTAGATCTGAATCACTTCCTCCATCAGTGTACATTTTGCACCTTTTCTTTTCACAATCCGCACCGACTGCGATATAATTCGGCGCATCGCGAGGGGAACCATGACGATCAGGAACTTGCCCGTACTGACCATGGTGCGGGTACTCAGCGTTTTCGCTTTTCTTTGTTTGGCGGTGAAGCCAGGAGCCGCGCAGATCGATACCGGCGCCATCGTAGGAACGGTTCGAGATGCAAGCGGAGGAGCGGTGCCGAAGGCCACGGTCGAGTTGACGAACTCGGCAACCGGCGTCAGGCGGACCACAACCACCAACGAGGCCGGTGAGTATCAGTTCACCGCGCTGCCGCCGGGGACCTATTCGGTTCGGGTGACGGCGTCCGGCTTCGGATCGCAGGCTCAGAATGACATTCAACTGCATGTGCAGTCGAGACCATCCGTGGATTTCAGCCTGAAGGTCGGTGCAGTCACGGAGACCGTCGAGGTGCAGGCCTCAGGTACCGTTCTTCAGACGCAAACCGCGGATGTGGGAGGCGTGGTCCAGGAGAAGCAGATTAAGGACCTACCGCTGAACGGGCGCCGGTATGCGGACCTTGCGTTGCTCGAAGCCGGGATGCAGAAGAACGTGACGAATCCCAACAACCAGGCGCCCGACCGATTCAGTTCGAACGGCAACCTGGAAACGCAGAACTACTTCTCGCTGGACGGCATCGACAACAACTCGGGCTCCACGAACCTGCAGGAGGGCTCCGTGCAGACTGTGCAACCGCCGCCGGATGCGCTGCAGGAGTTCCGCGTGCAAACCCGCACCTACTCCGCCGAATTCGGGACCTCGGCGGGCGCCGTGATCAACGCCTCGATTAAGAGCGGGGCCAACGCCATCCACGGCGATGTTTGGGAGTTCCTCCGAAACAACAAGTTCGATTCGAACAGCTTTTTCAACAACGCCGGCGGCGTTCCGCGCGGACACTTCAGCCAGAACCAGTTCGGCGGCACAATCGGCGGTCCGATCATCAAGAACCGGACATTTTTCTTCTTCGATGCGCAAGACCTTACCAGCCGGAAAGCGACCACCGTGAACACGACCGTCCCGACGCCGTTGATGAAGCAGGGTAACTTCACGGAACTCAAGGCCGCCCTGGCAAATCCGACCGTCCCTAGCCAGAACGGATGCATTACCGGCAACATCATCGCACCTGCGTGCATCGATCCGGTCGGATCCAAGCTGCTGGCGTTGTACCCGAACCCCAACATCCCGGGTGCGGTGGTGCGGCAGGGGCAACCCGGCAGTTGGACCGGATCGCCGAACTACCAGTTTCAGTATTCGGTTCCGAACGACACCTTCTCCTGGGACACCCGCATCGATCACAACTTCACTCCCAACAGCCGGCTGTTCGGACGCTTCAGCGACTACCAGGTGGACCGCCAGGATCCGCCGTGGACCGGCGACCCGATCGCGGGCAACGGGAACTTTGCCACGCAGTACCGGATTCGCGGCAAATCCCTGGCCCTGGCCTGGACCGACATCGTGAAGCCGTCGATGCTGAATGAGCTTCGCGCCGGCTTCAGCCGCGACTACGCGCACAGCGATCCCATCGGGCTGACGCTCGGCACGTCGCAGGCGAGCACGTACGGCCTCACCGGTATCCCCGCCGGACCGAACGATGCGGGCATCCCGCCCATCAACATCAGCGGGTTGCAGCGGCTGGGATCGTCGCCCTGGCGGCCGCAGTTTCAGGTTTCGCAGGTGTGGCAGTTACTGGACACGCTGAGCTGGCTCAAGGGCAACCACAGCCTCAAGTTCGGCTACGAGCACCGGCACACGAGCGACAACTTCCTCGATATCCAGTCGCCGCAGGGCCAGATTACGGCAAGCGGAATCTACAGCGGAAACAGCGGACTTGGCGTGCCGGATTTCCTGCTCGGTGACATCAGTACAGCGGCCTTCACGACGCCGACCGTGGTCCACAATTACCAGGACTCGAACAACTTCTTCGCGCAGGACATCTGGCGCGTCAGCGGAAACTTCACCCTGACTTACGGCCTCCGGTACGAACTGTTCTCGCCGATCCTGAACCACCAGAACGCACTCTCGAACTTCACACCTGCGAATGGCGGAGGATTCGTAACCGCCAAGGAAGGCGACTGGTACTCGCGCGGACTGGTTCACCCCGACATGAACGACTTTGCACCGCGGGTCGGGTTCAGTTGGCAGCCGATGCAGAAAGTAGTGCTGCGCGGCGGCTACGGCGTCTTCTACCAGCACATCGTGCGGATCGGGTCGGAGAGCATGCTGGCGCTGAATCCTCCGTGGCTGATCGACGGGTCGCTGTCGCAGACGCTCGGCAGCACGACGCCCGCGTTCCAGCTGAAGAGCGGCTTCCCGTCCGCGCAGTTCACCCCGGCTCTGGTGGATTTGACCAAGCTCCAGGTGCGGGCACAGGATCCCAACGAGCGCAGCGGCTACGTTCACCAGGTCAGTTTCGGTCCGCAGTTCGAGATCTCGGAGAGCACCGTGCTCGAGATCTCCTACGTGGGCAACTTCGGCCGCAAAATGAATCGCCTGCGCAATGCGAACCAGGGACTGGTGACGGGCTTCGATCCGGCCGGCCGGCCGATCACAATATTCCCTTACGCGAACCTCAACAGCACGCTGAACTCCACCAGCGGCAACCACGCGTTCCTGGAACTGGCCACCAACGATGGGAACACCAACTACAACGGCCTGCTGGTATCGCTGCGGCGACGCTTCTCCAAGCGTCTCTCCTACGGCGTCAGCTATACCTGGAGCCACAACTTCTCCGACTATGTCGACAATCTGACGGGCGGATCGACTCCGGCGACTGCCTACAACTACAGCCTCGAGCGGAGCAACTCACCTTTCGATGTAACCCAGCGGTTCGTGGCGAACGCGGTGTGGGATTTACCGGTTGGGAAGGGTGGCGCCGTGCTCAACAACAACAGCCTGGCCAGCCGGATGATCGGCGGGTGGCAACTGAATACGATCGTCACCATGGAAACCGGCACACCGTTCACCGTTACGGCGCCCGACGTGAGCCAGACCGGAGGCAGCCACGCCAGCCGCGCCAACTGTACCGGAGATCCGTATTCCGGGGCGACCAGTGACCGCTCGCAGTTCGTCGGGAGCGGCGCGACCGGCTTTTTCCTCAACCCGGCCGCGTTCGCGATTCCGGCGACCGGGACCTTCGGGACCTGTGCGCCGCGCGCGTTCCACGGGCCCGGAATCCAGGACGTAGACCTGAGCCTGTTCAAGCGATTCCCGATCCGTGAAAGCTGGAATGTTGAGTTCCGCACGGAGTTCTTCAACGCGTGGAATCACGCGAACTTCAACAATCCGAACGCCAGCGTGGCAGCTTCGGCGCTCGGCTCTTTCGGAAAGACGTTCAGCACCGTGACCGATCCGAGAGAGATTCAATTTGCCCTCAAGTTGTATTTCTGAACGGCGAGGCGGGCCGGTTTCGCTTCGGCCCGCCTCCACCAGCAGGGTCGATTTATGAAACTCCTTCTTGCCCTTCTCTTGGCCGTACCTGTTTTTGCCCAGACCCCTTACGACACCTCCATCCAGCCGTCCGTGGTGGCGCTGGAGATTCCGCCAAACCGGGGATCCACGGCGCTCTGGCAGAGCCTGAAGAAACTCCACACCAGGGCCAGCCTGATCATGATTACGGCTCATCCGGACGATGAGGATGGCGGCATGCTCGCGTACGAATCGCGCGGCAAGGGAACGCGCGTCACACTGCTCACCCTCAACCGTGGCGAGGGCGGCGCGAACGTCATGTCGCCGGATTACTTCGACGCCCTCGGACTCGTCCGCACCGAGGAGTTGCTCGCTGCCGACCGCTACTACGGCGTGGAACAATACTGGACGCGAGTGGTCGACTACGGCTTCTCGAAGACCATGGCCGAATCGATCAATCACTGGACCCGCGACCGGGTGCTCGCCGACGTGGTGCGAGTGGTCCGCATGGTCCGGCCGCTGGTGATCACCTCGGTGTTCGTCGGCGGTCCCAGCGATGGTCACGGTAATCACCAGACCGCCGGCGCGATGGCGCAGGCCGTGTTCAGAGCGGCAGGCGATCCCAACATTTTCCCGGAGCAGATTCGTGAGGGCCTTCGTCCCTGGTCGCCCATAAAAGACTACGCGCGGGCACCGTTCTTCGCCAGGGCCGGCGGCGCCCCGCTCACGGTGAACGTGGAAGTTCCCCAGGGCAGCTACGATCCGATGCTGGGCGCTTCCTACGTGCAGATCTCCCGCCAGGGATTGGGCTACCAGAAATCGCAAAACGGCGGTCCCAACATCCCCAAGGCCGGACAGGTATCGAGTACCTATCACCGGTACGCTTCCACGGTGTCCGTGCCGGAAAAGGAGAAGGACTTCTTCGATGGGATCGATACGTCTTTGATGGGACTTGTGGGCTTGGCGAAGGGCGGCGATTCCGCGTTCCTGGCGGATGGCTTACGCAGGATCAACGCTGCCGTGGAGGACGCAACCGCGAAGTTCTCAGGCACGGCTCCCGAACGCTCCGCGCCCGCCCTGGCGCAAGGCATGAAGGACACGATCGCGCTCATCGCCGCCGTGAAAAAGAGCAGCTTTTCTGACGATTCGAAGTACGACCTGCTCCATGAGCTGAACATCAAACGCACCCAATTCAACAGTGCGCTCGCCCAATCGCTTGGACTTTCGGTCGCGGCGTCTGTGGCCCCCGATCAGGAGCCGAATCCGCGGATGGCGCAGTTCCTCGGGGACCCGGAGACTTTCCGGGTGGCGATTCCGGGGCAGACATTCGGCGTGAGGGTCCACGCGGTCAACCAGGGCACCACTCCCGCGGTTCTGGAGAAGCTCAGCGTGGTCTCGACCAACGGTCCAGCGTGGACGGTCACGCCTGCCGCGGCAGCGGAGCGAACCGAGGACGCCGCGGCCAAGCCGGTGGATGCACGCTTCACCGTAAAGGTGCCGGATAACGTTGCCTTTACACGACCGTACTTCACCCGGCCCGATATCGAGCAGTCGTATTACGACATCACCGACGCGCGCTACCTCAATCAGCCGCTCGCGCCGTACCCGATTGCGGCGTGGGCGGACTGGAGCTTCGACGGCGCGCCCATTCGCATCGGACAGTACGTGCAAACGGTGAAGCGCGTGAACGGCCTCGGAACCGTCCTGGAGCCCCTTGTCGTTGCTCCAACGATCGGCATTTCGATTTCACCCCGCTTCGGCATCGTCCCGCTGGATGCGAAGACCTTCGCGGTGAAGACAGTGGTTCACAGCAACGTGAAAGGTCCGGCCTCCGGTACCGTGCGGCTCGATCTGCCCACCGGCTGGAAGTCGGAGCCGACGTCGATCCCCTTTTCTACCACACAGGACGGCGAGGATCTCGCCTTGTCCTTCACAGTGACTCCCGCCAACCTGAGCGAGAAGCCGTACTCGATCACGGCCGTCGCCGAGTTCGGAGGCCGGCAGTACCGCGAGGGTTACGAAGTGACCGGCTACAGCGGACTGCGGCCCTATTTCCTGTACACGTCGTCCACGTACAAGACCAGTGGTGTCGACGTAAAGGTCGCGTCCGGATTGCGGGTCGGATACGTGATGGGAAGCGGCGATGACGTCCCGGACTCGCTCGAACACCTGGGGATCAAAGTGAGCTTTCTGGCGCCGGCTGATATTGCGAGCGGCGATCTCAGCCGCTACGACGTGATTCTGCTCGGCGTGCGTACCTATGCCGCCCGCCCGGAGTTGGCGACGTACAACAACCGCCTGCTCGACTACGTGAAGAACGGCGGTGTCGTTATCGTGCAGTACAACACGCCGGAGTTCGATCACAACTTCGGCCCGTATCCCTACACGATGACCTCGAATCCGGAAGAGGTCACCGACGAGGCTTCCAAGGTGCAGATCCTGGCGCCGTCGAACCCAGTCTTCAAGTGGCCGAACCGCATCAGCGAGAAGGATTTCACCGGCTGGGTAGAGGAACGCGGCTCGAAGTGGATGAAATCCTGGGACCCGCACTACGAAGCGCTGCTCGAAACCCACGATGAAGGGCAGGAGCCGCAGAAGGGCGGCCTCCTCTACGCCAGGTACGGCAAAGGGATCTACGTCTACAACGCATACGCGTTTTACCGCGAACTGCCCGAAGGTGTGCCCGGCGCCTACCGGATCTTCGCCAACCTGATCAGCCTGCCGAAGAATCCGCAGCGCTGATTACTTGATGATGTATTGAAACGTCTCGACCGCCTTCTGCCGGCGCGTGGCTTCGTCGGACTTGCGCTCCTCGGCGGCCTGTCGAAGCTCCATCTGTTTTTGCGCGAGGTCCGTCAGGCCAAGGCGGTTGTAGACCAGACCGAGACGATAATGATTCTGCGGTGAAGGATCAAGGTGCACGCAGGCTTCCAGCTCTGTGCGCGCGTCCGCCCACTGGCCGCCTGTTTGGTAGATCCGCCCGAGCTCACACCGTGCCACCGCGTCGTCTTTCGGTGCTCGCTTCAATTCGGCGATCGCCTGGGTCTGGAGCGCGGAATCTCCCGCGGCGCGGGCCGCCCGGGACTTTAGTGCGGCGCAGGCGATCGCGTTCCGCGTGCAGATGGCCTGTAACGCTCGCTCCGATGGCGCGGATGGCGATTCGAGCGCGACCTGCGCCAGGTAGCCGTACACCGGCTCCAGGCCGGGGTCCAGGCGAAGCGCGTCCGTCAGCGCAGCCTCGGCGTCCTCATAGCGGCCGGTCGCGAACTGTGCGATGCCGAGCAGCGTCCGGATCCGCGCCGACTTCGGAAACAGCGGCGCCGACTGCTCCAGCACCGCGATCGCGGGCTCGAATGTGTAGTGCTGCACCAGTTCCAGAGCGAGCGCCATCCGGTACTGCTCCCGGTCCGGCGCAAGGGCGACGGCCGCCTGGTACGCTCTGACCGCCTCCACATATTGTCCGCGTCTTTCCTGGATATCTCCCAGCAGAGCCTGTCCGACCGCGGTATCTGTCCCGGCGCGAACGTGGGCCAGTGCGCCGTCGAGTTCGCCCGCCTGCAATTCGGCTGCTGCGGTGGCCAGTTGCAGTTGCACGTCATCCGGGGCGAGAGCCAGCGCCGCGCGCATTTCATCCGCCGCTGCAGGGGCATCTCCCAGGCCCGACGCGATGGCCGCCTTGAGACGATGGAAGGCGATGCGCTGCGCGGCGCCTGCTGGTTCGGCAGCGTCCTCCAGCGCCTTGCGGGCCTCGGCGTAGCGCTTCTCGCGCGTCAGTGTCACGGCTCGCTCTAGCGACGACTGCGCGAGTCCGACTGCCGCGATCAGGACGAGAATAAGGGTCCGGCGAGACGTACCCAATATGATAACTTGGACACTTGCGCCAAGATGACTCTCCGCATCTCGTCCGCGGTATCGGGCTCCTCGGGGCCACGTCCGCGAACATGCTGGAGATGATCGGCGTGGGCCCGTTCATCACCATTCCGATTCTGCTCGCGAAGATGAATGGGCCGCAGGCAATTCTCGGCTGGGTATTGGGCGCCCTGGTGGCCCTCTGCGACGGCATGGTTTGGGCCGAGCTTGGCGCGGCGATGCCGGGCACGGGTGGCCCCTATCATTACCTCTCGGAAGGCTACGGTCCCCGCAAATTGGGCCAGTTGATGAGCTTTCTGTTCATCTGGCAAACGGTGGCGCTCGCGCCGCTTTCCATCGGCTCCGGAGCGGTCGGTTTCGCGCAATACGCCAGGTTCCTCTACAAAGACATGAGCGTGTTGGATGAGAAGGTCATCGCGGTAGGCGTGTGCCTCCTGATCACCGTGCTGCTCTACCGCGACATCCGCACCGTAGGACGGCTCTCCGTGGTGATGTGGGTGGTTGTTATCGGCACGGTGGCGTGGATCACGGTCGCTGGCTTGTTACACTTCGATCCCCGGCGCGTGCTCAATTTTCCGCCCGGAGCCTTCTCGCCATCGCCGGCTTTCTTCTTCGGACTCGGCGGAGCTACCCTGATAGCAATGTACGACTACGGGGGGTACAACAACGTCTGCTTCTTCGCCGGGGAAGTGCGCAGGCCGGAGCGTGTGATCCCGCAATCGATCCTGCTCTCGATAATCGCCGTGGCAGCGCTGTACCTGACCATGAACGTCACCATCATCGGGGTTGTGCCGTGGCGCGAGGCGATTCGATCGACCGCCATCGTTTCCGATTTCATCCAGCGAATCTACGGGATGAAAGCAGCAGCCGCAGTCACCGTCCTGGTCCTGTGGACGACCCTCGCATCCGTCTTCGCCGTCCTCCTGGGCTATTCGCGGGTCCCTTACGCTGCTGCGGTGGACGGCCGGTTCTTCGCGCCGTTTGCGCGATTGCACCCTACCAAGAACTTCCCACACTTCTCGCTCCTCTTCATCGGCATTCTTTCCGCCGCTGCCTCCCTGCTGCAGCTTGATGTCCTGATCAACGGCCTCATCGTCATCCAGGTGCTGATTCAGTTCATGGCGCAGATTTTTGCGGTCACGCTGATCCGGCGCCGGCGGCCGGACATCGCGCGCCCGTTCCGGATGCCGCTCTATCCGCTTCCTAGTGTCGTCGCTTTTATAGGTTGGTTGTACATTCTTATTGCGAGCGGGCTGGCGTACATCCTCGCTGGCCTAGGACTGCTGGTGTTCGGAGTGGGCGCCTATCTGTGGCGGGCCCGCGCGAGCCGCGAATGGCCGTTCGCCGTGCAACAGGCGGGTGTGGATGCGTGATCCATTGAAGCCTCTCGATGCGATTGTGGCCGGCGAACTCTACGTCGACCTGATCCTCAGCGGCTTCGAATTCTGGCCGCAACCCGGCCAGGAGGCCTTCGCGAAGAAGTTCCATCGCGAGGTCGGGGGTGGCGCGTCCAATACCGCGTGCGGCATGGCGAAACTCGGATCGGCGGTATCGGTTCTCGGGGTGGTCGGAGAGGACGGGGATTGGCTGGTCCAGCAATTGACCCGCAAGGGCGCCGATACCTCTCACATCAGCCGCGACCCGGCGGAAACAACGGCGTTCACCGTGGCGATTAGCACACCGGAAGAACGGAGTTTCCTCACGTATCCCGGCGCCAATCGGGGCTTTCCAGCGGCGCTCGCCGAAGCCGCGGCAGCGAGACGACTCGCGCGCGCCGCTCACGTTCATCTTGCGTTCCCGCCGGACCTCTCCACCGCGGCGGAGTTGCTCACTTCGATCCGCGCGAACGGCTGCACCGTGTCCCTGGATGTGGGTTGGCACGAATCCTGGCTGCGGGACGAGCGCCTGCGGGATATTCTGCCGCTGCTCGATCTTTTCTTCCCGAATGATTCGGAGGCGCATTGCATCACCGGGGAGGCCGACCCGGAAGCGATGCTACGCTGGTTTGCCACGACGGACGTGCCGCGGGTCGCGCTCAAGCTGGGATCGCGCGGAGCGGCTCTCTTGTGGGACGGCGAAATCCACTTCGATATTCCACCCGCAGTCAAGCCGATCGATACGACAGGGGCCGGCGATGCTTTCAATGCGGGATTCCTGCACGCCTGGCTGCGAGGCAATTCGCCCGGCAAGTGCCTCCGAAGCGCCAACATTTGTGGCGCACTCTCTACCGAGGCCTATGGCGGCGTCGCGGGCGTGCCGGATGCCTGGCGATTACAGCAACTCCTGGAAGCACACTCATGAGGAAGATAGCCATCATCGGAGGTGGCGGCGTGCGCACGCCGCTGGTGATTTACGGTTTAGCTCACTCCCGGCCGTCGCTCGACGTCGGCGAACTGGCGCTGTACGACCTCGACCAGAACCGCGCCGAGACCATTGCCGGACTCGGCCGCGAGATCCTCCGCCGGTCCGGTAGCGGCTTTGAGATTCGCGTCACGTCGCAACTCGAGGAAGCGGCGGCTGGCGCCGATTTCGTCCTGAACAGCATCAGGGTCGGCGGAATTGCAGCACGCGCGCGGGACGAACGGATCGCAATCGAGCACGGTCTGGCCGGCCAGGAGACGACCGGGCCCGCGGGTGCGGCGATGGCCCTTCGGACCCTGCCCGTCACGCTGCGGCACGCGCGAATTGTCGAGCGTGTTGCGCCGGGCGCGTGGTTCATCAACTTTACCAATCCGGCCGGGTTGATCACTCAGGCGCTCCACCAACATACGAAACTGCGCGTCATTGGGATCTGTGACACCCCCATCGAGCTTTTTCACAAGATCGCCGAGGCCCTTGGCGAGCCGCTCGGCGATATGCAGTTCGACTACGCGGGATTGAACCATCTCGGCTGGGTGCGCCGAGTGCTTCTCCGCGGCGAGGATGTCACCGATCACCTCTTAAACCAGACCGAGCTCTTGCCGCGCCTATACCCGGCAGGGCTCTTCGATCCGGCCCTGATCCAGACTCTGCGCCTGATTCCCACCGAGTACCTCTTCTTTTATTACAGCCAGCGCAAGGCGCATGAGAACCAGCTTCGTGTTGGGGCCAGTCGCGGGGCCGAGTTGGAGCGCCTTAACGCGGATCTATTCAGCCGGCTGCGAACCGCCGATGCCGCCGAAGGGCTCACCGTTTACCGCGCCTATCTTTTGCGACGGAACGCCTCGTACATGAAGCTGGAAGCGGAGGCGGAGTCGGCGTTCGAGATAGCGAAGGATGAGTACGACCCGTTCGAGACCGCTACCGGATACCACCGTATCGCTCTGGATGTCATCAGCGGCCTCGTTTCCGGCCGGAAGCGCGATGTCGTGTTGAACGTGCGGAACGACGGCAGTATCGAGGATCTTGAGGCCGACGATGTTGTGGAGGTCCCTTGCGAGGTCGACTGCGACGGAGCACGGCCCAAGCGGACCGGCCGGCTGCCGGATTCCGTTCGCGGCCTTGTGCAAGCGGTGAAAGCCTATGAGCGAACATCCATCCAGGCTGCGATTTCCAGTTCGCAGGCGATTGCCCGACTGGCGATGCTCGAATACCCGATCATCGGCCAGTGGGAGTTAGCGGTCGAACTCACGCGCTCACTGATCCGTGACGACCCAGAGTACTTGGGCTACTTGAGGTAAGCCGAATCGGTCAGGGCCGAGAGGCTTTGAACCCTCGGCCCCCTGCGCCAGACGAAGACCGCCACGTCCTGTCCGCGCGTCACGCGCCTGTATTGAGACCTTACTGCGGAATCAGCGCCTGCTGCAACGTGTTGAAGTAAGACACTATATTTCGCGCGAAGACGAGATTGATCTCGTCGTTATTGAAGAACGGAGCGTGCGGGTATTGCTTCTTCAGGAACTGGATCAGCACTTCCGGATCGCCGATCGGGAAAGTGTCCAGCAGGCTCAGAGCCTTGTAGACCTGGACATCGGAGAATGTCTCGGCGTTGGTGTTCAGGCTCGGCCACTGGAGCAGGCCCTGAACCAGCACGTATCCCTTCACTTTGACTGAGCCGCCGTTGCCGTGTTGAGCGTCGGCGATGGTGAAGCCCCGGAACGGGGTCGCTCCGGTCGAGGTAAGGAACGGCCCATTGCCGCCGACGGTCGCTTCCGACGTCATATCGGAACTCATCCCGGAGACCAGGTAATAGCGCCACTCGTCGCCGGGATGGCCGAAGAGGTCGTAGTCGCCCACCAGATCGAACGCACTCTGGTCGTAAGTCGAGGGCGGCTGGATGTAGTACATCACGGTGCCGTCGGGGCTGGCAATGTAGTCGGCCTGGAGGGAATGGTAGGCCTTGCCGTCGTAGTACTGGATGGGGTTGGAGTTCACGTCCTGGTACAAGGTGATGCCGGGCTTGATCGGGACATTCACGGTGAGGCCGTTGGGATCGGTATAGATGCTGTAGAGCGGGCCGCCGCCGGCCGGATCCATGATGTCCGCCACCTTGGTCGAACCGGGAAGCACGGTCGGGGACATTGGGGCGATGTTCAGTCCGAGGGCGGAGGTGAGGAGTTGGCTGAGCAGTTTGGCGTTCACACTGTCGCCCCAGTTGACGATGCTCGCGACGCCTTTGATCAGGTCGAAGGGAATCACGTTATTCGGTCCCTTGGTGGGAATTGATCCGGCGCTGACACCCGTGGAAGTCGGCTGTACCAGAACGATATTGGCTTCCAGATCGTTGGCCGGATTGTAGGCAGGCCGCGGAAGTTGGCCGATTTTCTGGAAGAGGAAATCCGCCGCGCCCTCCACAACCGGGACCGCCATCACTGGGGTGATCTGGGGTACCACGGCTGCCGCGCTGGAGACCGGCGGGAGAAAGCGCTCCGAGTAGGTCACGCGGTAGAGCAACCGCCACGGCATGGATGGGCTGCCTTTCACCGGGCGCAGGGCCGCCGCGTCCGTGTCGGGACTGTTGGCCAGCCACACGGGATCGACTATGGTGTTCCAGAAGTCGTCGTTGTTCTGGTCCGAGGGCTGAAGAAAGAACGTATAGGTCCGGAAGAGCTTGGTCTTGCCGGGACGATCGTACGGTTCCAGGGCTCCGGTCAAGCCGTCGGCATTGCCCGAGGTGTAGGACGGCTGCGGCTGCGCGTAGGTTTGGCTCGTGTCGATGTTGTCCGAGAGCGGAAGACCGGCTCCTGACGTCACAGAGGGCACGATGTTGTAGACCAGGCCGTCCGACCCGATCACCAGGTTGAGGCCGCTCTGATTATTGGGATTGAACATCGAGTTGTTGTTCATGACGAAATGCGCGTCGTTGTTGCAGGCATAGCGCATCTGCGTATCGGTCTCGACCCCATCGAAAGAGGCCGCGACGTCGAAAGAGGTGCTTGCAGTCGTATTGAAGCTGTACTTGATGGTGTCTTTCGTTTTGTCGGTCCACTTCAGCGTAAAGTCGGCGATTGGGAAGCCAAAGGAGTGGACCTTCACGTTGAACTTCATCTTGGTGGTGAGCGAATTGCTGCTCGACGTAGTGTAGACCTCGTCGTACGACGTGGCGTAGGTATGCTTCACTTCCTGCGTGCCGCCGCGCGACGACCACACGTACTCGTTATAGAAGTCGAGGCCTGGAGTCAGGCTGGAATCCGTGGGGCTCTCCTGGGTATCGTAAGCGGTCTGGTAGAGGGCGATGGCATTGAATGCCTGCTGGTCGATCTGCTTCTTCAGCCGGTAAGCTTCCACGACCTTCATGTAGCTGGCGTCATGACCGACCTGCCCCGGGGAGAAGTTTCCGTCGTAGAGCGGCTCCATCTGGCCGGTCGAGGTCGCGTAGGTCTGCGCGCCGGTGGGCAGCGTCGCCGGATTGTAGACGTAGTGAACGACGCCGTCTAGACACCCGGGACGGATGTACTTACTGCTCATCCGGAACGAAAGGATGTTGATGTCGCGCGGGATCCGCGGGTCGGGGATGCGGACGAATCCGTAAACGGTGTTGGTCTGCAGCAGCGTCTGCTGATAGACATCGAGCGTCTGTGAACTGACGAAAGCCTGTCCGTAGGGCGAGGGCACAAACATGCGGGAGCCGAACTTCTCGTCCGTCGGCGCCTTTGGCAGCGCCGTTGGCGGATTGGAAGCAGTGAAGCCGCCCAAGTTCGGATTCGGGAGGATGGCCGTCTTCGAACTGGGGTTGCCGGGAGTGGCGCTTGGCGCAGTGAGCGTGTTCAGGCTGCCCATGAATGGATCGCCCGTGATAGGCGACAGCGTCCCCTGCAGCTTCACGGTGTACTTCTTCGCCTCATCGAACTTCTCGGTGGAGTCCTTAGACCAGCCGTCTTTGTCTGTGCTGGTGGTGGACAGTTCCGGCAGTCCGGTCTTCACGTCGACCTTCAGCGCATCCGAGTGGATGCCGAAACCGAACGGCGAGAGGTTGACCGCCAGCTTGAAATCGAAGCCGAGCAGATTGTCCTTGTAACCCCAGGTAGTGCTGTGCGAGTGGTCCCCGCCCTGCTGGTATTTCAGCTTCACGGATGTCGGCGCGGTGAACGTAATCGAAGTGGCGCCGGGGTAGATGGTGTTGGGCTCCAGGAAGGTGGTCCCCGGCTTGTTGGTCATGTTGGCCATGGGGCAGGGCGGAGCGCCTTCGATGTATCCGATGAGCTGCGGGTCACCCTGCTCCTGCGACACCCACGACAGAACAAGGTCGCCGACCTTCTTCCCGGCGTACAAGGTGAGGACCTGATCGTTGATGTAGACGTAGGCTTCGTTGATCACACCGGCCGGCGTGGAAGTCAGCGTGTTCACCGTGATGGAGTAGGTGGTCAGGTACGGCACGGTGTCGCAAACCGTGAGCGCGACTCCGGGCGGCGTATAGAGATTCGGTGTGATCAGGGGGCCGCATCGGCCCACCGCGGGGCATCCCGCGAGATCGATCGAGGCGGTCGAGAGGCGCAGATCGATCGGCCCTGCATTGACTACCTTAATGTTGTCGATGTAGCTATTGAGCGGCAGGATGGGCGGGGTGGCGTCTTTGAGATCGAACTCTCCGCTCAGATAGACGATCAGGAACGGCTCGTTGCTCGATATGAGCCGTCCGAACATGTCCTCGATCACCTGGTAGGGCTGGCGGATCATCTGCCACATGCTGATTTCTTCCAGCTTGTAGAGGCCGGCATTGAAATTCAGCAGCGACGATCCTTTCTGGTGACCGGACATCGAGTCCGGGATCTGGTGCGGATCCGTGACCAATCTCAGCCGCAGGGAAGTGCCGTTGATGTACAGGCTGGTCGCCTCGAACTCGTGGCCGGCGAGTGGCGCGATTTTGGCGAGCGCGGCATTGGTCGAGATGGCGGCCGCATTCGAATCGAAGGGGTTGTTGACGATACCGTTGGGATCGTAAGCTGCCCTCCAGCAGCCCGCGAGCCCGGCCTTGATCAGGTCTTCGGGACTGGCATTGGAGACATTGACGACTCCGCTGCTGGTGTTGATGCCTTCACGGTTGATGGCGCCGTTGAACAGAAAAACCTCGCGGATGTTCCCGTGCCCCGAGCCACCCCCGAGCGGCATGGGCAGTCCCAGTAGATTGTCGTGCGTGGACCCGATCAGCAAATGCGCCGAGCCCGTAGAGTTGACGATCAGACCCGCACTCGATGGCACCATCTGGGTCTGAACCTGCGGAGCCGCCGGCTGCCACTCACCGAAGGTGCCGTCGTCATGGACCTCGCGAACCGAAATGGTGACGGTGTAGCCCTGGCTGGGCACGGTATGGAGGTTGTTGAGAAGGTTGCTCAGGGTCGGGACGGACGAAGCGTCGTGCGGCTTGACCCCGGACATCGTGACGGAGCCGGAGCCCGACGGGAAGCCGGACGTGTTCACCGTGGATCCGGAGTCATTCGCCTTCCCGATTTCGTTCGGGTCGAATGGAGGAGCGTACGGCTCGGCGCTGCCAGAGTTGGCGGATGCGGTGGCCGTCTGCTTCACGATGATCACCTGGTAGAAATTGTCTGGCTTCAGGACCGCAGGGCCTTGGAACTCGGTTGTGGTCAGCGAGCCGTCCGTGACCGTCAGGGTCACCATCTGGTCGCGGATGGCGACGCTGTACGACATGCTCAAGTCGGGCGATGGGATACTCGACCCGGTTCCTTTGTACAGCAGGCCCTGCTTGGAGACTACGTCGGAGGCGGAGAACGTAATCGCGATGCTGAATTCGCGATTGAAGTTGTAATTCGTTCCCTGCTTTACTTCGAACGGAGCGCCGTCGCAGAGCATCACGTAGGGCTGCTCATACGTCAGCGCGAAATGGCGCCATCCGGAAGTTAGAACCGGAGGCGTGGTTTTGGCGCGCATCACCGTGTTATTGATCTGCACGAAGATTTCCGAGCGGCTCATAAAGTCCACGTCGACGAAGTAGACGAGCGGCGGGGTTTGCGTGCTGGAGTTGTACGTCACCGGATGGTAGTCCCGGATGTCGGACAGGGGAAGCGAGTGCCAGAACTCGAGGCTGAAGTCACCCTGCGCACTGATTAGCGAGTCGACCGCGTTGGAGGTGGAGACCACCGGCGTCCGGTAGGCACCTGCGAAGCTCTCGTAGGGCTGTGCGGTTTCATCGACCGCGGCGGTGAAGGCGTTGTAGCCTCCTGTCTCGAAGGTGAGCGGGCTCGACTTCACGAAGCCGAACTGGAGGTTCTGCGTGAACGTCGGCATCGAATTGGGAATATCCACCTTGACCATGTTGGCGTTCCCGCCACGCGTATAGACGATGTCATAGAGGGTGTTCCTGCCGGTAGAGTCCGTGATCAGGAACTGGAAGACTCCGGCTGTAGATTGCGTGACGTTGATGGGCTGCGCGGTGAATCCGTAAACCAGGCCGAATTGCAGTTCCTGCGTCGTATTCGCGGTCTGGGCCCACATGGTTCCCGGGTTGATACCGGCCGGCGAAGCGGCTCCGGCCGTGGTTCCATCGGTGACCATGTACGCGGTGCCGCCGAGGTCGAAGACCGCCAGTTGCTGCTGGTTGGTGACCGGCTTCGCGGCGTACACGGTATACGACTTCTGCACGGCGACGTACGTGCTGCCCGATTTGACGAGCGTGTACAGCACGTTCTTGTACATGAAGAAGTCGCTATAACCCGATTCGGGCGTGCCAGCATAGACGTTGAGCACAGTGGTGCCCGCAGTCACCGTGCCGATTGGGACGACGGTGCCGGGGTAGGTGCCGGCGGCGGGCGGCGTGGTGCTGAGCGTGAAGACGAGGCTGGAATCGAGCTTGACCGTGTGGCCTGGCTGGCTGATGACGTAGCTCTTCGTGCCCGTAATGGCCAGGATGTTGTGCGCGGTGTCCTCGGTGTATTTGAAGACCTGGCCGTTCAGCGTGAAGGTCGAGTTGGGGACGGGCTGGCCGCCCTCGACTGTGACATCGGTGGCGAGGGGCGACACGTTGTTGTTACCGATGATGGCGTGCGGCACGCGGTTCGTGTCGATGACGTAGTTGAAGCCGTTGATGCTGAACATCGTCGGGTTCGGCAGCAGCGGGAACGGCCGCTTGTTGTTGTCCATCACCACGAGGTTCACCGGGTCGAGCGTGTAGGTGGTGATTCCCAGGAAGAAGGTGGGCGCCAGGTAGACGTTGAACTGGCCGACGACGGACGCGGCGTCGAAGATGTTCAAGTCGGCGAAGATGAACTTAGCCTTCGTCGAATCGAAGGGGTTGCTCAGGGTGAAGCTCGAGTTCGCGATGGCGATGGAAGACCGACCCTGGCCGAGCAGGGATCCGGTGCTTACCGTGTTGTAGGTGACGACGTACACGTCGTCGTTGACGAGGATCAGGTCTTCGCTCGTCTTCACCTTGAACGTGGCGGTGACGGCCGTGGGCAGGTTGTTCGCATCGAGTTGCAGCGTGTACGTGACTGCGGGGTCGGTGAGTTGGAACGTCTTCGCCGAGGCGAATTTCTTCGGCGCCATCAGGTCGCCGGCGACGAAGCAGGACGAGTAGTCTGATCCCGTGGGGGTGCCGGTGATGGTGTACAGGTTGCCGTTGATCTCGAACGAATTGAGATTGATCGGGATCGCCGGGCCGCCGCTCGTCGGATCAACTTCATCTACGTGGACCGTGAACGTGTCGGAACCGACAGTCGCGATACCAGCGTTGACGTTCTGGCCCGAAATGACGGGGAACACGACGCTGACGTCGTTGTAGTGGATGAGATAGGTCTTGCCGTCGGCGGGAACAAAGGCGTACTGGGTGGACTCCGGAAGGTAGGAGATGGCTTCTACTTTGGTTCCGGAGATGTAGTAGGTGACTTCGTTGATCACGTCGATGAAGAAGTCGTTCGTATAGACGAAAGACGCGGTGATCGGATTGTTACCGCTGCCGTCGAAGCTGAACGTGACTGTCGAGAGCGTGTCGGTGAAGGTAACCTGCGAGCCCGAGAGCTTTGCGGTGAACACGTTTACGGGATTCCGGTTGTCCGTGACCGTGGCGCCGGCGACTGTGTACGTCACGGAGAGGCCGTTGTAGGAGACCGTGAACTGCTTACCGGCGGCGTCATAGTTGAGGCCGGCCGGTTGGAAAGAAGCCTGTGACGTCCCGGAATTGAGTGTGTACTTGAGCGGTCCCGCCGTGAGGACGTTCCCTGCAAGCGTATCCTGGTTCGTCGCTCGCACTACGTTGACGGCGTTCACGGTGTAAACAACGTTGCCGTCGACGGAGAACTCGTCGTCGCCCGAGATCACATAGCCTTTCGTGACGCTGCCGCCCTTCACCGTGTAGGCGATGTCGGAGACCGGGTCGGCTTTGGGCACGATGAAGCGGCCGTTCACCATCTGCCAGTATGGTCCGGTTGCGGCGTTCTGGTAGGCGACCGGCACGTTGATTGTGTACGTCGCCGGTCCGGCGATGAACTGGTTGTTGGCGATGGGGTAGACCGACGGGGTCGGCTGGCTGTCCACGGCCAGGGGGATCGCGGTGGTCACGAACACATTGGCCACGAAGTTGTTCGTCGCGCCGGCGGTCGAGACCCCGTAGACCGCGTTGTTGGAATCGATGAAGGAGATCGACGAGCCATCGACGACGCACGTGTAGACGATCTTAGTGACAGGGTCCTGGAAATGGCCACCTGTGAGTTTGCCCCCCGACGCAGTAAGCGTGGGCGCCGCGGCCGGGCCGCCGACGATGGTCGCTGCGTTCACCGTGGCGGAACTCCCCGTCACCGTAACGGTGTAAGCGAGCGGAATCGTGAACTGGCCGCTGGTCACCGGGAAGACACGGAAGATGTCGCCGCTCGCGGAACCCGTATCGGCGACCGGCACGTTGACGTAATAGGTCGGCCCGCCGGGCACCTCGAAGTAAGGATTCTGGCCGAGATTGCTGAAGATCTCGTAGCTGTTGCCCTGACTCACCGCAGTGTTTCCGCTGAGTGTGTAGGTGTGGCCGGTGTTGGAGTCGGTGAACTGCCCGTTGCTGATGGCGTAGTAGTGGACGCCGTCGAACGCCGCGAGGTCGCCGGGACGGCCGAAGAATATGGTCTCGGTGCCGAAGGTGAACTGGTTGGGCGTGAGAGGTCCTGTGGTGTTGACGATGTAGGTTTTCCCGCTGCCGACTGCGATGGAGACGCCGTCGGTGCGCAGCGTGTAGGTAAGCGCCGGCGTCTTGAATTGCGCGGGCGCGCCGGAGATCAGGAAGTAATTGGTTCCGTCAAAGGCGGCGATGTCGTTCACCGTGAACGTCGCACCGTCGGTGAAGGTGGCTTTGGTGTACGGCGCCGAACCGGAGAGGGTGAAAGGCTGCGGCACGTACGCGACGCCGTCGAGCCCGACACTGAACTTGCTGGCGCCGTCGGCGAATGTCCGGTACACCAGGATCGGGTACGTGACGCCGTCGCCGACGACGGTGGTGTTGTTGATCAGGTAGACGACGTTGCCGATGGTCACCGTGGTGGCGTTGGGTTTCGTGGTCACGGTGAAGCTGCGGTCGGCAGTAGTGATAGTGTAGGTGAATCCGGACGTGGTCAACGGATAAGTGGTCCCATTGCCGACGATCTGCCCGTTGAGCGTGTCGAGCTGGTAGACGTAGTTCTCGATCACGACCACGTTGCCCTGCGTGATGTTGAACTGTCCGGATATGGTGGCGCCGTTCAGCGATCCGCTCTTCAGCGCGACGGTGTATTGTACGCCGTTGATGACGAACTGGGTGTTCCCGGCGGTCATCGTGTAGACGTTGCCGCCACCCACGACGGTGTTCGGCTGGACGCTGGTGTTGATGATGTAGATGGCGCCGTTGAGTGAGAACTGATAGGGATTGACCGGGCAGGTCTGGCCGTCTCCGGTGACGCTGACGTAGTTGCCGCTGCTGTCCTGATCGAAGACGTAGAAGTTCCCGTCGATGGTGAACATCTGCGGGTTGGTCATGAGCGAGTAGGTTGCCGGGGAACCCGCCGTGGTCGCGTTATAAAGCAAGGTCGGCTTGCCGTTGACGGTATACCCGGCATTGAATCCGATGACGTAGCCGTAGCCGCTATTCGACGCGAAGGTAAGCCCGGTCTGCAGTTGCACCGTAGCGGTGTTCGCGCCCTGAGTGATAACGACCGTGCCGTGGACCGGATCGTAATTGTAGAGGCGGCCGGCGACCGAGAGGCTGATCGTTTTCAACCCGGCCGCATTGTTGAAGACGTCGACGGTTTTGACGACCCCGCCTCCCGCGACCGAGAAGGGCGTGAGCGGGATCGGCGTGGGCGCTTCGCTGCCGGTGGGCAGGTCGATGTCGCCATAGCTCACGGTGGCCCCGCTGTTGAAGGTGAACACAGTCCGGTCCACAGTGACGTGGGCGTTGTCGGGTCCGAAAAGATAGCTCTTCCCGCCGACCACCAGGCTGTAGCGGGACGTCACGCCGTCCGGGAGCGTGGTGCCGAGGTTGACGGCGTAAGTGTTTCCGTTGAGCGTGAATTTCGGAAGAGTGACGACGGCGTAGATGGTATTGGACGAATCGGTGGCATCGACGAAATACTGGCCGCCGGCCGGAGTGGCCGACTTGCCGGTGGAATCCATGACCGAATTGGCGATCGCGTTGTACGTGTAGAAGACCCCGCTGTCACCGGCCGAGCCCTGGAAGGCGACGCTGAAGGAGAGACCGATCAGGCTGCCCAGCCCATTTCCGCCATAGGAGCCGACCAGTTTGTCCAGGCCGTGCGAGATCGAACCGTAAAACGGCACAGCTTTGCCGGTCTTCGGATTGATCGGGACCACGGTGGAGGTGCCGGCGATCGGGTACGTCGAGATGCCCGAGTAAATCTGCGAGATCTGCACGGGTTGCCGGTTCGCCCCGGTGACGACGTTCAGGGCGTAACCGTTGACCCCGGGGGGTCCGAGGATGGGTCCGGCCTGAACGCCGGTGCCGATCGCCTGGATGGGGATGAAGGCGGGCGGCTGCCCCGAACTGGCCGGTCCGAACGCGGCATAGATCAGTGACGAGACCTTGTTGATTTGCGCGACCAGGTCCTGCGGGTTGACGCTGTTGGGCGTGGCGGGAGTGACCGGGACCGCGCCGGGGTTTGCGGGCGTCCCCAGCATCACCTTCACGGTGAAGGTGGACGACTCGATGATACCGCCGGTAGGAGAGTACAGCGCGTAGGTGTAAAGCTCGTTGTAGTTGCCGTCGGTATCGATGTAGTATCGCGCGACCTTGGTTCCGGTACCGGTGCCATCGTCCATCAGGCACATGGCGTAGCCCATGTCGACGAGTTCGAAGGTGGCGCCCGTGAGCGTGCTGTAGTGGTCGCGCGAGAAGATGAAGAAGTCGTACTTGGCAGGCAGGCCGTAGATAGAGTTCGGCCCAACGGGGTTGCTGCCGATCTGCGCGACATCGCGGTCCGCCTTCTTGTTGATGAAGATCGATCCGGTGACGCCGTTCTGCAAGTGGAGGTTCGCCGATACGACCGAGCTGAACGTATCCATGAGGCCAAGTTGCTCCGGACGCACGGGGTTCTGCAGGCTCAGGATGAGAGAGCGAGTCCGGTTTGTGAACGTGGGATCGACGGGCGAAGGCGGAACATTCGGGATGTAGTTCGGCAGCCCCGCCGCGGTGAAGCTGTCGTAAGACAGGCTCCAGAACTGTCGCGGCAGGCTTACGTCCGTGTTGTAGAGAGCGACCTCCCAGCCCATGGCCAGCGCGACCTGCTCGAGCAGCGGCAACTGCGACGGGAGGACGTCGTTGACGTCGAAGTGGTCGGGACTGGAGAACGCGTACCCGGTCGCGCTGAGGTACCCGTTCAGGAAGACGATGCCCTTGGTCGATTCCGTTTCATCATAGGAGCCCAGCGTTCCCAGATCGTTATTGTCGTAATCGAAGAGAACACCGAGCAGCATGTTGGACACCGACGAGACCGCGGAGACGAAGCCGGCTCCGGTCTGATCGTTGACCATGGCGGATTCTTCGATGTTGTACACGACGCCCGAAAGCGACCGGATGTTGTGCACCGACATGCCCATGTATCTGGGGTTGGTGGGCGTCATGACCGCGCGATTGTGGGACGAGTAGATGATGTTCGGCCGGTCCATGCCGTCGCCGGCGGGGAGGATCTGCTGGGCGCAGATGTTGGTGGGTGGGAGGTGCTGAGGGAGCACGTTCGCCGAACGCCAGCAGATGCCTTCCTGAATCTGGCCGTTCGTCAAGGCCAGCACCTGCTGTTTGGGAAGCAGCGGATACTTGTGCGCCAGGTCGTTTGGGGTGAACATCACGGCGATCGGGTCGTAGACGAAGTGGAGCTTCTGCACGCTCAGAACCGGCTTGCCGTCTCCGTCCAGATTGAGGCCGTTCGGATAGGTCACGCCGTTCACCTTCTCACCCGGTTGAGCGACGATTTCCGGATACACGAGGGTCCAGATCTGCTGGCCGAGAAAATTGGAAAGGTCGGCCACGAAGCCCTTGGCCGCGTCGAGTTCGGGAATCGGAATGAAGATCGTGGGGACGCGGAACGTCTCGCCGATGACGCTGGTGAAATCCAGGGTGTCGAGCGTGTCCACCATGGTCGTGGGAGTGTACGACGAGCCGAAGAACGGGAGACCACTCCGCTTGTAGCGGGCGCCCTGCGCGGGTTTCAGGTTGCCGGTGGTGCTGGGTACGAAGGTATCGACCAGCAAGCCGGAAACGACCCCTAGTCCGCCGACTGCGCCGAGTGCGGGGAAGTTGGATATCGCCCGCACCATGTAGACCAGGTTGTTGTATGGGATGAGTTGGAATTCCTGGTGGGCCACTCCGTTCTGGCTGTCCAGGGTGACGAAGTCCCCCGTATCGTTCAGATTCGTGCCGGCGAGCGTGTTGATTCCGGCCATGGAGATCAGGGTCGTGCTCGCCTGGCCCACGACGTAACATTCGGTCGGAAAGGTCAGGGGCCTAGGGCTGGTGATCTGAAGATCCGCCGTGCCGGCGGTGGCGTTGATGGAGAAGTTCTTGTAGCGGACCACGCCGCCGTCGGTGGTCACGCCCACGAAATAGGGCGTGTTGGCCACGGAGATGGTCTTGGCTGAGTCGTACTTCTGGTCGGCGAACGTGTAGGTGAGTTTGTACAGGTGGCTGGGCGATCGCTTGTCCACGGTGAAATCGGCGTCCAAACGGAACGGCACGATGTCGCCGCCGCCGAAGGCCAGATAAATCGACTTGCCGGCGGGTTGGGTGGCCTGCATGAGGTGGCAATCCGCGCTCCAATTCTGGCGGCGGCAAACGAAATACGCCGGGCGCACGGGGAAGGGAATGAAGGTGATCAGCGAGGTGTCGAACAGCGTGGGGTTGAGGAGCGCGGCATCGAAGCGCGCATTATCCAAGTGCGCAGCCTGTTTGCGCGCCGCAAACGCAGAAAACGAAAACTGTCCGAACAGGCTCAGGGGGTTGAAGCTGATATTCTGCTGCGTGGAGTAGGGAATGTTCGTGTAGACGCAGTTCGGCGAGTCGGAGGAGACGGACTCGGCGACCATCGCCTCGGGCGAATACGGACTGAAGTTCAGGTCGTCGAAATTGTTGACCGCGTCGTACAGCGAGTACATGTAGCCGAGTTTGAGCTCGTCGGTCTTGCTGAGGATGTTCTTGTACGCGGTCCCCAACTGCGCGAAGTGCCTGTACTGGTCGTACACCATCGAGGGCACGATGATCGACATGTTGTAGCAGGTCAGCGTATTGAGGAACACGACCCGGACGTAGTAGGGATCGTAGGTGACGTTTTGTGTGGGATTCGGGAGTTGATTCGGCGGAGCAATATCGGTTTCGACTACTTCAACGAGATAGGCTTCGCCGGTTCCCGGGTTGTACACCGAGAAGCCGTAGATCGGCTGGAACTGGCGGCGCGCAAACGCGTTCGAAATGCTTCCAGCAACGGCAGGGCCGGCCTGGGTCACTTCGACTGCCGGCGCAAGACTCTTCGTGATCGCAAGATCGGCCGTGGCCTGCTGGCTCTGCAACAGGTCGAAACTCTGACGCGCCTGAAGGCCCGAAACGGAAGTATTGGCGACGAAGTCCGGATTGAGATTTGTGACCGCGAGGCCGGAGACCGCGGCCTCGAACGTTTTCGCTCCGATGTTCGTGTTGACAACGGGGTTTGCCGGCACACTGGCGGCCGACGCGGCGGTGTAAGGATTCGGCTGCTGGAGCACGCCGGGCACGACGATCTGCTCCGGCCCGCCCTGCGTCTGGCCGGGTGCAGGGAGAGGGGTCTTGAGAATATTGAGTATCGTGTTGGTGATCGCCTTCAACTGGCCCAGGTCGATGGTCTGGGTGGATGTGGCGTAAGGAAAAGCATAGATCGGCCATACCGTCATCCCGTCGGCGCCGGTGTCCAGGTACATCTGCATCGGTTCCTGAGCCTGCGCCGTTTCGAGGCCGATTCTGGCCGTGTCCGTCTGCGCCCGGCTGATCCGCGCGGTCTGGTCGGCGCCTGCGTACTCGACGTCCAGGTACGGATTGTGGCGATTGGCGAACTGCCAGTACTGCGATTGCGGCCAGTAGACCGGCGGATACGGAAGAGTGTTCGGGTCGCCGCTCATGTTGTCGAGGTTGATCACGCTCAGCATGTAGCGCGTTTGCCCGATGACCACGCTGTCGTCCTCAGGCACGAACACGTACTTCAGCGTGGTCCCCATCTGGACCTGACGCACGAGGCCCATCACGACCCTGCACGGGGCGAAGGCCTTCGAGGTGGTGTCGTCCGGCGCGGAATTGATGACCGCGGCGGCTAGAAACACGTTCGCGGGACTGAGCGAGCCGGTGGCTCCGGTATCGACGTTGACGTTGGAGAAGATGAATAGCGAACTGTCGGTGATCTGCAGTTGGTACCCGGGGAGTCCGCTGGCCTGCGCGTCCAGCGTCATGTTTCCATCGACGCCAGCACCGGGCAACAGGGTCGGCGACACAGTCAGGAACACCGGAACGGACCATACCGTCATCTGGTTCGAGCCGCCGATGAAGCTGCCGAAGTACAGGTCGCCGGGCTGAGGCGTGAACTTATCGCCGGGCACCGGGTTGGGGACGGCGATGTTGGAATCGACCGCCGTCTGGTTCGAATCCAGAATGTCGTAGCGGCTCTGGTCTGTGCCGAACGTCAGACGGACGCTGTACTGTTCGCCCTGCAGAACTCCATGGGTGCCCACGGCCGGCGCAGCGAGCGACAGAGGGAGCTTCGGATACAGCGGGACGGCCGTAACTGCGGCCGTGTACACCATGGCTCCGACGTAGGTGTGGGTCGATCCGGGCGCGGCAACCGCGGCTGACGCGGACGAACCGTCCGAGCCGCGTACGGTCAGGCTGGTGCCGGTCACCGACAGGATATAGGAGACGCCCTCCTTCACAGCGAATCCCGCATTGGCGAGGTTCAGAACGTAGGGCGGCAGAGCGGGCACCCTGCTTTCCATGAGGTTGACCACCCGTCCCGCCGGCTGCGATTGGAAGACGGCTCCGGAGCCGAGGTTCTGCCGCGGGAACGCGGTTCCGATCTCGACACTCGTGATGCCGGTGCCGGCAAGAACTTCGCGGGGAATAGATGCGGTGAGTCCGGCCTGAACCGTGACAGGGCCTGGCGGGGGTGGCCAAACGATGCCGCCCCCGATTATCTGGAGGTTCGCGCCGCCCGGTCCGGAGACGCTGATGGTCTGCTGGGGGTGATCCACCACGGCGCCGGGCAGGATCGCTGCCGAGGGCAGGTCCGGAACCGGCTTGAGGCTGGCAGGCGGGGCCGGCGCGGCTTTGCTTTTGATGCTGTCGGTGGGTACCGGAGTGGTGGTCGCGGTCACCATAACAGGTACCGAGAGTTGATCGACGACCGGTGCGGCCGGAGTCGAACTCATGTTGAACTTGAGTGCCGCAGAGGTGACGCTTAACCCCGCGCCGCTATCGGTATCCCTGGCAGCGATAGCCGCATCGAGGATGGCAACCAGCCGGTCTGTCGGATAAAGGTATGGGGCTTGCGCTAGTTTCCGCACCACATTCTGCAGGGAACCGCCGTTGAGAAAGGGATGGGTGGGATCGTAGAGGAGGACCGGCGCGCTGAAAGCCGCGGTCGCAGCGGTGAAACTGGCGTTGCTTGCTCCGAAGTCGTAGATGGGCTGGCCGAGGCACGTGGTCCAGGAATTGTCGCGGTAGAAGCCGATGATGCGCTGGTTGGCGAAGACGCTCGACGGCGACGGCGAATTATAGGTCAACATGATGACGCCGGTTTCCACCTTCGGGCTCAGGGTGGAGATCGTGGCGACCTTCGCCGTATCGAAGGTATAGACGGTGAAGTTATGACCTGCGCCGGCGACTACCGCGGTTGTCTCCAGTTTCAGAGCGCTCGCGGTCGAGTCGTTAAATCCTGGACCGCCCGGAAAGACGGCGGTCTGGCCGCAGTGAACCGTTTGTCCATTCACCGAGGTGGACACGTCAAACTTGCTGACGTAATAATTCCCCGCTGACACCTGGTCGCGCGTGTAATACACGGGAAGGACGAAGGTTGTGGCTCCGACGGTGTTGTACTGGGTCACGTCGTAGACCAAGGCGGTGACGATGGGCACAATGACCGGGTCGTCGTTGTAGATCTGCTCGTTTCGCGTCTTCAGAAAGTCGTCGAGAGGCACCACCTGGGAGACGGCCGAACCTAAGACGGCGATCCGCAGGCCGGTTCCGGGATCGTAACCGCCGGCGGGGATTTCCCCGGTGGCGACACTGGCCGCGGCGATCCCGGTGAACGTGTTCGGATTGAGATCGGGGCCGATGCGTCCGGGGACGTAGCAATACTTCACTGCGGAGAAGATCGGGCTGGCGGCCAGGTCCTGATACATCGCCAGGATGCCTTGATCCGTGTTCGGATAGGACTTCCCTCCCGCCGCCGGCGCTGTGGAATTTGCGTCGGCTGCCAGGGTAAGACGGAAGGTGTCGCCGGCCAGAATCACCAGGAACAGGCGTGTCGCTCCCGGATGGGCATATGGATCGACGCTCGATCCTGCCATGTACCAGCTGAATGTCTGTTGGACATTACTCGCATCGAAATACGACTTACCCAGCCAGTTCAGCGCGCTGTAAAACCATGCCGGCGCCCACGCCTGAGCGATCGGTCTGGGGAAGGGGATTCCGATATACCTGAGTGGCGGGAGTTGCGGGCCAGCCTGGGGAGATTCAAGGACGATTTGACTGGCCTTCGAGTCCGACGTTTTAACCATTTTGGGGCCCTTCGAGTGCAATATGGAGATGTGGCGCAGCAGAGGAGGTTAGACAGGCCTTGCGTCACCCGGCGAACCGTATGTCGGCGCAGCATCAATTCGTTCAATCCGATCATTTGGCGGTGCCGTTGTCAAACATAATGAAGAGGCTGTTGGTGCCAAACGGTACGAATTGTCGAAAGTCATAGGGGAAGGTTGTGCCCATCTTGGGATTGACGCTCTCCGAGGAAGGGCGTGTGCCCGATCGAACCGGGGACTACGTTGTGACGGCGATCTCGCAGCCGTTCACAACGGGGCAGCCTCAGTTGGGAGCGCTGGCCGAGCGTTCTTCTTCAGCACTGCCGACTCCGTTTGCCGTCGCTCGCTCTACTCCAGTGGCATTTCGCGTCGTGACACCACAAAAGTAGGCGGCGGTTCGACACACGCACAGCGTGCGATGGAGGGGCGGTAACTGGGGTTATCGATGACTCTTTCCGCCCTGCGCCCAAGAACTTGAGCCAGCGCCGGGCCTCCGGACGGCCGGAGCCTTGCCCTGCCGGGCGCGGTCAGGGCTCCGACACCGCGCGATGCCTTCACGCCAGTTTGGCGTTGATCCTTGGGAGAGCCTTACGAGAAAGGCAAAACGGGGGACCAGTTCATATGATTCCCGCTATCTGTCTGGAAAATTGGGCTCTAGATCGTTAATGGGGGCAGACCGGCGGCCCTGACCTGATAAAACGTTCTTGGGAGAATACGTTTGATCAGATCAGAAGCAGTGCTCGGCCTGCCTGGATATCAGGTTACAGGCATTCAAGAGGAATCGGGGATGGTGCGGATCTCGGCCCGGTACGAGGGGGACCGGGTGTGCCCGAACTGCGGCAGCGACCGCCTCCGTCTCAAGGACAAGCGCCTGCGCGAGCCCCGGCATGAATCCTGGGGTTTGCGCGGCTGCATCCTGGAAGTGGAGAGCTTGAAATTCCGCTGCAAGGACTACGCCACCACCTTCTGCGATCTCCGCAGCCACACCATCTGCGATGTCGTGCTGGGGCGCAGCGAAGCCGCACTGGAAGACTACCTGGCGAAGCTCCCCGGCAAGGATCGCGTGCGCATCGTCTGCATGGACTTGGCCAGCGTTTATCGCGCCATCGTGCGGAAGCATTTTCCCAACGCCAAGATCGTCGCCGACCGGTTCCACGTCATCCGCCTGATCAACCATCATTTCCTGGCCTGTTGGCGGGAGATCGACCCTGCGGGGGGTAAGAACCGTGGTCTCCTCTGTTGATGCGGCGGCACCGCCACAACCTCAAGCCCGAGCAACGCGCCAAGCTCGAACAGTACTTTGACTAGTTCCCCGTCCTGCGCGAGATCTACCGTTTCAAGCAGCGGCTTTGCCACTTGCTGTTGAAAAAGCATCGCACACGAAAAAACTGCGAGCACCTCGCCCATCGATTCCTTCGCGCCATCGAGGATCTGAAGAACGCCGGTCTGACGCAGCTCGTTCAGCTGGGATCCACCCTGTCTTCGTGGGCGACGGAACTGGCGATGATGTGGCGCTTCACCAGGAACAACGGCATCACCGAAGGCTTCCACACGAAAATGGAGGTGCTACAACGCCAAGCGTACGGATTCCGCAATTTCAACAACTACCGGTTGCGGGTTAGGATAATGTGTTCGTGAGGTCGGGGACGCCGGCTGCCCCCATTTGTGGCGTAGAGGCGAAAATTGAGGGGTTTTTGGTCGGGCCGCCGAGATTTGAACTCGGGACCTCTTGCACCCCAAGCAAGCGCGCTAGCCAGGCTGCGCCACGGCCCGATCCCACGGTATACAAGCCCGAACAACCTCCGCGCACAAATTTGGGGTCCGCGCGGACATTGTCCGGACCTCTTTGAGTTTATCACGGATTCAAAATCTCAACCGCACCGTCGCCTGGAAGCTCCGCGCCCCGCCCGTCTGCAGAATCGGCGCCAACCCGCTCCCCGGACTCCCCGTCCCCAGCATCACGTTCAACATCGACGTCGATTGCCCGAATACCGGACTGCTCAGGTACCGCACCGGGTCCGCGAAAGCCGCCGTATTCAGCAAGTTGAACGCCTCCAGCCGCGCCTCGATCGTCCGGTGCTCCCACCACCGCCAGTCGCGCCGCACCGCCAGATCCACCTGCCCCATCCCGAATCCCGTGATCGAATTCCGCCCCAGCGAGCCCTGCGTCCCCGCCGCCGGCACCATGAACGCCGCCGCATTGATGCCCCTCCCCCCCGGCAGGTTCGGATCGTCGATCCACAGCGACTGGTCCAGCAACTGATACGGCCGGAACGCGTTCGCCAGCGCGATCCCCTGATATTGCTCGTTCACCAGCACCGTGATCGGAAACCCCGTGCGCGCCCGCAGCAGCCCATCGATCGACCACCCGCCCAGCCGCCGCGGCGCGTCCCACGTCATCGCCACGCTCAGCGATTGCCGCAGATCGAAATCGCTCGACCCGTAGTCCCGGTGCGGCGAGTCCGCTCCCGCCCACATCAGGAACGCGTCGCTCGAATCGTTGTCCAGCGAATGCGACCACGCGTATGATGCCAGCGCCTGCAGCCCCTGCGCCACCCGCCGCCGGTACTGCACCTGCAAGCCTTCGTAATCCGACTCGCCGTGATTCGTCGTCAGCGCGAACAACGCCGTCGGCGTGTTCCCCGCGCCTCCCAGTTCGCGGCGAATCAGCCGCCGCCCTTTCGATCCCGCGTACCCGATCGAAAGCGCGTCGTTGCGGCTCAGCGCCCGGTCCAGCGTCAGGTTCCACTCCGAAATCCGCGGCAGGCGCAGCGCCGGATCGTACCCGTAGCTCAGGATCGACGAGAACAGCCCCGCCTTCCCGCTCAGCAACTGCGTGATGCTCAGCGGCCCGCCGTTGATCAGATCCGTCGCAATGCTCAGGCTCGAATCGTAGAACAGGCCGGCTCCCGCCCGCAGCACCGTGCGCCCGTCGCGGTCCAGCCGCCACACCGCGCTCAGCCGCGGCGCGAAGTTCATGTACGATACCGGCCACAGCGCGCGATGCTGCTCCTCGAACAGGTTCTGCGCCGGATTCAGGAACCAGGCCGTGCCGCCCGGTACCGGCGAGGGGTTGAACTCCCAGCGCAGCCCCGGAGTCACCGTCAGCCGCGAGGAGATCCGCCACGCATCCTGCACCCACAGCGAAAGTTCACTCACCTCGGCGGATGTACTCAGCGCGGCCGCGCTTCCCAGCCAGAGATTGCGCTTGTCGGTGAGGCTGGTGATGTCGTCGGCGATCGAGCTGAGCATGCCGCTCGCGTCCCGCCGGATCGGCAGGATCCTGCGGTAGTCCGCGCCCACCCGCAGCGAGTGCCCGCTCACGTTCAGGCCCGCCGAGCCCAGCAGTTGGAACTGACGTTGCCGGCGCCTGCCCTCGCTGCCCAGCACCACTTGTCCCACTCCGCCGACCGAAAACCGTACCAGCGAGTTGCACGCGTTCGCCGCGGGAAACAGGTACGCCGTCAGCGGCGCCAGGTCGCAGCCCGAGGACACATTGCTCCCCGCCACCGACCACGTCGATTCCGCCTCCGATTGCGATTCGTTCGCGCGCAGGTCGAACGTGAACCGCGCTCCGGGCCGGTAGTTCAATCCCAGCGTCAGGCTGCGGAACCGAAGGTCGAGCCGGTTCACCTCGGTGGCGCCGAACTCGTTCGACGAGGGCGAATCGTTGTACCGCGCGAACAGCGTGACCCGCGGCGTGATCGCCTCGTCCAACCGCGCCAGCCCGCTGGTCAAATGCGACGGCCGGATGTTGCGCCCGTACCACAAGCCCAACCCGTTGCCCACGTCCGCTCCGTTCGGCAGCGGATAAAGGTCCAGCGCCGGACGCACCCAGTCCGGGGCCGCGGCACGGGTCGCCGCCGAAGGAACCGGCTGGCGCGTGACGTACGGACCGCGCAAGTCCATGTGCTCGAACGAAAGGAAGAAGAACGTGCGGTTGCGGCGCAACGGCCCGCCGAAGGAGGGCGCCACGTCGTTCAACCGCAGCGGTCCGCGCCCTTCGCCGGAGTAATTCGCGAACCAGTCGTTGGCCGCCAGCAATTCGTGCCGTACGCGATAAACCACGCTGCCGTGAAACTGGTTGGACCCGGACCGGCTGGTCAGCGAAACGTTCGCTCCCGGCAGGCGGCCGAGGTCGCCCGGCGTATTGGCGGTCTGCACGCGGAACTCGTCGACCGCCTCCACCGGCAGCAGCGAATCCAGGCTCCCGAAGGCGGTCATCGCCGGCAGCACGCCGCCCGTGGCCTGCGCCGGCAGTCCGCCCGCCGCCACCCCGGTGTTCGCGCTCGCGCCGTCCACCGTGAAGTAGTTCGCGTTCGGACGCTGGCCGTTGGCCGTGAACTGCCCCGACTCCCCGCGCGTGGCCGGTGTCACGTTGGTGCCCGGCGAAAGCTCCACCAGCCCCAGCACGCCCCGCCCGTTCAGCGGCAGATTGCGAATCTCGTCGTGGAAAACGCGCACCCCGATCGACGCGTCATCGGTCGTCACCAGCGGTTCGGTGCCCTCCACCGTGATCGTCTCTTCAACCGCGCCAACCGTCAGTTTGAAATCGGCCCGCGCCGGTTGCCGCTCCGGCACCCGCACGTCGAACCGCATCATCCCGACGAACCCGTCCTTGCGGACCGTGATCTTGTACAGTCCGCCCTCCAGCGCGCCCACCACGTAGCCGCCGTCCAGACCGGTATCCGTTACGCGGCGAAAGCCCGAATCCTGGTTGACTACGGTTACCGATGCACCCGGCACAACCGCGTCGGAAGGATCCAGCACCCGCCCGTAGACAAAGGACGTACCCTGCGCAGATGCCGCCGCGCAAAGGATCAGGGATAGGAGGACCGCAAGGACCCTGGGCCCAACATTCATTCGGTGTGCCTACGCTAATCGTACGACAGAAGCCGTAGGCACCGCTCGTTTTCGTCCATCCGGCCAAGGTCGCTGCTGCCGCTGCCCCGCTCCCCCAAAAGTCAGGATCGGTCTTGATCGCGAGAGAGCGGCGGGGATTTCGAGTCAACTTACTCGGCACGCCACCGCTTGTATTGCTTAATACATTGCCGGATTCCGCTCCAGTCCCGCGTCAAGGGCCGTGGAATAGAATCGATCGTTATGCGGCATTGAGCGAAGAAGCCACACCATGAATCGTCTTCACCGTTGCGCGTTATTGGCGATGTCCCTTTCGATTGCGCGCGCGCAGAGCGCCTCGCCCGATCTGCGGGGAATATATGTCTATACCAACGATGTCGCGCAAGTTTCCGCAAGCACCTCGAAAGCTCTGATCTCATCAATCGCGCTGCCCGGCGTAGATGGCGTGGCTTTGGTGGTCGGCTGGAACGCAGTGGAGCCTTCGATGGGCCAGTATCAGTGGACCGTGCTCGACCAGTGGATCAGCCGAATCGCGGCGGTGGGTAAAAAGATCGATCTGGTCGTGCCTGCCGGAGATGCCACTCCATCGTGGCTGTTTGATCCCGCCCCCGCGGGTGCCGGCGCTGGTGCGCTCCGCTTCACCATCTCGCCGCACGGCGGGGCGACGGGTGCCTGCCAGACCGAAACCATTGCGGCGCCCTGGGATCCCGCCTTTCTGAGCCACTGGGATGCCCTGCTGGCGGCGCTCGCCGCGCACCTGAAGAGCGCGGGAGCCTATGATGCCATCACTCTGGTCCGACTCACCGGGATCAACCGCACCACGGAGGAGTTGCGCCTGCCGGCCGAGACGCCGCAATCGACCGGACTGGCTTGCGTCAGCGATGCGGTCACCACCTGGCAGCAGGCGGGCTACAAGCCATCGTTGCTATTGCAGGCATGGACTCAGATCATCGGCTCTTTTCAGAAGAGCTTCCCGGACAAAACCTTCGACGTGTCCGTCATTCCGCTGAATCCTTTCCCCGCTATCGCTGAGGACGGATCAGTGATCAAGGGTGCTGTTCCCGACCAGAACCAGCCGCTTTTCGCAGTCGCGAGCCAGAAACTTCCAGGCCGCCTGGTGGTGCAGTTCGATTTTCTGATGCCCGGTGAACCGGCATCGACGGAAGTGGTCCAGGCAGCCCGGACGTTCGGAACGCTGGTCGCATTTCAGACCAATGAGTACTTCGGTTCAACCGGGCAGGGGGCGGCGTGCTCGGAGCCGGTCACCAGCCCTACGCCGTGTACGTCGACCACGTATCTGGAGATGCTGGAGACCGGCATCTACCCGTTAAGCCGGAACGATTCTCTGCGCGCGCAGTTCATCGAGATCTTCCACGCGAATGCGAGCGCGTTTCCTGATGACGTTCTCCAGGCTCATTTTGAACTGGCGCCGCCGGTAATATCGTTGGTGGCCAACGCGGAAGGTGAAAGCCCCGCGATTGCACCAAATACATGGGTGGAGGTGAAAGGCGCCGGCCTCGCACTCACGGGGGACTCTCGCATATGGCAGAGTTCCGACTTTTCCGGTAGCGAAATGCCGGCACAACTGGACGGCGTCGGTGTGACCGTGAATGGCAAGGCTGCCTACGTGTACTACATCAGCCCTTCGCAGGTGAACATCCTCACTCCGCCCGATGCTATGAGCGGCCCGGTGCAGGTGTCGGTCACCAACAAAGGGACGGTAAGCGCGCCATCTGTTGTACAAGCGCTGCCGCTCTCGCCGTCGTTCTTCGTGTTTAACGGGGGACCGTACCTGGCTGCAGTGCACGCAGATGGGAGTCTGATCGGGCCAACGAATCTTTATGCCGGACTAACCACGCCCGCCAAACCGGGCGAGACGGTGCTGCTGTACGCCAACGGCTTCGGACCAACCTCGGCACCCATTGTGAGCGGGTCTTTGATGCAATCCGGAACGCTTTCGCCCGTGCCCGTGGTGAAGATCGGCGGCGCCAATGCAGCGGTGCAGTTCGCCGGCCTGGTGGCGCCAGGCGAATTTCAGTTCAACGTGGTAATTCCATCATCGGTGGGCAATGGCGACCAACCCATAACGGCGAGCTACAGCGGGATCTCCACCCAACCTGGCGTCGTGATCGCGGTCCACAATTGAACTTCCGAGTCGGGGTAGCGAGCTATTCGTTCGACAATAGGCGCTGGCACTGCCCGATGTCGCTCGTCAACTGGTTCAGCGCCGTCATCAGGTCCGATGGCGCGTTGCCGCCCGCGTTGCCCGATGCCGCCCCGAGCACCACCGCCAGCAGATGCTCCATACGATGGCCGCTCGCCATCACGCGCTCGCTGGCCGCCTGCCATGCCATCGGCGCGGGCCGCGAATCCGCCGCTCCCGCCGTGGCGCCGATGCCGCTAAGTACCGGATTCACCGTGGTCTGGATCCTGGCCAGGTCCTGTTGCATCGCCGCCAGGTGCTCGCGTCCCAGCTTGCGCAGCGTGCGCCGGTCCTCGGGACTCATGCCGCTCTCCGATGCCGCCGTGAACTGCTCGGCCAGGCGATGCAGTGCGTACGCGCGCGACATCGCCGCATCCGTCCAGTCCAAAAGTTGTCCGCTGAAACGCTCGAATTGCGGCCGCCCACCGAGGCGTTGTTCAATCCGCGCCGTGTAGGTTGGTCTTTCGGCGGGTACGGCCGCATCACGAGTCGTTGCCGGCTCGACAGCCGGCGTGCTTGCGGGTAAAACCGGATCGCTGAACCGCACTACCACGTGGGGCAGGCGGTCCAGTTGATTGTGAATCTGTTGCTGCCGCTGCGCGCTGATCCCGGCGCCGCTCACCACTACCTCGCCGCCTTCGCGGCTGATTTCGAGCGGATCGCCCAGGTCGGCGCCCACCTCGTGGAGCGCCGCCACTACCTGCAGCTCCTCATTGGGCGCGGGCGCCGCCGGCGCGGCTGCAAATTCCGATGAAGAAGGACCCGGCGGCACCCCAGGTTGGCGTGGCGTGCCGCCGGTGGTTCCAGCTACTGTGCTTGCGGGAGAATCGAGCTGGTCTACCGATTCCGTGATTTCCACCCACTCGTGATCCGCGAACTCGAAGCGAGCCGCCACCGGCGCGAAATCCGTCTTGCGCAGGTCCAGGCTGGCCATCGCCAGTTCGCTGTCGGGAGTGGTGGTCCTGATTCTGTATACGGCCGGATCCAGGGTGGAGACTTCGTCCACCTTGCGCGCCAGCGCCTCGCGCCATGCCGCATAGGCCCTGGCGCTCAACGGGTCGTTCCAGTCGTAGCGCGCCGTCTCGAAGTGGCGCGCGATTTCGATTTCGGCCGCCGCCGGGCGGACCGAGGCAGTCCCGGCTAGCCGCGTCAGCGGGCCGCGGGAAGATAAGATGCGCAATCGCCGCGGCGCGCGCGGACGGCTGTCGCCGGCCGCCACCGCTTTGCGCAGCAGCGCCGCCGCTTCCACCTTGGGGGTCTCGCGCAGTTGCAGAACAACCACCGCGGCCAGCGCCAGCGCCATGGCGCCCGAAAGCGCCCAGCGCAACGGCGCGTTCCGCCGCGGCGAAAGCCAGCGGCCCAGCCGCGCCGTGAAGGATTCGCGCGCCAGTTCGGCGTCCACCCGCGCGAAATCCAGCCGCCCCCAGGCGGCCGGCGGCTCCGGCATGCAGGGAATCATCACCTGCTTGCGGTAGCGCATGCACTCGTTCACCGTGGCTTGCAGTTCTTCCAGTTCCGCCCGGCACTGCCAGCACGCCTTAAGGTGCTCCCGCACCTTGCGCGCCTGCCGCCGCCCGAGTTCGCCGTCCAGATACTGCAGCAGAGCTCCGTCTTCGGGATGGCGCACCGTAAGGCTACTCATCGCGCACCTTCCTCAGCCGCACCATGGCACGGCGCAGAAACTCGCCCACCGCGCTCGGGCTGATGCCCAGCGCCGAACCGATCTCCGGATACCGCATGCCTTCCATGCGCAGAAACAGGCACCGCTTCTGCTGCTCGCTCAGCCCTTCCACCGCGTCGTGAAAGCGCACCATCCGTTCGCGATCCAGCAACTCGCTCTCCGGCGTGTCCGTGCGCCCGACGTATCGCGCGCGCACTTCCGTATCGAAAGGCTCCTCGGTTTCCTGCCGCGCGCGAACCTTTAACCCCAGGTTGTGCGCCACCCGGAAAACCCATGCCCGCGGATTCTGGATTTCCTCCCCCTTGCGCAGAGTGGCGTACAGGCGCAGGAACACTTCCTGCACCGACTCCTGCGCGCGCGGCGGATGCAGCCCCAGCGTCAGCAAATACCGGTACACGTCGTCGCGCGATTCCTCGAACAGCCGGCTCACTTGCTCTTCGAGCGCGGCGCCCGTTCGTTCCTGACGGAGCATGTTCACGAGTTGTTCGTCGGACGCGAATGACGACATTCCCTCTGCACCAAAGACCCGCGAAACATGTTTTCAACTACACCCTTCAAAAAAATTTCGCTGTAGTTGGTTTTCGTAAATTCGGGTCTTAGGTTAGTACATCGCCATATCAACATGCCGGAACCGACTGTTTGTGTATCCATCGTCACCTTCAACAGCAGCCGGTACATCCGCCGCTGCCTCGAAGCCGCTCTGAATCAACAGGATGTGGCCCTCGACGTGGTCGTCGTCGATAACGCCTCCCAGGACGATACCCGGCGCATCCTGCGCAAGTTCCGTGACCGTATCCGCACCGTCCTCAATCCGCGCAATGTCGGTTTCGCCGAAGCCCAGAACCAGGGCATCCGCTCCAGCACGGCGGAGTGGGTGCTGACTCTGAACCCGGATGTCCTCCTCGAACCCGGTTTTCTCCGCTGTCTGGTAGATGCCGCCGGCCTCGACCCGGGTGCCGGAACCGTGTGCGGTAAGTTACTCTCCATCGGGCCCGGCTTCCAGCCCCTCCCCGAACGCCTGATCGATTCCGCCGGCATCTACTTCACCCCCACCGCCCGCCACTTCGACCGCGGCTGGCACCAGCCCGACTCTCCCGCCTTCAACCGCACCGAGTACGTCTTCGGCGCCTGCGCCGCCGCGGCCCTCTATCGCCGCGATATGATCGACGACGTCTCCATCGGCGGCGCCTTCTTCGATCCCGATTTCTTCGCCTACCGCGAAGACGCTGACGTCGCCTGGCGCGCGCAGTTGCTCGGCTGGCGCTGCATCTACGCCCCCGCCGCTTCCGCCTGGCACGTCCGCACCATGACCCCGGGCAACCGCCGTTCCGTCTCCCCGGCCATGAATATGCACTCGGTGAAGAACCGCTTCCTGATGCGCATCAAGAACTCCACCCCGGGGCTGTATCGCCGGTGCTGGCTCCCTATGACCGCGCGCGACCTGGTGGTGCTGGGCGGGTGCCTCCTGGCCGAACCCCGCTCCCTGCCCGCGCTCTGGCGTGTCGCCCAGTGCTGGTCCAATGCGTGGGAGCGCCGCCGCGAAATCATGCGCCGCCGCCGCGCCGGCGATTCCGCCCTGCTGCGCTGGTTCCGTGCCGAACCCTTCGCCGAACCGCTGCTCCCCGAAGTAGTCGCCGCCGCGACCACCGGTGTGCTTGCCACCGACGCCGCGTGACCGATCCCGCTGTCCCCCGCCGGCTACCGCGGCTCCGGATCCGCCGAGCGCGCGAGTGTGTCCGTCACAGCCTTCCACATCTTGCCCGGCGTCATCCGGCACACGATCACGTAGCTGCCTTCGCAGTAGGCCATGTAGCCCGATCGCGCCACCTCCACCCGTGCCGTTTCCCGCCGCAGCGAAAAACTGCCGTCCTGCACCGCGCGCTTTCATGCCGCGCGAATCGCCTGCGTGCCGACGAACATGCCGCGCACACCAGAGCCAGGACCAGGATCATCCCCGCACCCGCGGGAGAACGCCGGATCGCGCCACGATGCCCGCCACGGGCGCGGGTTACACTAATGATTCGCTTTCATCGCCGTGAACGCCGTTGAATTTCAAGACGTTTCCAAAAGCTACGCGATCTACGATTCGCCGGGTGACCGCCTCAAGGAACTCCTGTCGCTGAACCGCCTCAAGCGCCACAAGGATTTCTGGGCGCTGCACGACGTGAGCTTCGAGGTGCGCCGCGGCGAGACCTTCTGCATCGTCGGCGAGAACGGCTCCGGCAAGAGCACCCTGCTGCAGATGGTCGCCGGCATACTCCATCCCACCTCCGGCACCGTGCAGGTCGGCGGACGCGTCTCCGCCCTGCTCGAACTCGGCGCCGGCTTCAATCCGGAATTCAGCGGCCGCGACAACGTCTACCTGAACGGCTCCATCATGGGGCTTTCCACCCGGCAGATCGATCAGCGCTACGCCGAGATCACCGGCTTCGCCGAAATCGGCGACTTCATCAACCAGCCGGTCAAAACCTACTCGAGCGGCATGGTCGTGCGCCTCGCCTTCGCCGTCGCCATCAACGTGGATCCCGAAATCCTCCTCGTCGATGAAGCCCTCGCCGTGGGCGACATCTACTTCCGCCAGCGCTGCATGCGCAAGGTGCACGAACTCCGCCAACGCGGCGTCACCATCCTCTTCGTCTCCCACGCGGTCAGCGACGTCAAAGCCATCGGCGACCGCGCCCTCTGGCTCGACCGCGGCCGCCTGCTCGATATCGGCGACCCCGATAAGATCGTCGCCAAATACCTGGCGGCCATGACCGAAAAGGATTCCACCTACCTGCTCAACCGTTCCGCCGCCGCGCCCCGCGCCGAACGCCGCGCATCGCTCCAGGCGCCGGAAATCGTCGACTCCATCCCCAACGTCGACCACCGCTTCGGCGACGGCCGCGCCCAGGTCATCGGCATCGCCGTCTACGACGAATCGGGCCGCCCCGCGCACCTGCTCGAACCCTCCGGCCGCATCCTGGTGCGCATCAGCGCGCGCGCCAGAGCCGATCTCCCGCTGCCCATCGTCGGTTTCATGCTGCGCAATCAACTCGGCATGGATTTCGCCGGCACCAACACCGCGCGCGAGGGCCACCAACTGCCCCCCATGCAGGAGGGCGACGTGCTCACCGTGGATTTCCACGTGGACCTGCCCGAACTCTACCCCGCGTCGTTCTCGTTTTCCCCCGCGATTGCCGACGGCACCCTGATGGGCTATTCCATGTGCGATTGGATCGATAACGCCCTGGTCCTGCAGATGAGCCGCGGCGAGCAGCAGATTTACGGCTACATTCACCTCCCCTGCCGCGTCGAGGTGAACGCGCGCATCAGCGGCGGCGCGCCCCTGGAGAAACAGCTTGGCTGAATTCACCGGCGAGAGGCTGATTCCCGGGCAGGTGGATATCGACCTGCTCAACGAACACATGGCGCGCTACACCTTCGCCGTACGCCTGGCCCGGGGCAAGCGCGTGCTCGACGCCGGATGCGGCGCCGGCTACGGCACGGCGGAACTCGCCTCCACCGCCGAGCGCGTCACCGGCATCGATGTCGCCGCCGATGCCGTGGAATTTGCCCGCGCCCACTACGCCGCCGCCAACCTCGCCTTTGAACAGGCCAGCGCCACCGCCCTGCCCTTCCCCGACGCCTCCTTCGATCTCGTCGTCGCCTTCGAGATGATCGAGCACCTCGAGGACTGGCGCGGCTTCCTCGCCGAAGCCCGCCGCGTCCTCACCCCCTCCGGCCAGTTGATCGTCTCCACCCCCAACCGCCTTTACTACACCGAGTCGCGCGGCGCCCACGGCGCCAATCCCTTCCACGTCCACGAATTCGATTTCGCCGAGTTCAGCGATGAGTTGCGCGCCGTCTTCCCGCACGTTTCGCTCTACCTGGAAAATCACGTCGAAGGCGTCGCCTTCACCCCGCACGAGCCCGGCAACACCGTGGAAGCCCGCCTCGACGCCGGCGAAACCGCGCCCGATGAGAGCCATTTCTTCGTCGCCGTCTGCGCCCACCGCCCGCAGTTGGGCAATCCCGCCTTCCTCTACGTCCCCCGCTCGGCCAACGTGCTGCGCGAGCGCGAACGCCACATCGCCGCGCTTGAAAAGGAACTCGCGCTCAAGGACGGATGGCTCAATAAGTCCCAGGCCGATCTCGCCGAATTCGACCACGAGCACCAGAAACTGCTCGCCCTCTTCCGCGAGCAGAAAGAGGAGTTGGAAGCCAGCAATCGCTGGGCCGCCGAATTGAACGCCCTCGTCGCCGAACGCGACGCCCGCATCCTCGAGTTGCAGCGGGAACTGGCGCGCGATCAGGAGAACGCGCGCGGCGTCGTCGAGGGGTTCAATCGCAAGATCGCCGCGCTGGAGCAGGAGAACCGCGAGAAGACGCAGTGGGCGCTCGATACCGAAAAGCGCCTCACCGCCGAAATCGCCCGCCTTTCCGAAGAACTCGTGCAGGCCGTCGCCGCCATCGGCCGCGCGGAAAAGGAACTCGAAGAGCGCACCGCCTGGGCCCTGAGGCTGGACCGGGAAAAGGGCGAACTCGAGCAGCAGCTCGCCATGGTGCGGCTCTCGCGTTGGGTGAGGCTCGGACGCAAAGTCGGGCTGGGGCCGGCTCTCTGACATGGCTCTCCTGAAACGCCTGCTGCGCGCGCTGCCGCTGCTCTTCGCATCGCTCGTGGTGTTGCCGGTGAGCTTCGTCGCGCTCGTCCTCGCGCAGTTCTTCCGCATCCGCCGTCCGCTGGCGCCTTCGGCGATGCCGCGCACCGATGCCGCCAGCGTCGTCATCCCCAACTGGAACGGCCGCGACCTGCTCGAAAAGTATCTGCCCAGCGTGGTCGAGGCGCTCGCCGGCAATCCGCGAAACGAAATCGTCGTCGTCGATAACGGCTCCGAAGACGGCAGCGCGGATTTCCTGCGCGAGCGATTCCCTCAGATCACCCTAGTCGCTCTGCCGGAAAACCTGGGCTTCGGCGGCGGTTCCAACGCCGGCTTCCGCGCCGCCTCCAACGACATCGTCGTGCTGCTCAACAGCGACATGCGCGTCGCGCCGGACTTCCTCGCGCCCCTGCTCGAAGGCTTCCGCGACCCCGATGTCTTCGCCGTCTCCTGCCAGATCTTCTTCACCGACCCCGGCAAGTTGCGCGAAGAGACCGGCCTCACGCAAGCCTGGTGGCAGGACGGCGGACTCCGCGTCCGCCACCGCGACGACCCCGGCGTCACCGGCCTCTTCCCCTGCTTCTACGGCGGCGGCGGAAGCTGCGCCTTCGACCGCCGCAAGTTCCTCGAACTCGGCGGCTTCGATCCCCTGCTCGAGCCCTTCTACCTGGAAGACACCGACCTCGGCTATATGGCCTGGAAGCGCGGCTGGAAGGTCTTCTATCAGCCGCGCAGCATCGTCTATCACGAACACCGCGGCACCATCGGGAAAAAATTCACCCCCGATTTCATCCAGGATGTTCTGCGCAAGAACTACCTGCTCTTCTGCTGGAAGAACATCCACGAGTTGCCGCGCCTGGCCGGACACTTCTTCTTCGCCTGGAGCGGCGCCTTCCTCGCCGTCCTCTTCGGCGAACTGCCCCTGCGCCCCAACCTGCGCGCCATCTGGAAAGCCTTCCGCCAGTTGCCGCAAGCCATCCGCTCGCGCCGCCGCGCCCTCTCTCTCGCGGCAATCGGCGATACCGAAGCCTTCCGCCGCCCGCTCGGCGGCTACTTCCGCGACCGCTTCGATGCCGCCGCGCCGCCGCCCGAGCGCCTGCGCGTCCTCTTCGTATCGCCCTACCCGATCTGCCCGCCCGTCCACGGCGGCGGCGTCTTCATGTACCAGACGCTGCGCGAGATGTCCCGCCTCGCCGAAGTCCACGTCCTCGAACTGCTGGACTGGCCGTGGCAGGAAGAGGCCAACCGCGAATTGCTCACCTTCTGCGCCTCCGCCGAGTGGCTCGTGCGCCCCAGCGGACGCCCGCCCGGCATGGCTTCGATCGAACCCCACGCCGTGCGCGAATTCGCCAACTCCGACCTCGAGTGGCTCATCCATCGCCAGCTCTACACCAGGCAAATCGACGTGCTCCAGCTCGAATACACCCCCATGGCGCAGTATCGCGGCGACTACCGCCACATCGTCAACGCCCTCTTCGAGCACGACGTCTACTTCCAGTCCATCGGCCGCGGCCTCGGCCACACCCTCGGGCTGGGCGATTCGCTCAAAGCGCGCCTGGAATACCTGCGCGCCCTGCGCTACGAACTCGGCATGCTCCCCGACTTCGACCAGGTGCAGGTCTGCACCCCGGCCAATGGCGATTACCTGCTCGGTTTCGTCCCCGGGATCCGCCCCCGCCTGCGGGCCGGCCTGCGCGCCGGCATCGATACCACCCGCTATCGCTTCCGCCCGCGCGGACGCGAGCCCCTCACCATGCTCTTCCTCGGCAGTTGGCGCCACGATCCCAACCGCATCGCGGTGGACTGGTTCGTGCGCAACGTGATGCCCCGCATCCTCATCGCCGAGCCCGAAGCGCGCCTCGTCATCGCCGGCAGCGATCCGCCCCCCGAACACACCTACGCCGATTACGCCGGCCACCTGGACATGCTCGGTTTCGTGGAGGACGTGCGTGACCCCCTGTCCCGCTACGCCGTGTTCGTGTGCCCCATCCTCAGCGGCTCGGGCGTGCGCGTCAAGCTCCTGGAAGCGTTCGCCGCCGGCATCCCGGTGGTCTCCACGTATGTCGGCGCCGAGGGTCTTGCGGCGAAGGACGGTGAGTTCTGCGCGCTGGCCGACGACCCCGCCGAATTCGCCGCCCGCACTCTCGCCCTGCTGCGCGACCCCGAAGCCGCCGCCGCCATGGCGGAGCGCGCCCGCGCCGAAGTCGTCGCCAACTGGGATATGGCCGCCATCACCCGCAAACTGGTCGAAGGCTACCGCGATCTTGCCCGGAGGAAGCGCCCGTGAGCTACTTCGTCTTCAGGTCGCGCTTGATGCGGCTTACAATGTCGGAGGCGGTGCGGTCCAATTCTCTCGACGACGTGCTCTTCGGCAGCGCATACGCCGACCAGATGACCTGCTTGGACTTGGCGTCCACGATAAACACCATCCCCTTGGCGCGCCCAAACGAGGAGTTCACCGCCGGGTTGTCCAGCTTGTTCACCGTGTCCGTCACCAGGCTGGGAGCGGAGTCCCCGGTGTCTTCGTCGGCGTCGGCGGAAGCCTTGGCCGCCTTGGCCGCCTTGCCGGATTTCGCGGCCTTGTCCCCTTTGCCGGCCTTGTCCCCTTTGTCGGCCTTCTCCCCTTTGTCGGCCTTGTCCCCCTGGTCCGCCGCGCCGGCCTGGTCCGACGCCTCCGCCGTGGCGTCTTCCGGCGGCGGGAACAGTCCCTTCAGCTTCGCCTCGAAGCCCTCTCCAATCTGGTCGGTGAAGATCGCGTCCGCCATTTTGGGGTCGGTCACCACCTGGAATATTTTGCCGTTCGTCAGGCGGTTGGCCAGATACTGGTCGAACCCCTTCGACATCTTCAGCAGGTACACGTTGTGCACCGCCGAGAGGTCGGCCGCGGAGGCCAGCGCCGCCGCGCTCAGCACGAGGATCGCCAGGCGCTTCATACAGTCCATGATATCCAGACGCGCGGCGCCCCAAAAAAGTCGGAGGGCAGCGGCAAATGTATAAGGACCTGTCGATCACCGTCATCATCCCCTGCCTCAACGAAGAGCAGGGCGTCGAAAAGATCCTCCGCGCCATGCCCGGGTTCGTCGATGAAGTCGTGGTGGTGGACAATAATTCGACCGACCGCACCAGCGAGGTGGCCGCCAGCCTCGGCGCCAAAGTCGTGCGCGAAGAAGTCCGCGGCTACGGCCGGGCCTACAAACGCGGCTTCGCCTCCGCCACCAGCGACCTCATCATCACGCTCGACGGCGACCACTCCTATCCCGTCGACGCCCTCTCCTACCTGGTCGAAGCCTTCCTCCACCTGGAAGTCGACTTCCTCAACGCCTCCCGCTTCCCCGTCCGCGATTCCCGCGCCATGAGCTTCAAGAACAAGTTCGGCAACCTCGTCCTCTCCCTCGTCATGTCGATTCTGTTCTTCCGCTGGATCCGCGATTCGCAGTCCGGCATGTGGGTCTTCCGCCGCTCCATCCTGGAGGGCATGAAGCTCGAAAGCGACGGCATGGCCTTCAGCGAAGAGATTAAGATCGAAGCCATCCTCAACCCCCGCGTCCGCTTCGGCGAGATCTCCATCATGTATTCCTCGCGCGTCGGCGAAACCAAGCTCAACGCCTGGCGCGACGGCTTCCAGAACATCGTCTTCCTGCTCAAGAAGCGTTTCCTGAGATGATCACCGCCATCGTGCCCGTCTTCAACGGCCGCGACTGCCTCAGCCGCCTGCTGGACTCGCTCGACGCACAGACCCTCCGCGCCGGCGAACTCCTGGTCGTCGACAACGGCTCCACCGACGGCGCCGCCGACCTCGCCCGCCGCCGCGGCGCCCGCGTCATCCCCATGGGACGCAACGCCGGCTTCGCCCCCGCCGTGAATCGCGGCATCTCCGAAGCCCGCGGCGAGTTCCTCGCCATCCTCAACAGCGACGTCGAACTCGCGCCCGATTACTTCGCCCGCCTCGCCGCCGCCTCCGCGCCCTTCGCCACCGGCCGCATCCTCAGCCCGCAAGGCGCGCTCGATGCCACCTTCGACCTCACCACCCGCGCCGCCACCACCTGGCGCGCCGGCGCCGGCATGGCCGACGCGCCGCCCTTCGATCAGGCCCGCGACATCGTCTCCCCGCCCTTCACCGCCGTGCTCCTCCGCGCCGAAGTCTTCGCCCGCGCCGGCCTGCTCGAAGAGAGCTTCGAATCCTACCTGGAAGACGCCGAGTTCGGTATGCGCTGCGCCCGCCTCGGCATCCGCGGCCGCTACGTCCCCGAGGCCCGCGCCGTCCACCTCGGCAGCGCCACCTTCGGCCGCTGGCATCCCGATACCGTCCGCCGCATCGCCCGCAATCAGCTTTTCCTCGCCGCCCGCCACCTGCCGCGCCATTGCTGGTGGCCCGTCCTCGTCGGTCAACTGCTCTGGGGCGCGGTGGCATTCCGCCATGGCAGGGGCCTTGCCTGGCTGCGCGGCAAACGCGAAGGACTCCGCGGCTTCGCCTTCGCCCGCGAAGTCCCCGCGGCCCTCGACGAAGTTCTGCGCGCGAACGAACAATTCGTCCGCTCCGCCGCCGGCGGGCCATATTGGAGGCTGTACTTTCTGCTCACCCGTGGGGCAAAGTGACACATGGCGCCCATCGGCATCATCATCGTGACTTATAACTCCGCCGCCGAAATCGGCCCCTGCCTCGATGCCGCCGCGCCCACCGGCGCCGACATCGTCGTCATCGACAACGCCTCGCAGGACGCCACCCGCGAGGAAGTCCGCCGCCGCAACATCCGGCTCATCGCCAATGCGGAGAACCGCGGCTTCGCTTCCGCCGTCAATCAAGGCTTTGCCGCCTTGAGCAACCCCTACATTCTGTTGCTGAATCCGGATGCCGTGTTGCTCAGTTCCCTCGAACCCCTGCGCGCCGCCTGCGACCTGCCAGGTTCCGCCGGCGCCGGCGGCTGCCTGGTGGACGCCGGCGGCCGGCCGCAAATCGGTTTCATGGCTCGCCGGCTTCCCACGCCCGCCGTCCTGGTTTTGGAATCCCTCTTGCTCAATCGCCTCTGGCCAAACAATCCGGTCAACCGTCGCTACCGTCTTCTCGGGCGGGATTATTCGACGCAGTTTCCCGTCGAACAACCCGCCGGAGCGTTCCTGATGGTGCGTCGCGGTGTGTGGGAACAGGTGGGCGGTTTCGACGAGGGCTTTCATCCGCTCTGGTTCGAAGACGTCGATTTTTGCAGCAGAATCAAACAGGGCGGATGGATACTCTACTTCGTCCCGCAAGGGACTGCCCGTCACATTGGAGGGCACTCGATCCCCCGCCTCGCAGTAGAGATGCGGCGTTTTTATTGGTATCGTAGTTTACTAAGGTATTCATTCAAGCACTTTGGCCGTTCGGCACATGGGGTGGTGTGTGCCGCGGTGATGATCGGCAGCATCCTGCGCGGCATCGGAGAATCGGTGCTCGAAGGGAGTCTCAAGCCTTTCGCGAGCTACGGGAGGGTGATCCGGCTCGCGGGACGATGTCTGGTTAGCGGTGTTCGCCCTTAAGGTTCGTGGTACATCATGGGTTGTTCAGGTTCAGGTGCATGGCGCATAACGACGTCGTATCCGTCACGATAGTGACCTATAACAGCGGCCGCTTCATCAAGCGCTGCCTGGAATCCGTTCTCGCGCAACGGTACCCGCACAAGGAGATCATCGTCGTCGATAACGCCTCGACCGATGGCACCATCGACATCCTCGAACAGTTCGAAGACCGCTGCCAGGTCTACTACAACGAAGAGAACAACGGTTTCGCCGCCGCGCAGAACCAGGCCATCCGGCTCTCCAGCGGCGAATGGGTCCTGACCCTCAATCCCGACGTCCTGCTCCTCCCCAACTTCATCCAGGCTCTGGTCGATGCCGGCCAGTTCGATTCCAAAATCGGCACCGTGTGCGGCAAGCTGCTCACCATGACCAGCCACTTCGAAATTCCGGAGAAGCCCGTCGTCGATTCCACCGGTATCTACTTCAACCCCATGCTGCGCCACCTCGACCGCGGCAGCCAGGAGGTGGATAACGGCCACTACCTGCACTACGAGTATGTCTTCGGCGCCACCGCCGCCGCCGCCCTCTACCGCCGCGCCATGATCGACGATATCTCGCTCGACGGCGAGTTCTTCGATAACGACTTCTTCGTCTACCGCGAAGACGCCGACGTCGCCTGGCGCGCCCAGCTCATGGGCTGGAAGTGCCTGTACGCCCCCTACGCCCGCGGCTACCACGTCCGCAAGGTCCTCCCCGGCAACCGCCGCGCGCTGCCGGCCGAAATCAACATGCACTCGGTGAAGAACCGGTTCCTGATGCGCATCAAGAACATCTCGCCGGATCTCTACTGGCGCAACTGGTTCTCCATCGCCGCGCGCGACCTCACCGTCGTCATGTGCTGCCTGCTCTGGGAGCACTCCTCCCTCAAGGCGTTCTGGTACCTCGGCCGCAACCTGCGCCGGGTCATGGCCAAGCGCCGCCTGATTCAGTCCAGCCGCCGCGTCGACGACAAGTACATGGCCGCGTGGTTCCAATACCGCCCGGTCAGCCACCAGGCGCCGAAGAAGATGGTGCGCATGCTCTCGCGCTCCGAAACCGCGAAGACGTAGTGCGCATCGCGCTCCTCGGCACTCGCGGCATCCCGGCCAATTACGGCGGCTTCGAAACCTTCGCCGAAGAACTCGGCACGCGCCTCGTCGAGCGCGGCCACCAGGTCGTCGTCTACTGCCGCGAACGCGCCCCCGGTCCCGCCTACCGCGGCGTGCTCCGCTGCTACCTCCCCAGCCTCCGCCACAAGTACTTCGAAACCATCACCCACACCGCCTTCAGCACCCTCCACCTGCTCTTCCACCGCGCCGATGTCGCGCTCTACTGTAACGGCGCCAACGCCGTCTTCACCCTCTGGCCGCGACTCCTCGGCATCCCCGTCGCGCTCAACGTGGACGGCATCGAGCGCAAACGCAAGAAGTGGAACGCGCTCGCCCGCGCCTGGTATCACGCCTCGGAGTGGCTCACCACCTTCTGCCCCTCCCGCGTGATCACCGATGCGCGCGCCATTCAGGATTACTACCTCCAGCGCTATCGCCAGGCCAGCACCTTCATCCCCTACGGCGCGCCCGTCGGCAAGCTCTCCACCAGCGCCGCGCTCGCCGCTCTCGGACTGGAACGCGGGCGCTACTTCCTCTACGTCAGCCGCATGGAGCCGGAGAACCATCCCTTCGAAGTCCGCGCCGCGTTCGAAGAGGTGGAGACTCCCCTGCGCCTCGCCCTCATCGGCGACGCCCCCTACGCCGGCGATTACATCCGCCGCGTGCGCGCCACCACCGATCCCCGCATCGCCATCCCCGGCGCCATCTACGGCGACGGCTACCACGAGCTGCAGTCCCACAGCTTCGCCTACATCCACGCCACCGAAGTCGGCGGCACCCACCCGGCGCTCATCGAAGCCATGGGCCGCGGCGCCCTCGTGCTCTACCGCAACACCCCGGAGAACGCCGAAGTCGCCGGCGACGCCGGCATCCCCTTCGAACCCGATACCCTTCCCGCCGCCATCCGCCGCGCCCTCGGAATGTCCGAAGCCGAGCGCGACGCCCTCCGCCGCCGCGCCGAACAGCGCGTCCGCGACCACTACTCCTGGGACGCCGTCACCACCGCCTACGAAGACCTCCTCGCGTCCCTCGCGGGATAATCCTCGCCGTCCGGAGCAGGCGCAGTACACTACGACAATGACCAGACTCGCCGGAATCCTCCTGGCTGCGGCGCTCACCCTTGCCGCCGCCGATAAAGTCACCGTCATCCGGGCCGCGCGCCTCTTCGACGGCAAGAGCGACCGCATCGTCTCCCCCGCCGTCGTGGTCGTCTCCGGCAATCGCATCACCGCCGTCGGCGCCAACGCCGCCGCGCCCGCCGGAGCCGAAATCCTCGATCTCGGCGACGTCACCCTCCTGCCCGGCCTGATGGACGCCCACACCCATCTCTCCTACCCCTTCGAGCGCGACTACCGCAATGAGGAACTCGGCCTGCTCAAAAAGCCCGTCTCCGAACGTACCCTCGACGCCGTGGACGTCGTCCGCCGCACGCTCATGGCCGGCTTCACCACCGTCCGCGACCTCGGCTCCACGGACCTGATCGACGTGGGCCTGCGCAACGCCATCGATGCCGGCAAGATCCCCGGCCCGCGCATGCTCGTCAGCGTGCACGCCCTCGGCTCCACCGGCGGCCACTGCGACCCCTTCGCCGGCTACGCCCCCGGCATCTTCGGCCGCGAATCCGGCATCACAGACGGCGTCATCAACAGCCCCGATGAAGCCCGCCTCGCCGTCCGCTACAACATCGATCACGGCGCCGACGTCATCAAGACCTGCGCTACCGGCGGCGTCCTCTCCCTCACCGACGATGTCGATACCCCGCAGTTGACCCAGGCCGAACTCGACGCCCTCGTCGCCGAAGCCCACGAACTCCGCCGCAAGACCGCCGCCCACGCTCACGGCGCCACCGGCGCCAAGCGCGCCATCCGCGCCGGCATCGACTCCATCGAACACGGCAGCTTCCTCGACGACGAAGCCCTCGACATGATGAAAGCCCGCGGCACTTACTTCGTCCCCACCCTCATGGCCGCGCAGGGCCTCAAGGAGCGCATCAGCGACGGCTATGTTCCGCCCGCCATCGAAGCCAAGGCGCGCGCCGCCATGGCCGCCCTCGACACCACCGTCCGCAAAGCCATCGCCAGGAATGTGAAGATCGCGGTCGGCACCGATGCCGCCGTCTACCCCCACGGACGTAACGCCGGTGAACTCGTCCGCCTCGTCGAACTCGGCATGTCGCCCGCCGCCGCCCTCCGCGCCGCCACCAGCGTCGACGCCGACCTCCTCGGTGTCGCGGCCCGCACCGGCACCCTCGAAACCGGCAAACTCGCCGACATCGTCGCCTGCCCCGGCAATCCCCTCGACGATATCCGCCAGGTGGAAAAGATCCGCTTCGTCATGAAAGACGGCGTCGTCTTCCGCCGCGACTAGCCCGGTTTGGCCCGTACCACCGACCCCGCGGCCCTATAGGATTTGTTAATATCGGGATTACCGTGTCCAGTATCTATCTGGCCCTGTTGGCGCCGAAGTCGCCGGCGGAGCGCTTGATTCAAAACGCCTTCAACAACCCGTTCGCTGGAATCCATCAGCTCGCCTGGTTTGACTGGGCCATGATGATCCCTTACTTCACCGTCCTGATCATCCTTTCCATCTACGGGTTACACCGCTACGACATCATCCGCACCTACTTCAAGCACCGCAAAAACGCCACCGGCGCGCCCGCCAAACGCTGGGAACAACTGCCCCCGGTCACGATCCAGTTGCCCATCTACAACGAGCGTTACGTCGTCGAACGGCTGGTCGAAGAGTGCTGCAAGATCGAGTACCCGAAGGATCTGCTTCAGATCCAGGTGCTGGATGACTCCACCGACGATACCGCCGCCTACGCCGAGGCCATCGTCGAGCGCTACCAGGCTCTGGGCTACCCCATCGTTTACAAGCACCGGACCAACCGGCACGGCTTCAAAGCCGGCGCCCTCCAGGAGGGTCTGGAGACCGCGACCGGCGATTTCGTCGCCGTCTTCGACGCGGACTTCCTCCCCCCGGCGGACTTCCTGCTGCGCACCATCCACCACTTCACCGATCCCACCATCGGCGTGGTGCAGACCCGCTGGAGCTACCTCAACAAGGACTACAACTTCCTCACCGAGGTCGAAGCCATGCTGCTCGATGGACACTTCATCCTCGAGCACGGCGCCCGCTCGCGGGCCGGTTACTTCTTCAACTTCAACGGCACCGCCGGCATCCTGCGCAAAGCCATGATCGCCGACGCCGGCGGCTGGCAGCACGATACCCTCACCGAGGATTCCGACCTCAGCTACCGCGCCCAGCTCAAAGGCTGGCGCTTCGTCTACCTCCCCGGCCTGGATTGCCCCAGCGAACTGCCCGTCGAAATGCACGGCTTCCAGGTGCAGCAATCGCGCTGGGCCAAGGGCCTCACCCAGGTCGCCAAGAAACTGCTGCCCGACATCCTCAAGGCGCCGATCCCGTTCCGCGTGAAGGCCGAGGCCTTCCTCCACCTGACGCCCAACATCTCCTACCCGCTCATGATCGTGGTCAGCGCCCTCATGCTCCCGGTCATGATCGTGCGCTTCTACATGGGCATCTGGCAGATGCTGTTCCTCGACCTGCCCCTCATCGCCGCCAGCTTCTGGTCCATCTCGCTGTTCTACGTGGTGGCCCAGCGCGAGCTCTACCCCAGGAACTGGAAGCGCAGCGTCTTCATGCTGCCTATGCTCATGGCCGTCGGCGTCGCCCTCACCATCATCAACACCCGCGCCGTCCTCGAGGCCATCTTCGGAGTCGAAACCAGCTTCGTCCGCACGCCCAAGTTCGCCATCGGGGAAAAGCCCATGAAGCTGGAGACCAAGAAGTACCGCGCTCGCAGCGGCTGGCTGCCCTACGCCGAGATCGCCGTGGGCACCTACTTCCTCGGGATGAGCATTTTCGCCATCTCCATCTACAACTTCTTCTCGCTGCCGTTCCTGCTGCTCTTCGTCTTCGGCTACTACTGGGCCGGCTTCGCCACGCTCTACCAGGAATACCAGTCGAAGCTGCGCTGGCTCAAAGCCCGCAACCTCGAACTCGCGCGCCAGGCTTAAGTTCTGACCAACTCCACGATCTCGCGGAACAGGTTCGACTTCAGTTCGTAGCGCTCCGGACCGCGCGTGATGTAGCGCACTTGCACCTCCAGCCCGTTCGTCCCGGGACGCAGGTCCACCGCCGGCTTCGCCGAAAACGCGCGCGTGCCGTATTGTCGCGTGATCCGCTCCCAGTCGTGCTCCGCCTGCCGCGCGTCCGCCTCGGTCTGCCGCTCCACGACTTCGCGGATCCGCTCCGCCGTCGCATACGGATCCAGGCCCGGCGGAATCGTGACCTGCAACTCGTCCCACAGCCACTGCCCCGCGGTCGAAAAGTTGAACCAGTGCCCTTCGATCGCGAAGCTGTTCATGAAGGTGACGCGCCTTCCCGTGGGATGCCCCGTGTTGCTCCAGTTCCCCATCTCCAGCAGCACCGTCTTAAACAGCCCGATCTCGATCACCTCGCCGCCCACCCCGCGAATCTCCACCCAGTCCCCGATCCGTACTCCGTTGCGCCCCATCAGCACGAACCACCCGATGAACGCCACCACGAAATCCTTCAGCACCACCGTGAGCCCCGCGCCGGCCAACCCGATCACAGTAGACGTCTGGCTCGGCGTCCCGAACACCAGCAGCAGGATCGCCCCCACCACCGTCACCCGCACCGCCAGCGACACCAGGAAGCGCTGCTGATGGTCGCGATGCCGGTCCTTGGGATCGCGCAGCGCCTTCTGCGCCGCCGTCTCCACCAGCACCGCAATGAGCAGCAGCCCGAACACCAGCGCCAGCGAATGCAATAGCGTCCGCGTGACGCCGCCGCGACGCGCGTCCAGCAGCCCGCTCCACGCCCGGTAAGTATCGGCCAGTTGCGTGCAATCCTGGATCCGCCGGTCCATCTCGGTCAGCGTCTTTTTTTGGTCGGAGAGGCTGCGCAGCCGCGCCACCATCTCCGCCGGATCCTCCTCCGTGTCCTGATCGGAGGCGGCGTCCTGTTGTGAATCGTCCGTCGCCGCCGGCAGCGGCTTCTGCGCGATCAGCGCCTCAAGGCTGCTGTGTTCGCGCGTCAGCGCCGCGGCGCGCGCCAGCGCCTGCTGCCGCGCCGCATCCACCTGCGCCTCCCGGTCGCCCAGCGTGCGCCACGCCGCGAACTGTTGCGCGATCGTCCCCTGCGGCATCGGCGCCGGCGGACGCACAGCCGCCGTGTCGTGCTGCGCCGCCTGATGGTCCGCCATGGCGCGCTGCAACGCCGCGTGCGGGTCCCCGCCCGCCCGCTCCAGGTCCGCCTGCGCGTCTTCCAGTTCGTCCTGGTCCAGCGCCAGTTGCGCCTGAGCCACTTCGATTTGATCGGCCGCGCTCTTGGGCAGCTTGTCGATGCGCGCCTGCGCCGCCGCGATCCGCGCCTGCGCCGCGTCCACCCGCCCGCGCAGCTTGTCGATCGCGCTTCCCGCCGGCGGACGCGCGCTCGATGCCTCCCGCACCGCGCTGGCGAATGCCTGGTCCAGTTCGTGATCCGCCAGCCGCGCCGCTTCCCCCGCCAGTTCCTGCTCCTGCGCCGTCTCCGCGATCGACCCCATCTGCCGCGCCGTATCGAGCAGCCGCCGGTCGATCGAACCCGCCGCCACCGCCGGTGCGCGCCGCACCGCCGATTCGCCCAGGAACCAAATCCCCCCCAGCGTTCCCGCCAGCAGAGTGCCGAAGAGTACAGCCGAGATTTTTGCCGATCGCAGCATCGTTACAGCCCGCTCATTTGAAGGTAGTACACTCGATGGGCATGAAGCGTTTCCTGATGATAACGGGTATCGTCGTGGCGTTACTGGTGGTCGTGCTCGCGGCAGTACCCTTCATGGTGGATCCCAACCGCTTCCGCCCCATGCTCGAAGCCAAGCTCTCCGATGCCATGGCCCGCCAGGTCCAACTCGGCGACCTCAAACTCTCCATCCTCCGCGGCTCCGTGACCGCTTCCGACCTCTCCATCGCCGACGATCCCGCCTACAGCAAGGCGCCCTTCATCAAAGCTCAGTCCCTGGCGATCGGGGTCGAACTCTGGCCGCTCATCGCTTCCCGCAAACTGCACGTTACCGGCCTCACCATCGAGCAGCCCCAAATCGCCCTCATCCAGTCTCCCGACGGCGAGTGGAACTTCTCCAGCCTCGGGGGCAAGCAGAAACCCAGGCCCGCCAGGACCGCGCCCGAACCCACCCCCGGCGAGAAGCAGGACCTCGACCTCTCCGTCAACCTCATTCGCATTACCGGCAGCGAACTCTCGCTCGGTATGACCGGCGCCCGCGCGCGCCCCCTGGTCCTGCGCGACGTCAACATCGAAGTGAAGGACTTCTCCGCCGCCAGTGAGTTCCCCTTCACCCTCAAAGCCAAAGTCGCCGGCGGAGGAAGCATCGCGCTCGACGGCAAAGCCGGCCCCATCAATGCCGCCGACACCGCAGCCAGCCCCCTCTCCGCCACGCTCAAGATCGATTCGCTCGACCTCGCCGGCACCGGCATCGCCCAGCACGCGCCCGCCCTCGCCGGCATCTTCTCCATCACCGGCAGCGTGCGCGGCGATGGCACCGTCGCCCACATCCAGGGCCAGGTCAAAGCCGAAAAACTGCGCCTCGCCCGCGAAGGCACTCCCGCCACCAGGCCGGTGGAGTTCGATTTCGCCCTCGATCACAACCTCCGCCGCCGCTCAGGACGCCTCTCCAGGGGCGACATCCGCATCGGCTCCGCGCCCGCCGCCCTCACCGGCACCTACGCCCCGCAAGGCGACTCCTACTCCCTGAACATGACCCTGGACGCCGGCAAAATGGCGGTCGATGAACTCAGCGCCATGCTCCCCGCCATGGACGTCGTCCTCCCCCACGGCTCCTCGCTCCGGGGCGGCACCGCCAGCGCGAAACTCTCCGTCGAAGGACCCGTCGACCGCCTCGTCACCGCCGGCACCCTCTCGCTCGACAACACTACCCTCGCCAACTTCGATATGGGGCGCAAGCTCTCCTTCATCGCCGCGCTCGCCGGAATCAAAACCAGCAGCGATACCGCCATCCAGACCCTCGGCGCCAAAGTGCAGTACGGGCCCGACGGCGGCCACGTCGACAACCTGCAGTTGATCGTCCCCTCCATCGGCAACCTCGATGGAGCCGGCACCGTCAGCACGTCCAACGACCTCGCCTTTCAGATGCGCGCCACCGTCCAGTCCATGACCGTACCCTTCACCATCCAGGGTCCGGCCACCGACCCCGCCTTCCGCCCCGACGTCAAAGGCATGGCCAAACAGGAGCTCAACACCCTCACCGGCCCCGAAGGCGTCAAAGGCCTCCTCAAAGGCATCCTCGGCGGCAAGAAACAACAGTAACGTCGGAAATCCCCTCTACCGCCGCTTCCTGCGCCGCCTGGCGTGAGCCGCCACCCGGTACCGTCGGCCTCCGGCCGACCTTTGGATCGAACCGAAATCCCCCCT